>JAFGFF010000432.1 GCA_016931075.1 Pirellulales bacterium | reverse complement strand
TCGAAGTGGAATCCACCCCGCGAGTTCGTGGACGAGCAACTGCGAGGGCCGTACAAGCAGTGGGTCCATACGCACCGTTTCCGTGAGCAAAACGGAGAAACGGTAATCGACGACGAGGTCGCTTACCGACTCCCGTTGCCTCCGCTGAGTCAAGTCGTCTTTCCGTTGATCCGCTGGCAGCTTGAGCGGATATTCGCCTTTCGCCAACAGGCGGTTCGCCAGGCACTGGCGGTTCAGAAGCGTGATTTTTGACCGAGGAGAATCCATGGATGCAGAAATGGTCCCGGACACCAAGGCAACGCTCGGTAAGCGTGCAATGCCGCGCGCTCGCCGGACTATGCAAACAGACAAGGATGTTCACCACTGCTACGGGAGCCACAAAGGGGCTTGGCTGACAGATCGATGTGATAAACGGCTAGGGAGATATCGATGAAGTTGAGCGAATATTTCGAGCAGACGAAGGGGATCGGTGTTCTGGCGACGGCGGACGCCCAAGGCAAGGTAAACGTGGCGATTTACGCCCGCCCGCATTTCCTCGATCGGCACGAGGACGGCACTTGCGCCTTCATCATGAGTGACCGGGTGAGCCACGACAACTTGAAGGCCAACCCGCATGCTGCCTATCTCTTCGCTCAGGAGGGCGAAAATTACGCGGGCAAGAGGCTCACATTGACCATGGTCCGGGAGGAGACGGACATCGAGAAAGTCCAGTCGATCCGCCGACGCAGCGTTCCGCCCGTCAGCGAGGAAGGATCGAAATACCTCGTCCACTTCCGAATCGACGCCGTCCGTCCCCTGATTGGCACCGAATAGCGGGCCGAGAGAGGGTGTTGCGGCCCGCCACCAAGGCAAGACACCTGTCATGAAACCCGAACAAGCCGCCAGCGAACTGGAATTTTCCGCCCTTCGATCGACGTTCCCGCACCCCTTGGGCAGCCGGGCCAAGGTACTGTTGACAAGCGTCTTCGGCCCTTATGCCCAGGACGATGAGTATGGTAGCCGGGCAATCAACCCGATGGAGCTGTACCACAACCAGGTCACGCGGGTCGAAGGCCCATTTTCGCTGCGGATGTTCCACCGTTCTTGGGGGTTGATGCTTATCCAAGCGAATATCTCGGCGCCATGCACGTTGCTCGACTTCCCCACGTTGGACCGATTTGTCGAAGAGATCCGCGCCCGGCGCTACGAAATCGCGGGAATCAGCAGCATTACGACGAATGTGCTCAAAGTCAAACGGATGTGTGAGCTGATCCGGCATTACCAGCCGGAGGCCGTGATTGTGGTCGGGGGGCACATCGCCAATATGTCGGACCTTGAACACCGCGTTGACGCGGACTGGATCGTCCGGGGCGAGGGCGTGCAATGGTTTCGCCGGTTTCTCGGCGAGGACCCGGATCAGCCGATCCGGCACCCCGTGATTCCCACGCGGATCGGGACGCGCAACATGGGGATCTCCGTCAAGGATAAGCCCGTTCACGTTGCTGCCACGCTAATCCCGTCGGTTGGCTGTCCCGTGGGCTGCAACTTCTGCGCAACTTCAGCCATGTTCGGGGGCAAGGGAAGATGGATCGATTTCTACAGCACGGGCGACGAGTTATTCGACGTGATGTGCCAGATCGAACGGTTGCTCGGGAACCGGTCCTTCTTCATCATGGACGAGAACTTCCTATTCTATCGCCGCCGGGCGCTGCGGTTGCTGAAATTGATCGAGCAGCATGACAAGTCGTGGATACTGTACCTCTTCAGCTCAGCCAACGTGCTTCGGAGCTACTCGATCGAAGAACTCGTCGCCCTGGGCGTCTCCTGGGTTTGGATGGGCATCGAGGGAGAGAACAGCCAGTACACAAAGCTCGACGACATCGACACGTTTGCTCTGGTTCGGGATCTTCAATCGCACGGAATCCGCGTGCTGGGGTCGACGATTATCGGACTCGAAGACCATACGTCCGAGAATATCGACCGGGTTATCGAGCACGCCGTGCGGCACAACACCGACTTCCACCAATTCATGCTCTACATGCCTCTGCCGGGCACACCGCTGCACGCGCAAGTCACGGCCGAGGGGCGCATGCTGGATGAGTCCGAGTGCCCCCTGCCTGACACGCACGGCCAGTATCGGTTCAATTACCGGCATCCTCACATTCCCGCGGGCCTGGAGTCACGCTTGATTGTAAAAGCGTTCGAGCGTGACTTCACGGTCAACGGGCCGAGTATGCTGCGAGTGCTGCGAACCACCTTGGCCGGTTGGCAACGATACAAGTACCACGCGGACCCACGGATTCGCCGGCGCTTTGCCTGGGAAGTCCAGGGGATGGCAACCACGTATTCCGCAGTCGTCGGGGCCGCCAAGCGGTATTTCAGAAGAAATCCGGCTTTGTATGGCAACATGTCGCGGCTGCTTGAGGTGATGAACCGTGAGTTCGGCTGGACTTCACGGCTCTATGCCGCAGTCGGTGGTCCCTTTGTCCTATGGAAGATCCGGCAGGAGGAAAGGCGACTGGCCCGCGGTTGGACCTATGAGCCTCCCACGTTCTACGATGTCAACGACGCCGTGCAGCTTGGGGATTGCCCCTCGGCCTCGCGATGCCACTATGTGACGCCGCAGGTCGTGTTGCCACAAGGAGGCGGCCATAGCTTGGCACAAGTTCAAGAGCCCTGCACCAGCCAAACGGCGCGAAGTCGAGGAGTCCAGAAGGCCCAACAAGCGACCGTGATTCGAATGCCCATTTCGGATCGGTGAGAACGGCGGCAAGGAAAATACGGAGGGCAATGAACATGATGCTGGCCCCCGCGGTGCAAGTCCTTCTTGGACTGCTTATCGTTTCTGCCCTGATGACCGTGCTTTGGTTCGTTCAGTGGCGGACGAGGAACGCGGGGATTGTCGATGCCGGCTGGGCTGCCAGCATCGGCCTCCTGGCCATCTTCTACGCGACAACGTCCGACGGCTATTTGCCTCGTCGTGTCCTGGTTGCCGCACTGATTGGCATTTGGTCCGCGCGGTTGGCGATCTACATTCTGCTTAATCGAGTTCTCGGTCATCCGGAGGAGGGTCGCTACCGGACGCTGCGCGCGAGTTGGGGAACGGCGGCCGGGAGAAGGTTGTTTTTCTTCTTTCAGAATCAGGCTCTTGCGGCTTCATTCTTCGCGCTACCCGTGCTGGTCGTGGTCCACCATCCCGTGAATCGTTGGACCGGGTGGGATGTGGCGGGCGTGCTGATCTGGTGCATCGGCGTCGGCAATACGGTGTTGGCCGACCGTCAGCTTGCTGGGTTCAAGCGGCGGCCGGAAAGCCGCGGCAAGACCTGCCGCGAGGGCTGGTGGCGCTACTCACGCCACCCGAATTACTTTTTCGAGTGGTTGCACTGGTGGTCCTACTTAGCGTTGGCGGTTGGGTCTTCGTACTGGTGGGTCACTCTCCTGGCGCCGGCTGCAATGCTCTATTTCCTGCTCAGGGTGACCGGTATCCCGCCGACCGAGGCGCAGGCCCTGGCCAGCCGTGGCGAAGACTACCGGCAGTATCAGCGCACCACCAGCGCCTTTGTCCCTTGGTTTCCCAAGAAGGAGGCGAGCCCGGATGGACCTGATTGATCTGGCCGAACGGGCTGTCCTGCCGGACTGGCTGATTCGTTTCGGCATGCGGCGGCTCATCGCGGCCCGTCTTGAGCGAGAGGCAGAGCGCGAAGCGGCCGAACCCGGAGAACCGCTGCGCCGCTTCGTCGAGGAATTGCGATCGAGCCCGATCGCCATTGCCACGGACGCTGCCAACGTGCAGCACTACGAGGTCCCCAGCCATTTTTTCCAACGGGTCCTGGGCCCGCGGCTGAAATACAGTTGCTGCTACTGGCCTCAGGC
>JAFGFF010000053.1 GCA_016931075.1 Pirellulales bacterium | reverse complement strand
TGCCAGGCACCTTTTGTGCGAAGCACCCGAAGGGCCGTTCCGGCAAAAGGTGCCTGGCACCTTTTCCGCGAGCCGTGAGTGGTTTGCATCAAACGGGAACAAAAAAAGCCGCCGATCGGATGATCGGCGGCTTGGGGAAAGCCTGCCTTAGGCGACCCGTTCCAGGAAGCCTTCCAGTTGTTGGCTCCGGACGGGATGCTGGAGCTTGTGGACGGCCTTGGATTCGATTTGCCGGACCCGCTCTCGGGTGACCTTGAAGATCCGGCCAACCTCTTCCAGGGTGTAGGTGTACCCATCGCCCAGACCGTACCGCAAGCGGATGATCTCGCGCTCACGGTACGTGAGCGTTTTGAGCAGGCTTTCGATTCGGTCGCGAAGCATCTCATTGGACGCCGCCTTGTGGGGACGGGGGAGTCCATTGTCCTCGATGAACTCGCCAAAACAACTATCTTCGCTTTCGCCGATCGGTCGGTCAAGGCTCACCGGGTGTTTCCCGATGTTCAAAACCCGTTTTGTCTCCTCGATGCTCAGGTCGGCGGCCCGGGCGATTTCCTCGGTCGTCGGCTCCCGGCCCATGTCCTGGAGGAGCCGTTTTGCCGTGTTTTTCAGCTTGCTGAGGATGTCGATCATGTGGACCGGGATCCGGATCGTCCGGGCCTGATCGGCAATCGCCCGGGTGATGGCCTGCCGGATCCACCAAGTGGCGTAGGTCGAAAATTTGTACCCCCGGCGGTATTCGTACTTGTCGACCGCCCGCATCAGGCCCGTATTCCCCTCCTGGATCAGGTCCAGGAAGCTCAACCCCCGATTGCGGTATTTCTTGGCGATCGAGACAACCAGCCGCAAATTGCCGCCGGAGAGCTGGCGTTTGACCTGCTCGTAGTCCCGGTGTTGGGCTTTCATCACCTCGCACCGGTTCCGCAGGCTCCGAGGGCTCTCCTGGGTGAGCATCATCAGGTCGCGAAGCTCGCGGCGGAGGTTGGCCCGCTGGTCAGCCATGTCGGGCAGGCCGGCGATCTGACGGATCCGGTTCCGGAGATACTCCATCCGGTCGGCCGTCTCCTCGAGTTGGCGCATCATCGCCTGGACCCGCCGGGTTCGCAGGCTAAGTTCCTCGACCAGGACCAAGGCTTTGCGCCGCCGGCGGATGAACCGCTTTCGGGCCTGCCTGCGGATCTCGGGTGTCGTGCCACGGCTGATCAGCAGCCCGAAATCCTCGCTGCCGCGTTGCAGCAGGTGGTTCAACGTGTCCAGGTTCAGCGGCATCCGACTGAGGATCTGCTCTTTGGTGAGCCGCTCGGTCAGCGACACTTTGATCGTCCGGTCGAACGGCAACACGCCGCGATACACCTTATCGAGCGTTTGGACCGTCGCGCGTAGGGCCATCTGACAGCCCAGGATGGTCCGGCGGAACCGCTTCCGCGTGACCTCGGTCTTTTTAGCTAGGCGGATTTCTTCCTCTCGCGAGAGGAGCGGGATCTCGGCCATCTGCGAGAGATAGAGCCGGATCGGATCGTTGCTCCATTTGGTCAGGTCGGCCGGATCGGCCAACTGGACCTCTTCTTGCGAGACGATCTCGCCGGAGTCGGATAATTCCTCGTCGGTTCCTTCCGACGCGCGGTCGGCGGCGCCGGCTTGGGGTTCGTCGTAAAAGTCCGGTTCGGGCGGTTCAGCCAGAAGCGGGATGTTTCGCTCGTCGAGCGAGATCAGCAGGCTGTCGAGCTTGTCTGGGTCCACGGCCTCGTCGGGCAAATACTCGGCCACTTCGTCGTAGGTCAAATAGCCTTGCTGCTTGCCCTTGGCGACCAATTCATGCAAATCCTTGTCGAAATGGTCCACCTGTCAACTCCTTCCGCGCCTCGGCGGCGCGCTAGGTGGGAGAATAGTGATCGGAGGGCCGGCGGGAAGGCGCGGCTCCGATCCACCCGGGCATGGCCCTACCCATCCGTGGGTTCGGAAATGCCATGTCGGGCACGCAACTGCTCCATCATCTTGTGCAGCAAGTCTTCTTTTTGGCTTTCATTCAAGCCCTCGTCTTTCAATGCTGCAACCTGGCCGGGCAGTTGCCGATCCGCTTGTCTCTGTTTGAATCTCTGGATCAGTTCCTCCAAGAGGGCCGCCCGATCGACCGCTTCGGCCGTCGGGCACGACTCGTCCAGCTCGACCAGCAGGCTCTTCATCGCCGGCTCGTCGAACTCCAACATCAGCCGGTCTGGCGTGGGCACACGGCCTTCGTCCGCCAGACGACAGCATGTCTCGAAAATCCGCCGGCACGGAGCCGACGTGAGATGTTCGCTCTGAAATACTTCGCGGGCACGATCCAACAAGCCCGAATCGGCCATGATCAACTCAATCAGTTCGCATTGGCCCGGCACGGCCCGACGCAATTCCGCCAGCCGAACCGGCGGCTCGTCCGACGGCCCATCTTCGCGCGGCGAAAAGGAGCCCGGCCGCATACGGCGGCGAATCTGCGACAACCGAGCACGAATGTCCGTCTCGGCCACGCCAAACACCCGGGCGAGACGGCTCAAAACCTTCTCCTCGCGGAATCGGGCCTGGCCGCTGGGACGGGGCGCCCGGGCCAACAGGGCGACCATCTTCTCCAGGGCCTCGCTGGCCGCGTGGACGTCGTTGGCCAAATCAACGCCCTGAGTCACTGCTCGCAGAGCGTGGTCCAAGGCATCAACCGCCTCGTTGTCCAACAGCGACTGGAAGGCCTCCGCGCCGTTGTCCTGCAAAAAGTCACACGGATCGGCCCCGGCCGGGAGGGTGAGGATCCGCAGGTCGACCTGTTGGGCAATGAACAGATCGAGCACTTCGTTCGCCCGGCGCTGGCCCGCCTCGTCCCCGTCGAGCACCAGGACCACGCGATCGGCGTAGCGTTGCAGGATCTTGACGTGCTGCTGGCCCAGTGCGGTCCCCAGCACGGCCACCGCGTTGGTGAACCCGTGCTGATGGGCGACGATGCAATCGGTATAGCCCTCCATCACCAGGACGGTCTTGTTCTCGTCGCGCCGGATGGCCTCCTTGGCCAGGTCCAGCCCATAGAGCAGGTTGCTCTTCGAGAAAAGCGGCGTCTCCGGCGAGTTGACGTACTTGGCGGGGCTGGCGGCCGAACTCGTCTCGGGCAGGACGCGCCCGCCCAGTCCGACGGGCCGGCCTTGAACGTCGCGAATCGAGAAGAGCAGCCGGCCGCGGAACCGATCGTAGTGCGAGCCGTCGTCCCGCGCGGCCAGCGCGCCGATCGCTTCGAGCACTTTAGCGCGGCCCGAGCCGCCTTCGGCCTGTTCAAGGATCCAGCCCGACCGGTCCGGCGCGAAACCCAGGTGGAATGCCTCGATGCTTTCGTCAGTGATGCCCCGGCGTTTGAGATATTGGCGAGCCGGCTCGGCCTCGGGCGCCTCGCACAGGCAGCGATGATACTGAGCCTCGACCCAGGCCGCCGCGCGGTAGAGTGTCTTTTTATCGATCGGATCGGGACCGGTAGGCGCGGCTTCATCCAAAGCCTCGGCCAATTCGGGATCCGCTGAGAACTTGCCCGGCGAATAGGGGCGGTGGGGCTTCAATTCGATGCCGGCCCGTTCGGCCAGCATTTCGAGCGCCTCGCGGAACTCGACCCCTTCCATCTTCATGATGAAGCTGAAGACGTCGCCGCCGATGTCGCAGACCCAGCATTTGAACGACTGGCGTTCGGGATTGACCTGGAGGCTGGGACGAGAGTCGTCATGCCAGGGGCAAAGCGCAACGTAAGCGCGGCCCTTGCGCTGGAGTTGCAGATAGCTGCCTACAAGATCGACGATATCGGTCGCTTCGCGGACCTGCTCTTTAGCGTCCAGCGAAAATTCCCCCGACACCGTCCGCTCCTGTGTGGCTCGAGGCGTGACTTCCATTTCACAACCAACAATCACAGGCCGGCAAATCCATTTGCCGCATGACCGGACGGCGTTCACACCGTCCAGCGAAGGCCGGATTATACCCCTGGCCAAGAAACGGGTCAACGTCGCGGAAAACGACCCTTACGGGGGGTACGGCTGTGATTGTCAGCGCACGAAGGATGCACGGCTTGACACTTCATGAATCCTGTCCAGTGCGGCGATGACCTCTTCATCCACGTCTTCCGGCGCGACCAGCGACGCTAGAACGTGATAATCCGTCTTTTGAAACAGATTGGGTAAACCTAACCGCTCGAAGAATGCCTTGAACAGGGGATTGAGGAAGTCGTCCGTCACTTTCGTGTCATTGGACCAGGGGGAACCTTTGTCTAGTTTCCGCATTGCCGTTTCGATATCGGCGATGGACTCTTCCATTGCCGTAACCCATTCCGGGGTAAACAACGGTCCGCCACCGTCGGTGCGGGAGAATTTTTCGGCCCAAGCGAGGAGTACTTTCCGTGTACACAGGTAGTTTTCGATCTCGCGTTTGGACCAGGCGATTTCGGCGAGCGCCTCGGTGCTTTGCAGTTCCTTCTCCAGCTTGTCGAAGACCGCGATGCCCACGAGATCGTGCTTCGCTTCCTGGAGTCCGAAGAAGTGATTTCTCGCGGCCGAGGGTTGGTTCGCGACGTAGTGGACAAACGGCCGTTCGAGAGCCGTTGTCGCGGGGTGCTTTAGTGTTTCCGCAAAAGCGCGAAGAATGGAAAGGTCCGTGGAGCCTTCCAGGTAGAGCACCCACCCCACCTGTTCAGCCTGGTAGAATTGATCGAAGCCGATGTCCTTAAGTGATTTCAGGACATGATGGCCCCGGTTGTCGATTCGGTGAGGCCGGCTGCCCACGAACGCGATAACCGTATCGCGCCCGGCGGCTTCATTCAATACTACTTCGGAGTGACTCGCGGCTATCACCTGGGACTCTTGCTCGCCGGCCAGCTTCGCCATGAGATCGTAAATCTGTCTCTGGCGTAGGATTTCCAGATGAGCGTCCGGTTCGTCCACGAGAATGACGGAATGCGGGTTTGCCGCGAGATGTGCGAGCAAAAGGAGGGTTTGCTGTAGACCTCGGCCCGCGCACGAAAGATCAAGCCGTGTTCCTGATGGATCCTGATAGCCCATTGTGATCTCGCCGCGTTCGGGAACATAGCGAGGCTCGTGCAGTTTGACGCCGAAAAGGCTCTCGATCGTCTGGCACACCTGATCCCATTGCGCGGACCCGCTTTCCTCGGATAGGATCTTGTAGCATAGGTTTCGGAGTACTTCTGCGGTTCGACCTTCACCCAAACGGACATTGATTGCTCCCGGATCAAGTCGCGTTTCGCTCTCGGCCAAGCCCGACATGGGAGGCAGAAAAGCAACATTTAGAAGGCTGGCTTCCGACGGGATTGGCATTCGGTCGCCGTTCTTTGCCTCGGAGAACCGCAGAGGGCGGCAATAAAGCGATTCCTCATTCGCGTAGTCGAATTCAAGCCCACACTCCCACGCCGTCCCATTCGTCACGCCTTCAACCGTAATATCAATCCGGATGTTCTGAGTCTGTTGTTTCCCGTTCTTTTTCAACGACTCCCGGACGTGCAAGTCGCGCCACAAGAGACTCGCATCCGGCACGGGAACCGCGACAAGATCACGACGATTGAGAGCAACGCCGGATCTCTTCTCCGGCGGTTTCTCTCCCGACCGCTTCTCATTCCAGCGTTTGAGGCCCGTGTTCCAGAGTGACAATGCTTGCAGGGCCGTCGTTTTCCCAGAGTTGTTCGGTCCGATGAAGACGACCGGGTTGCCCAACTCGATCTCCACATCGTCAAAACGCTTGAAGTTGCGGATCGTCAGCTTGGTCAGCATGGATCACCTTCCCAAGAGAGAGTCGATTGCATCTGCACAGTTTACCCAGCTTGGGAGGTCCAGTACAGATGCTGCCCCCAAGCAACCAGAGAACCGGACAACACAGAGATTGTCCACCCGGACCGCGCAGCAGCAATCCCGGCCTGAATGAAAAACCGACGTGGCCGCGGCCTAACGCGGGTGATACGTCCGGTCGGAGTCGGGAAGCATCGTGTCCGTGCTCTGGAGAAGCTGATCGGCACGTTCGAGAAGCGATTGGCCCGACTCGGGCACAGGCAGATCGGAGCCTGACGGATCACGCGCGTCCAACTTGCCGTGGCAATGCTGGCACGCCACCCTCTTGCCTAGATACTCGACGCGGATGTGCAGATGGCGGCCGCATGTCGGGCACTCCTGAACGAAGTAAACTCGATTCGACATGGGCGGTTCCTCCATCACCAGGGAGCATCCGATGCGACCCGAATATTCTACGAAATTACAATAGGTCGGTAAACACGCATCTCAGGGAGTCAATGTATTAAAATGCGCATTCTGCGCGCCATGTGTCGCCGGGGAGTTCTGGGCAGTAATCGCAGCAAAGTTATGTCGGGCTTTCTGCCCCAGTTCCAATCTGGCCATCTGTATTTGGCCAAAGGACAGGTCGCACGGTCCCACTGGCGCGATCCGCAGCAATGCCCCCACTGCGACACGACAAATCCGGCAATTCCGCCCTCCAGAGGGGCCATCTTGGTCAACTAAATAACCAGTTGGCAATTTGGATAGGATCGGTAATTCGCTGTGGCGTATGTTTGCCGTGTAGGCCGATTCCAATCATCGTCCACCACACGACTGCCTCGGCAGAAAAAGCTGACATTCAAGCTCACCAATTATTGCGCTTTGCCTCGCGAGGGGGAGATCCCATGAAGACCCTACCCGAATCGCTCATCCGCCATCCCCTGATAGCGGCAACGGCCTTGATATTGAGCCTGCTATGGGCCGGCCAGTCGGCATACGCAGCCAAGGCAAAAAAAGACAAGCTGCCCAGCTTCGCCCAGGTGGAGGAGGTGGTGTTGCGGTACTTCGACTCGCTGCCCGGCTATCAGCCGGGGGGGATTCTCGCCCGGAGCGAAGTTGAGCCCGTCTTCGATCAGCTTAAAATGCTCGGATGGCGCGTGGTCGACGCCAAGGCGATGCTTGCCCGCGTGCCGGCCGATCAGGATTTCCTCGTCCAGCAACTCCGCACGAAGAAGGGCCGGAAGTTCGCGGCCAAGATCGCCGGCTATCCCGGCGGCTACGATCGAATCGATCGATTGACTCGAATCCCCAACGGCCGCAAGCTCTTGAGCGACCTGATCCGCGGCAAGGGGGGCTACGAACTGATCGAGTACATGACCAGCAGCCAAGGTGGAAAGAACCTGGGCAAGCTGCTGGGCAACGTCCCCAAAGGCGCCGACTTCAACAAGCCCACCGGCCGCATCTACACGGTCAAGGATCTCCTGGCTGAACTCAAGACCCGATACATCGCCTTGACGCAGCCGGAGAAGAAACCGGGCGCGGTGGGAACGCGTTGAACAAGCCTCGCCGGAAGACTCTTCTCATCCCGACACGGTCATGTTCCATCCGCGTCGGCAATGAAGATCGAGTTTGCAGCGGCAATGGGTGAATCTCTCTGCGCGCGATGAAAAAACCACCCGAGCCGAAGGCGGGAGTTGATTCCAATTCAATCCGGTCGGTGGTCTATTTCGACGCTTGCTGGTCGGCGGCGGGGCCGGTGTGGTAGACGCCGATTTCGTCGTGGCCGTCGCCATTGAAGTCGCCGACCACCGGGATGTCGCCGTAGCTGCCCAGCTCGAAGACCTGGTCCCGCGCGTCGAGCACCCGGTCGCCATTCGTGTCGAGGTGCCAGCGGCCCTCGCGGTAGACGCCCAACTCGTCGATGCCGTCCTGGTTGAAGTCGCCGACGACGGGCAGGTCGCCGCGCTGGCCCATTTCGATGTATTCGTCCCCCTTGCTCCAACGGCCGTTGCCGTCGTTGTCGAGGAACCAGTGGCCGTTGCGGAACACGCCCACGGTCGAGACACCGTCGCCGTTGAAGTCGCCGGCGATTGGGCAGTCCTCTTCGACGCCGTAGAGGAAGACGTGGTCGATCACATCAGCGCGAATCGTGCCGTCGGCCGTCGTCTTCATCAGCCGCTTTCGCTCGGGTGCGTCCTGAGCGTCGGGCGGCAGGTTTTTGTAGCGGCCGGTGGGCAGGTTCAAGCTGTCGGGCAGGCCCGGCTCGGCCGCCGCGGCGCGGTGGTCGCCCAGCCACGCGCGGCCGAAGATGCCGATGTCCGTCTTGCCGTCGCCGTCCCAGTCGCCGGTGACCGGCCGATCACCCTTGTCACCCAGTCTGGCCCACAAGTCGCCGTCGTCCCAGACGCCGTTGCCGTTGAGGTCGATGAACCACTCGCCGTCGATGAAAACGCCGATCTCGTCGTCGCCATCGCCGTCGAAGTCGCCCGTGACGGGGATGCCCCCCGCCATACCGTAGGTGATCTCCTGCGCGGCGTGGCCCTGGTCGTCGGCCAGCGTCCAGCGTCCCTGGGCCATGTCGCCGCCACTCCATGAGACGGGATTGAACGGCGTGACGATGCTCGTCTGGAGCGCATCGGCGTCCTGGCGATAGCGCCGCGGGTTGCCACCGTTGATCACGCTCAGGTGCCAAGCCCAACCGATCGGGATGCCTCCGCCTCCGTAGATCGTGCTCCACTCGGGCGCCGTCTGGAAGGAGTGAGGTTGCGAATAAATGACCGGCTCGCCAAAAGGCGGCTGCGGGTCAGGTGTTGGCGTGGGCGGGGGAGGTGGCGGGGGAGGGGGGGGCGGCGGAGGCAACTCGATCACGTTGACTTCGCTAAAGTTGTACGAAACGGCGTTTTCGCCCGAGGTGACCACGATTTCGATGATCGCGTCGTCCTTCGGGTCGACCGCCAGCAAGGACAGCGTCATCGGGTCGAGGTCGTCCTGGGGATTCACGGCGATGCCGCCGGCCGAACCGGCCGTGTCGATCCAGTCGATGTACCCGCCCGGATGGACTTCCAATACCGTGTAGACGCCCGGCATCAGGCCGGTGAACTCGTAATAGCCGTTTTTGTCCGTCACGGTCGTGATCGGGTTGCCGTCGGCGTCCAGTTCAGGCGCACCGGAGCCGTCGCCCAGTTGGAGCACGACGCCAACCAGCGGCGTGTCGTCCGAGGTGAACTGACCGTCGCGGATCGACTCGATGTCGGGCATCTCGCCGTTCCACGGGACCTGAATCGTCGGGCCGTCCTGGTAGACGTAGCCCGAGATGGTCGCCGGCAGGATCTCGCAGAAGTTGTAGTCGACCCCCTTGTCCCCGGACGCAAGGGTGATCTCGGCCATGTGGTCGTTGGCAACCAGGACGCCGCCGGCCGAGCCGGTTTTTTCCTGTCCGTCCAGATAATCCTCGGGCTGGATCTCGCGGACGCCGTAAGTACCTGGCGCGAGGCCGAGGAACGCATACTCGCCGTTGGCGTTGGTCACGGTCAGGTCGATCTGATTGCCTGCCTCGTCCAGCAGCAGGATCGTCACCCCGGCGATGGGCGTTTCGCCCGGATCGACCAGACAATCGCCGTCGAGGTCGACGAAGACGTTGCCGGCGATTCGAGCCGGTTCCAGTTCGCCGAAGTTGTATTCCACGGCCGCGATGCCGCCGACCAGGGCCGCTTCGGTGATCCGATCGCCCGGGTTGTGGGCGATGCCGCCCGCGCTGCCGGCCGAGTCGAGCCCGTCCTTATACGCCAGCGGCTGCTCTTCCGCCACGCCGTAGACGCCCGGGGCCAGGCCGGTGAACTCGTAATAGCCGTTGGCGTCGGTCAGCGTGGTCTGCCCGGTCGGGTTGCGCGAGGCGTCCAGCAGTTCGATCGTCACGCCGGGGATGCCCTGCTCGCCCGCGTCGCGCACGCCGTCGTTACTGCCGTCGACGTAAACGTAGCCGGAGATGCTCACCAGGCGGCGTTCGCCGAAGTTGTAGTTCTGGCCGTGCTGTTCGCTGCCCAGCGGGATCTGGTCGATCAGGTCGCCCGGGTTGTGGGCAACACCGCCGAGCGAGCCGGCCTCGTCGTGGCTGTCGAAGTAACCGGCCGGCTGGATCTCGCGGATGCCGTATTCGCCCGGGACCAACTCGTCGAAGCAGTAGAGGCCGGTCGAATCGGTCCAGGCCGTCAGGCCGGTCGGGTTGCCCGAGGCGTCCAGCAGGATCAATTCCACGCCAGGGATGCCTTCCTCGCCCGGATCGCGGGTCAGGTTGTCGTTGGCGTCGACGTAGACGTAACCGCACAACCGGCCGGGCAGCAGTTCGCCGAAGTCGTAGTCCTCGCCGACCTGGGCCGGGGCCAGGACGACGCCGTCGATCTGGTCGCCCGGGTTGTGGGCCGTGCCGCCGGCCGTGCCCGCCGCGTCGAGCCCGTCGAGGTAACCGGTGGGCGTCACTTCGGTGACGATGTACTCACCCGGCAACAGAGGGCCCGACGACCACGAACCGTCGGCCGCGGTGAACACTTCGACCGGTTCCTGGACGGCGATGTCCCACGGCACCATCGGGTCGCCGGGGAAGCTCGGGTCGTCGGGGAAACCCGGATCGTCGGGAAACGCGTCCTGGTCGGCCCGCGTGATGCGGACCAGCACGCCGCCGATCCCTTGCTCGGTCGGATCGAACTGGCCGTCGTTGTCGGCGTCGTGATAGACGTGGCCGCTGAGGCTGGCGGGCCGGACTTCGGCGAAATCGTTGTCGATGCTGTCCTCACCGCCTACAAGCTCGACGTCGGTGACGACGTCGAACCCGAACTCGTAGCCCCGGGTCAGCCCGTCGACCGTGCCGGCGGTGCACCCGACGCTCATGTAGCCAACCGGCTGGGTCTCGACCACGCGGTACATGCCGGGGCTCAGACCGGTGAAGGAATAATCGCCGACGGAATCGGTCGATGTGGTCATGCCCATGGAAACGTAGTCGCTGCCGTCCCACGCGAACAGCGTCAACACGACACCGCCCAGGCCCGGCTCGCCCAGGTCCTGGGTGTTGGTCAGGTTATTGTCCTCGAAGACGGTTCCGCTGATTGAGGCCGGCAGCGGCTCCTGTTCGAGCGAGAAGACGGCGCCGGCGGTCAGGGCGGCCCTGTTGATCTCGGAAGACGGCGGGTCGTACCGGTCGGGCGGCAGGTCCAGCCCGCTGGCGTTGAGCTTGATGTCGTATTCGTCCATGAAGTCGTCGACGCCCTCGGCCGCGTAGTAGTGCGGCGCCTCGAATCGCGCGCGTAGCCGCGATTCTTCGAACTCGTCTCCCTCGGCCACGGCGTTGGGATGCGAGGAGCCCTGCTCGTCGACGTCGATCGTGAAGATGATCCGGTCGCCCGGGTCGAATCCGACGAACGTGAGTTTCAGCTTATCGCCTCCGTCGACGACCGTGGCCGTGACCGAGTCGATGCCGACCAGGCTCACGGTGACATAGTCGGACCAGCCGAAGTCGCCCGGATCGGTCGATGCCGTGTCGAAGAAGCACTCTGCCGGATCGAGCAGTCCGTTCTCGTTCTTGTCCGTCTCGATGAACAGTTCGGTCAACTGGGTGCCTTGCACGCCGCCGGAGAACGTGATCTCGAACCGGTCCCCACCCGCATCGGCGTCGCCGGCGTCTTCGAAGTAGACGGCCCCGACGTGGATCGGGAGAACACTCACGGCCAGAAGCCGCCTGGCTTCCATCTGCTCGAAGCGGCAGTGTCGCTTGGCGTTTTCCGTGGAGTGCGAAGGTTTCGACTCGTTTCGGCGACGGACCCGGCCGTGCCGTTGAATTCTTTGTAACAGGCCCACAGCCAACCTCCATGAATCCGTGGACGCGGGACGATGCGAACGATCGCCGGTCGCTACGGCCCGCAACATCCGTGCCCCGCTACTTGGCGCCTATCTCCGTGTTGAATTGACGTGAGATCCGCTCGGTCGGTCGATCGGGCAACCGCCAGACGCGGACCGTCGTGTCGAAGCTGCCCGATAGGAGGACGTTCTCCACCGGGTTCCATACCAATTCGGCCACCGAGCCGGTGTGCCCCACCAGCCGAGCGACCTCCTGCCGACTGGCCAGGTCCCAGATCCGAATCGCGTTGTCGCTGCCCCCGGAGGCCAACCGGCCGTCGGGACACAGGGCCAGGGCGAAGATCTTGGTGGGCAACTCGGGCAGGGCCTCGGCGCGACCCGTGTCGAGGTCCCAAATCCGGATCTGCCGATCGTCGCCAGCCGAGAGCAAGCTCCTCTTCGAGGGTTCGTTCGGATCGGTCGAAGGCGTCTGGGCGAACAGCAGCGCCCGGACCGGTCGGGTGTGGTCGACCAGATCGCGGATTTGCGTCCCGTCGGCCGGGTTGAACAGTCGGATCAAGCCGGTTCGGCCCGCAGCAGCCAGCAGTCGTCCGTCGGGCGAGAAGGCCAATGCCCGGATCTCGGAGCCCGGCCCTTCGAGCGTGCGGAGCGTCTGCCCGGTCTTGGGATCTATCAGCAAGATCTGTCCCGAGTAGCCCGCCGCGGCTAGGATCGAATCGTCAGGCGAGAAGGCCAACGTGTAGATGACCTGGTCGGGCGTGGCGATCGAGTGGCGCGGCGTCTTGCCGTCGAGCGTCCAAATCCGCACCCGGCGATCGTCGCCCGCGGTGGCCAGCCATTGGCCGTCGTGCGAAAATTGGGCCGTCCGCACCCAATCGGCATGGCCGCCGATCCGCTTGAGGATGTCCCCTCGTGGCAGGCTCCACACGCGGATCAAGTGGTCGTCGCCGCTGGTGGCCATCAACGCGCCGCTGGGGCCGATCGACAGTCCGGTCACGACCGGCGCGTGGTCGGGACGCGTCTCGGGATCCAGGTCGATCACCTGGACTGCCTCCACGCGGGGCACCGCTGTGGCGGCCGACGCGTCGCCGGCACTTAAAATCATCAGCCCCAAGCCGATCATGCCCAGGCCGACAACCTGGATCCGATGGAATCGTGTCATCCCAACACCCCAGCCGATAGAGTCAGGCTTGTTGCGCGCGGACGTTCGGCCCGCACAGTCAGTCCTCTTCTAGCTCATCGGCATGATCGGACCACGACCGTTCGGCAAACCCCGGCACACGCCAGTAAGGTAAAGCTTGACGGTTGGGAAAAGCTCCCGCGTCACGCAAGAGAATCGGCTGGGGATGGGATGCCGGCTCTTGCCATGGGAAAGTAGAAGCGGCGTCCCGCCGCTTTATGGAACTTTTTTAGAACGCGGCGGGGACGCCGCGTCTACTGGCAGCGCGTCAGGGCCGTTGAAGGGGGACGCGTGGCACGATGGCCGGAGTGACCGTGGTCGTCACGGGCGGAGCAGGCGGATCAGGATCATCCGGGATGTCCTCGAGCGGAACCGCCTGGCCGGGTGGGCCCTTAGGCCAGAACTGGCGGTTGAAAATCGCCGGATCAAACGGATCGGCCGGAACGAAGACGGGCGGCGCCGCGCCCCGCTGGACCTTCGGACGGACGTTTGGCGGCGGATTGCTGGGCAAATTGCTCGACGGCGCCGCAGTCGACAATGGATCGAACGGGAACGGGTTCGCCCGGGGCATCGGCTTGGCCGCCTCCGAGTCCTCCGAGGAAGCCGGCAGCCGGGCTGGCTCGGCAAACGGCTGGGACAGGTGAGGAGGTTGGATCGGGCGAAGACCGACCGAGGCCGGTTGGATGGTACGAGGCGGTGGTGTGTGCGAGACCACGCGATGCACCCAGTCGACCAACTCGGTGTAATCCAAATTGTCCGAGGCATCAAAGACAGCCTGTTTTACCGTGCCGTGTGGTTCCCGTGCGGCCGACAATAGCTGGCTTGCTTCGGGGC
>JAFGFF010000431.1 GCA_016931075.1 Pirellulales bacterium | reverse complement strand
GTGCCGTTGAACGCGTCCCGGGCAACAAGTGTCCAGTGAGGCGGCGTTATGATGGATTTCCGCGAACCTTCATCGATGATGTAGAATACCCGGCTTTTAGTCGACACGGCCGCCGAAACGCTCGACATCCGGTCGTGGTGGCGTCCGTACCGAGGGCTGCCCACCCACTGGAGACCTCGCGGGGGGCCGATCACTGTGTCCTTGGCCACGGCGTTGTTCGAAGAGTCGTGCAGATAGTGCGTCCACTCGTCGATGTTCGTCGGCCGAGGCTCGACGGTCTTCTCCCAAGTGTTGCCTCGCTTCAGGTAGGCCACGCCGCCCGGGCAGAGGGCCCGCATCACTTCGGCCTTGCTCACGTCGCCCAACGACTCGGCCACGATCAGGTTGGCCAGGTTGTCGATCAGCGGCAACCGAGGGCCGGCCAACCGATCGACGGTCACCTTGCCATAAAGCCCCCGGTCGAGGACGTACTTGCGCGCCTTGGCGACATTGGCCGCGTCGGTATCCAGTCCTTGGACAAGGTAACTATCCGACGCGTGCAGTGCCGCGGTCAGACGCCCGTCCCCGCAGCCCAAATGGACAATCAGGCCCCCTTGAACGCCCGTCGCTTCAAGAATCTGCCTGGCCGCCGCTTGGCTGGCCGGATCGGGCTTGACTGGCTCCTCGGCCAAGACGTTGCCGGCTGACAGAAGAATCGCCACGCCGAAGGTCAGGGCAAGAAGGGGACGTCCCATTCGGATTTCCGGAGCGATCATCTTGTGTTCCTATGGTAGTTTGGAGGGCGGAGAGAGCGGGGGCTGGAGAGGGCCGTAAGGCGAGGAACTAACTCCTCTATCTTTGACCACCATTGTCCATGCCGTAAAGCACAGGTGCAACCCACGCCGTCGGGCTGAACGCCCTCCAATAGCCAAGCCCGAGGCATGAAACGTGGAAGTTTCCTGAGCTGACTTGTCGCCATTTTATCAGACATTGCTTTGTGGTGCCCCCGAAGGAAGGGGGTCTTCTGGCATTTCTTGCCCGAACGATAGCCGCGCATAGAATTACGCCAGGCCTGGCAGTGAAAAGGCCACCCGCGGACCGGGATATCACGGCCCTGTGGCGACGGTGTCCTCGGTTCGCAACACTTCTTGCCCATGGAGGCAGAAACATGAAGTACACATTGCCCGATTTGCCTTACGCGTATGATGCATTGGAGCCGCACATCGACGCGCGCACCATGGAAATTCACCACACGAAACACCACGCCGGCTACGTGTCCAACTTGAACGCGGCTCTCGAGGGATTCGACCTGGGCACGCCCACCATCGAGGAGCTTCTCGCGGCCATTCACACGTTGCCCGAGGAAGTCCGCACGGCCGTCCGCAATCAAGGCGGAGGGCACGCCAACCATTGCCTGTTCTGGAACGTGATGTCCAGCCGGGGCGGCGGTCATCCCCGGGGCGAGTTGGACCAGGCCATGAACAACCATCTCGGCGGATTCGACCGGTTCGTCGAGGAGTTCACCAAGGCGGCCATGACCCGTTTCGGCAGCGGTTGGGCCTGGCTGAGCGTGGACACCGACCAGCGTCTGCTGGTCGAGAGCACGCCCAATCAGGACAGCCCGTTGATGCACGGCCACCATCCGATCCTGGGCATCGACGTCTGGGAGCACGCCTACTACCTGCGCTACCAGAACCGACGCGCCGATTACGTCAAGGCGTTCCTCGACGTGATCGACTGGAACAACGTCGGCCAATACTACATGGAGGCCGTTCGGAGCGAAGTGCATACGAGCACTCCGTAGGAAGTCAGAACGAAGCGACCACGGATGGCCAGAGGAGAACACGGATGAGGGGCAGCCTGCCAGGCGTCGCTGCCGCAACCTCATCCGTGTTCGTTTTCGACCGGTGCACCATCCAAGGTGACACACAACCCACCAACCGCTTTCCCGCCTATTCATGTTTTCCAACCGAAATTCAAGAAGGAGAGGTGCGCGATGACTCCTGGTAAAAAAACCACCCAAATGCTGACTGTCCTTTTGTTCGCCATCCTCGCCATGGGGACCAATTCCATCGCCAGGGCCCACTGCCAGATCCCCTGTGGGATCTACGACGACCCGGCCCGGTTTGCCACGATGCGCGAGCACGTCACGACGATCGAGAAATCGATGAAGGAGATCACGACCCTCTCCGAGGCGTCCAAGCCGAACCTGAACCAGGTCGTCCGTTGGGTGAACAACAAGGAAACCCACGCCGACAAGCTCTCGGAGATCGTGACCTACTACTTCATGGCCCAACGGATCAAGCCGGCCGATCCCGCCGACGCCGCTGCCCAGGCCAAATACGTCCGCGAGCTGACCCTCCTGCACAAGATGCTCCTCGAAGCCATGAAGGCCAAGCAGACAACCGATCTGGAACACTGCGCGGCCCTGCGCACCTTGATCAGCCAGTTTGAGTCCTCCTATCTGGGCCCTGATGCTGAAAGTCATACCGGCCATGAACACTCGCACACGGCCACGATGGGTGAACACCGTCACTAATCACTTTTCTTGATATCCGCAAAAGGTGTGAGACCGTTGATTTCGGATTTTCACCAGCAATACCAGGCTTCCCGTTAGTCGCCCTGGACTCGCTACTAATGCAACCCTCAATAATTTGGGCGGAAAGATACTCTTCAAATCCCTTGTTCATTTCTCTCCCGGTCTTCTAGTGCCACTCGATATCACGGTGATATCACCTCGATATCGATCCGGCACGATAAGAGAGGCCGTCGGAGGTCGGCCAAGGAGAAAAAAACGGTAATCTAAGATGAATGGGGTGCATGGGTAAGTCATTTGCAACTCACAGAAGCTCGTTTTGCGACGAATGCCCGGTTTGATCACGCGTAGGCCCTTCGAAATGTTCTCAAGCCATGGGTGCCGTATCCACGACAAGCGTGGACATGCATGGGCCATAAAAAAGCCCCGAAAAGGCATGTCCACACTTGTCGTGGGCACGACGCCCGGCATGGTGCCCGGGTAACCGTTCACGGCCTGCGGAAAAGGTGCCAGGCACCTTTTGCCGGAACGGCCCTTCGGGTGCTTCGCACAAAAGGT
>JAFGFF010000430.1 GCA_016931075.1 Pirellulales bacterium | reverse complement strand
CCGAGCAGGCCGCCAAGGCGCTCGAGTTGGCCGGGGCCGACATCATCGGCTCGAATTGCGGCAAAGGCATCGCCGGTTTCATTGGCCTTTGCTCTCGGCTTCGGGCGGCGACCAAGCTGCCCCTGTGGATCAAGGCCAACGCCGGGCTGCCCGAGGTGGTCAACGGCCAGACCGTTTACGCCCAGACGCCCGAGCAGTTCGCCGCCCACGTGCCCGACCTCGTGGCCGCGGGGGCCACTTTCCTGGGCGGCTGCTGCGGCACCACGCCCGAGTTTATCGCCGCCGTGAAGCGGAATCTGGCCCCGTAACTTGACCAAATGCCGGATCGGTGCGCTGTAGGGAACGCCCTCCGTGGCGTTCCTATGCCGTTCCAAACCACGGGGGAATGTCACGGGGAGAACGCCACAGAGGAACGCCACGGAGGGCGTTCCCTACAGGCTAGGGGAGGAATACGTCGCGTGGGAAAGAGCCGGATTTGGGGCCTGGAAAGGGCTTCGGCGGGGGTCTAAAATGGGATGGAGGCGACCGTGTTCGCCCCCCGCCTATCCCCCCATTCTGGAGCACCTATGGCCGAACGGCTTTCGACAATCGACGACGCGACCGAGGCGTTGGCCCTGGGCCAGATCGTCATTGTGATGGACGATCAGGACCGGGAGAACGAGGGTGACTTCATCTGCGCGGCCGAGAAGGTGACGTCCGAGACGGTCAACTTCATGATCACCCACGGCCGGGGCCAGCTCTGCATGCCGGTCCTGCCCGACGTGTGCCAGCGGCTCGAACTGCCCCTGATGGTCGAGCAGAACACGGCCCCTTGGCAGACTGGGTTCACCGTGCCGGTCGATCATAAGGACTGCCGCACGGGCATCACCGCGCCGGAGCGGGCACTGACCATCCGGGCGATCGTCGACCCGACGAGCAAACCGGGCGATTTCGTCCGGCCGGGGCACCTCTTCCCGCTCGTGGCCAAGGAAGGCGGCGTCCTACGCCGGGCCGGGCACACCGAGGCGACTATCGACCTGGTGCGGATGGCCGGAATCGAACCGGCCGGCGTGCTTTGTGAAATTCTCTCGGAAAACGGCGATCGGGCCTCGCGCGAGGAGCTATACGAGTTGGCCGCGCGGTTCAAACTGCCCATCATCACGATCGAACAGCTTATCCGCTACCGCCGACGTCGCGAAAAACTCGTTTATCGAGTGGCCGAAGCGAACCTGCCCACGAAGGTCGGGCCGGCACGGATCTATGCCTACGGCGTGAAGTACGAATCGCAAGAGCCGGTCGCCATCGTCTGGGGCGATCCGTCCATGGTGGCCGCGCCGCTGGTCCGGTTGCACTCAGCCTGTTTCACGGGCGACCTGCTGGCCTCGCTGCGTTGCGACTGTGGCGACCAGCTTCGCATAGCCATGGAAATGATCGGCGAGGAAGGAGCCGGCGCGATCGTCTACCTGCCTCAGGAAGGCCGCGGCATCGGCCTGGTCGAAAAGATCAAGGCCTACGCCCTGCAGGACCAGGGCATGGACACCGTCGAGGCCAACCTGGCCCTGGGCCATCAGTCCGACTCGCGCGACTATGGGGTGGGCATCCAGATCCTCAAGGACCTGGGCATGTCGAAGATCCGCCTTCTGACGAACAACCCGAAGAAGACCGACGCGTTCATCTACGGCGGCTTCGACCTGGCCGTGGTCGATCAAGTCGCCATCGTCGGGCCGGTCAACGAGCACAACGAGCGGTATCTTCAAGCCAAGCGCGACAAGATGGGCCACCGTCTGCCGTAGCAAGCCGATACCAACAAAAGACGCATGAATTGTAAACAACGTATCCGCGCGGCCATGCGCCGCGAGCCGGTCGACCGCGTACCGGTTATGTGCCAATTGGCCATTGGCCATTATCTGCTCAATACGGACGTCACGCCGGTCGATCTCTGGTTCACCAGCGAGGGATTTGCCCGAGCGCTCATCGAATTGGCCCGGCGATACGAATTCGACGGGATCCTGATCAACCTCTTGGGCCACGACCCCGACTGGTGGCGGCACGTCGAGCGTATCGAAACGGCCGAGGACGGCGCTCAGACGGTTTTCTTCACCAACGGCGACACGGCCTGGTGCCCGGCGGACGACAACGCCCATCATAAGCCCAAAACCCCGCGTCCCCGGCCGTCGCTCGACGAGGTCGATCCGTGCCGACTCTACTACGACGATCCGCACGGGCTGGGCGGGCTGAAATACCCGTTTTATTTCGGCCTGGAGCCTTACCAGCCCAAGCCGAACGACTACTGGCCCGACTACCTGTTTCGCACGGTCGATCTGGTGTTGGCCGAGGTGGGCGACACGCTTTCGGTTCATCAAGAGATCTTCTCGCCCTGGACGCAATTGCTGGAGTTGTTCGGCTATGAAAACGCCTTGATGTATTTGTTGGACGACCCAGACAAGATCCATGCGATTCTGGCCGCCTACACGGAAGGAACGGCCGATTTGGGGGTGCGGATGGCTCGGCGATGTGCGGATGCCGTTTTGATATCGTCGGCTTTCGCGGGCGGAGGATTCATCTCGCCCCGGCAGTACGAGCAGTTCGTGCTTCCTTACGAAAGGCGGATTGTCGACCGGATTCATGCGGAGGGCGTGCCCGTCTATACGCATACGTGCGGCGAAATCGGCGACCGGCTTGAACTGATGGTCGAAACGGGCATCGACGGGATCGACACGCTCGACCCCCCGCCGCTGGGCAGCGTCGACCTGGAGGACGCCAAGCAACGCGTGGGCGATCGGGTCTTCTTCAAGGGCAATATCGACGCGGTCAACACGCTGTTGGGCAAGTCGCGCGAAGAGGTCCGCTCGGATGCTCTATGGCGTCTGAAGGTGGGCAGCCCTGGCGGCGGATATATCCTCTCCAGCGCGTGTTCCGTTTCGCCTCGCGTGCCGCCGGAGAATCTGACCGTTCTGGCTGAAGCAAGCCGCGCGTTCGGCACGTCCGAGTAAAGCCGGTTCTCTGGAGGGACGCGCTTCGTCGCGTCCGTTGGTGGGCCGTTCCGGCCACGACGGAGCGTGGCCCTCCAGGGATGGGAGTTATACCGTTGGCCGAGTCACGGCCCGGCAAGGGAAGGAGTCGCCGGGTCACGACCTTGTCTTTACCCACAAGTACGCGACTGGGAACTGTTTGGTTTGGAGGGAGGATTCGCTGGTTGTCAGTATATCGAAGTGCTTG
>JAFGFF010000429.1 GCA_016931075.1 Pirellulales bacterium | reverse complement strand
GGAAATTGGATACGCCCCTATACTAAGTGTGCCCCTCAACTGGGCGGGCGGGGGCTTCCTCTTTCCTTGGGCGGGCGATTGGCCTACAATTCCCCCCAGATATGGCCCAAACTGCCGAGGCTGCCGCCCTTGACCGACGGCTGTTCGACCTGGTCGAGCGGCTTTCCCACCAGGCGGACTTCACCGAGGTCGTCGCCCAGTTGACGGCGGGGCACGCGGCGACTTTGGACGGAGTCTGGGGCTCTTCGTGCGCGCTGGCCACGGCCGCGATCGCGCCGCATGCTCCCGGCCCCCTGGTCGTCGTCTGCCCCTTCGCCGAGGACGTTGATGGACTGATCGACGACTTGGCCTTGTTCACACCCCTGACACCCGAGCGGTTCCCGGCGTGGGAAGCGATGCTCGACGAGCGGGTGATCCACGACGAGGTGTTCGGCGACCGGGTTCGCGTGCTGAAGCTGCTCGCCGGGCCCGACGGCGGAAAAGGTGACAGTCACCTTTTGTGCGAAGCACCCGAAGGGCCGTCCCGGCAAAAGGTGACTGTCACCTTTTCCGCCGACGCGCCGAAGCTGGTCGTCACCAGCATCCAGAGCCTCTTGCAGCCGGTGCCCGATCGGGCTTCACTGGCCGCGCAAACCCGGACGCTTTACGCGGGCGAGGACCTGGCCCTGGACGATTTCGCCCAATGGTTGGTCGAGTGCGGGTTCCATTCGACGACGGCCGTCGAGCTGCCGGGCGAGTTCTCGCGCCGCGGCGGGATCGTCGACATCTTCGCGCCCGATTGGTTCGATCCGGTCCGTGTCGAGCTGTTCGGCGACCAGATCGAATCGATCCGCCGGTTCGAGGTGAGCAGCCAGCGGAGCCTGGCGACGCTCGAATCGGTCGACGTGACGATGATCGACCCGAACGGCCGCCACCGGGCCCATCTGGCCGAGCATTTGCCGGCGTCGAGTTGGATTCTGCTGATCGAGCCGGGCGACATCGAGGAGGAAGGACGGAACTACCTCCAGCGGCTCGAACGGCCCGAGGACGCGCACCATGTTTCCGACGTCCTCCGCGAACTGCTCCGTTTCCCGTCGGTCACCGCCTCGTCTGTGGCGGCCGGCTCGCTCGAGGCGACGTGCCGGTTGAAGATCGAATCGGTCGAGCGATTCAGCGGCGACATCAACAAGGTCCGCGACGAGTTGGACTCGGCCGGCGCGGGCCAAAACGTCTTTGTCATCTGCCAGACCCAAGCCGAAGTCGAGCGGCTGGGCGAGGTGTTCGGCGAGACGGCCCTGGCGCGGCAAGGGCGGCTGCACTTCCGGCTCGGCACGCTTCGGGCCGGGTTCCGGCTGGTCAGCGAGTCGATCGCCCTGATCAGCAGCAGCGAGTTGTTCCACCGGACCGACCTGCGCCGACCGGCCCAGCGTCGGTTGGGCCGGGTGATCGACAGTTTTCTCGAACTCCGCGAAGGAGACCTGGTCGTCCACGTCGCCCACGGCATCGCCCGCTACCGCGGGATGAAACTGCTCGAAAAAGACGAGCAGGTCGAAGAGCACCTGGTGCTGGAGTTCGACGGCGGCACCCGGCTTTACGTGCCGAGCACGAAGATCGGGCTGGTCCAAAAATACATCGGCGGGACAAAAGGCCGGCCGAAGCTGGCTAAGCTGGGCGGCAGCATCTGGGAGCGGCGCAAGACGGCCGTGCAAGCCGCCGTGATGGACATGGCCGCCGACATGCTCGAACTACAGGCAACGCGGGAGGCCCAGCCGGGCATCGCTTTCCCCGTCGACACGCACTGGCAACGGGAGTTTGACGCCTCGTTCCCCTACAACGAAACGCCCGACCAGCAGACGACCATCGAGGCAATCAAGCAGGACATGAACCGCCCTCGGCCGATGGACCGGCTGATGTGCGGCGACGTGGGCTACGGCAAGACGGAAGTGGCCATGCGTGCCGCGTTCAAGGCGATCGAGGCCGGCTATCAGGTAGCCATGCTCGTGCCGACCACCGTCCTGGCCGAGCAGCACTACCGGACGTTCACCGGCCGGATGGCCGCCTTCCCGTTCGAGATCGCTGTCCTCTCGCGATTCGCCACGCGAAAACAGCAGTCCGAGATCGTCCGCCGGCTGGCCGAGGGCTCGATCGACATCGTCATCGGCACCCACCGGCTGGTCCAATCCGACGTGGCGTTTCACAACCTGGGTCTGGTCATCATCGACGAGGAGCAACGGTTCGGCGTCGAGATCAAGGAGCGTCTCAAAGCCCTGCGGCGGACGGTCGATGTGGTGACCACCACGGCCACGCCCATCCCGCGGACGCTCCACATGTCGCTGTTGGGCCTGCGCGACATCTCGAACCTGCAGACGCCGCCCGAGGACCGGTTGGCGATCGAGACCCGCGTGACGCGGTTCCAACCCGACTTGATCCGCCACGCCGTGATCCGCGAGCTCAACCGCAACGGGCAGATCTTCTTCGTCCACAACCGGGTCCGCGACATCCAGGTCCTCGCCCGAAAGCTCGGCCAGATCGTGCCCGAGGCGTCGATCCGCGTCGGCCACGCCCAAATGCCCGAGGGCCAGCTCGAACAGGTCATGCTCGATTTCGTCGATCACAAGTTCGACATCCTGCTGGCCACGACGATCGTCGAGAGCGGCCTGGACATCCCGAACGCCAACACAATGTTCATCGACGAGGCCGACCGCTACGGGCTGGCCGACCTGCACCAGCTTCGCGGACGGGTCGGGCGCTACAAGCACCGGGCCTACTGCTATCTGCTGGTCGATCCGAACAAGTCGCTCACGCCCGGCGCGGCCAAGCGGCTCCGGGCGATCGAGGAGTTCAGCGACATGGGAGCCGGATTCGCCATCGCCATGCGTGACCTCGAAATCCGCGGGGCCGGCAACATCCTGGGCACCCAACAAAGTGGCCACATCGCCACGGTTGGCTACGAGCTGTACTGCCAGTTGCTCGAACGGGCCGTGCGGGCGCTCAAAAAGCTACCGCCGAAGACGACGATCGACGTCGACGTGGATTTGCCCTGCCGGGCGTACATCCTGAGGAAGTACGTGCCCGACATGAGGGCGAAAATCGACCTCTACCGCCGCCTGGCTCGGGTGTCGACGCACCAGGAACTGAAGGACTTCATCGCCGAACTGCACGACCGATTCGGCCCGCCGCCCGGCCCGCTGGAGCAGATGCTCACACTGGCCGGCATCCGAATCGACGCCCAACGCTGGGGCATCCGGTCGATCCACCTCGAAGACAAGTACGCCGTGTTCGGCTACGGCTCGGGCCCGCTGATCCGGCAGCTTGCCGCCTCGGCCCGGGCCGATCTGCGGATCGCCGACGGGCGCAGTGCCTATCTCCCCCTGGGTGGGGACGCGGGCAACTCGGATTCCCTCCTCCAGCGGGTGAAATCGCTGTTGCAGTCGAGCTAGCAGTGCGGCTATACTCCCGCCTCACGCAGGGGGGTAGGTTTGTTGAAAAGAGTGTAGGGTGCCATGCCCAGACGACCGCCTTGGCGGCGGATGGGCATGATAGTTGGATAACTTTACCAACATGCCCATCCACTGCTGAAGCAGCGTCTGGGCATGGCACCCAACGCCGAGATAGATTACCGCTTGTCAACATAATCTCATTCTGTTTCACACAGCCGCCCGAGGAACCTGGTCTCGTGCAAACTCTCCGCGGACAACACACCTTGGCATGGCGAGGGCTCTTCTTGGGCCTACTGGCAATCGGACTCGTTTCGGCGGCGGTTGCCCAGCCGTATCCCGTGACAGGCCAACCGGCCGTGGGAGTTCAGCCGACGGGGCCGGTGAACGTATGGGGACAGCCGGTCAGTCCGATGGCCACGGGTCCCAACACCGTCTACGGTGTAGGCTCGCCCATTCCAGGACCGCCGACCCAGCCCGTGCCCACGACACGTCCAGCTCAATGGCCCACCAGCCAGCCGAGCCCGACGAGCCAATACCCGAGCACACCCTATCCAGTCACTCCTTACCCGGCTGTTGGTTCACCGTTGCCAGCTCCTTCCGGACCGGGGCCCTGGAGTGGTCCGCAAACAGCGTCCCCCGTCCAGCCGTGGCCCGGCGCGCCGGGTCCCGTAACAGCGCCGGTGGCGCCGCCGGTGCGTGACGAAGTCCGCATTCTTGCCCGGGTGGGAGACGAGTTGATCCTGGCCAGCGAGGTCCGGGCGGTGGCCGTGCGTCAGATGTTGCCCAAGCTGAACGAGGTCGAGCCGGACCAGCAGCGCGAAGCGGTCGACGCGCTCTGGCCGCAGTTTCTCAAGCTGGCCATCGAATCGAAACTCATGTACGTCAACGCCCGGAACAAGCTGCCGGCCGAAGGCATCGAACAGATCGAGAAACGCATCAACGGATTCTTCAAAACGGATCCCGACGGTATGAAGGGCCTGTTGGAGGACGCCAAGCTCAAGACGGAAGAGGAACTCGAAGCGCATTTGAACCAGCTTGGCACGACGCTCGCCTGGCAGAAACGGGTGTTTCTCGAACGCTCGATTGGCCGGATGTGGATGCTGCAAGAGGAGGTCAAAATCGACGAGCCCATCTCACACGAAGAGATGTTGGCCTTCTATCAGCGGCACCATGACGAGTACGAACACGCGGCCCGGGCACAATGGGAAGAGCTCATGGTCCGCTTCTCCCGCTATCCGGACAAAGAAACGGCCTACGCGGCGATCGCCAAGATGGGCAACCTCGTGATGCGGGGCGCGCCGTTCGCCGAAGTGGCCAAGACGGGCTCCGACGGGACCACCGCCGCCAAAGGGGGCGACCGCGGCTGGACCCGGCAAGGTTGCCTCGTCTCCAAAAACCTCGACGCCGCCCTGTTCGGCCTGCCGGTCGGATCGCTCAGCCAGATTATCGAAGACGACAAGGGCTACCACATCATCCGCGTCCTTCAGCGCGAGCCGGCCTACCGCACCCCGTTCGCCGAGGTCCAGAAGGACATCGCCGAGAAGATCCGCAAGGGTCGCGGCTCGAAAGAGATCGAGCGCTACATCGCCGGCCTGAGACAGAACATCTCCGTCTGGATCTCGCCCGAAGTAACGGCCCTTCGCGACGGGGACGACGACGCGCCGCGGCGATAGCGATCTCATGGAGGGACGCGCTCTGTCGCGTCTGTTTTGGGATGAATCCGGCCACGACGGAGCGTGGCCCTCCATCCTGATCAGATCCTCTTGCTGCCCTACGGCTCCAGCTTTGCCTGGCCGACGTAGAGCTGGAGGATTTGGCTCTGGACTTTGATCGCGCGGATGAGAACCCAGATCTGGTCCAGGGTGAAATGCGAGGGGTCGGTTCGAGCGAGCTCTTCGAGGTCCTCGGTCATCGCGGCATGCTGATCGGTGGCGGCCTGGAGTCGGATGCCCATCTCGTGCCATGCGGCCGAAAGCTGATGGTGGTCTTCCAACCCGTCTGTGTTGTTGACGTGGTTGCTCAACAGCAGGCAGAGCCGGGCCACGTCGCGCGGGTCGGCGTTCGGCTGAAGCTCTTCGATACGCGAGGCCAATTCTTGACAGGTCATCATGGTCGGTCTGCCTCGATGCGAGTGATGCTCTATTGGTTCGTCTGTTCAAATGGACGGGAACCGTAGACGGCGTCTCGGCCGCAATGTTGTGCGGATCGAAACAGACCGGTCGCGACGGTCGCCCGAGGAACACTCGAACACAAACGACTCGGCCCGGACGAAAACGACAAGTTCTCCGCGAACGCGGCGTCCGGGCGGGGTGTCTTCCGACCGTGACGGGCACGGCCACACTCCCTTCATATAAACCTAGCTCATGATCGGCCCGGCCGTCCGTCGAGGCCCCCTCGCCCTTGGGCCGCTTGAATCGATTGGTTCGGTCATTCGGGCTCTGTTAGCGACTAGCCATCTGGTGGGTGACACTGGCGTCTCGCCAGTGCTTCGGCATTCAACACTGGCGAGACGCCAGTGCCACCCGACAATGACCTGGTTGCCACCCGATGGGGGTCCGGTATAATCGACCCTATCCGCGAGGCCTTTTTCCCGAAAAGGACCGCCCATGAGCGACGAAACCACCCAACAATGGGTCCTTGAACTACGGCGACCCGAGACACGCCGGGCCGCTCGGCAGAACCTGGTGGCTGCCGGGGCGATCGGGCCGCTGCTTGAGTGCCTCGACGACTCGAACGAATCGGTCGTTTGGGCGGCCGTCGAGTCGTTGGGCGAGTTGCAGGCCCAGGAGGCCGTTGGCCCGCTGGTCGGGCTGCTCGAACGGGGCGTGCTCGTGTTGGACGTCTGCGAGGCGCTGGCGCAGATCACCGGCCGCGATCTGGGGACCGATCCCCGCGCGTGGCGCGAGGCGGTCAACAGCCCAACCGGGCCCCCGGCGCTGAACGTTGCCCAGTGCGTCGCCCGAACGGCCGACTTCCTGGGCGTGCAGCCGACCGGTTCGCAAGGGAGCTACCGGTTCCAACTCGAGTTGCCCGACGGACGGCGGCAGCGCGTGGCCGTCTATTTCGGGCGACACGACAGCGACGGCCACGAACTGGTCGTCATCTACAGCGAGTGCGGCCCGGCCAATCCGAAACTCTACGAGGCGGTGCTTCGCAAGAACCTGTCGATCCCGAGCGGAGCGTTTGCTATCCGCGATCTGGACGGTGTGGCCAACTTCGTCATGGTCGACACGATGATCGCCTCGTCGGTCACGCCCGGCGCGCTGGCCCGCAAGATCGAACACATCGCCGCCCGAGCCGACCAGGTTGAAAAGACACTTACGAACGAGGACCGACGGTAATGGCAGAACTATACTGGGTGGCACTGGCGTCTCGCCAGTGTTGATTGCCGAAGCACTGGCGAGACGCCAGTGCCACCCTGC
>JAFGFF010000052.1 GCA_016931075.1 Pirellulales bacterium | reverse complement strand
GGTCAAAGGGGTCAGACTGTAAATCTGATGGCAGTGCCTTCGCAGGTTCGAATCCTGCACCCCCCATTCACTCAACCGGTGCCGGCAGGGGTCTTGAATTCTTGATTGTGCGAGGAGTGGATTGCGGGTGTAGCTCAATGGTAGAGCCACAGCCTTCCAAGCTGAAGACGAGGGTTCGATTCCCTTCACCCGCTTTGTTCGGGCAAGCAGGCGGTGCCGGAGGTAAGACGCGTCCTGGATCGAGGCAATGTGAATTGGAATAGACGTCCTTGGTTTAGGAGTGGGTGTTGACGTTAGAGCTGTCTCGAGGTGATAGAGTCAAAGAGGACATTGAGAGGTTTTGTTATTGGGAAGAACAGGCCGGACGCTTTCGGGCAGGAGAGCGGCGTGTCGGGTCGTGTGACTTTTTTGTTTGACCACTGATGCCACCAGATAGGATGCGCTTGTGAATTTGCGACCCTTGGGTGGCGGTCGCCGAGTGGAGTCACCGGCGGCGTTTCGCCCCCAGGTGTGGCGAGAGTTGGCTGCTGTAGCTCAGTCGGTAGAGCGCGTCCTTGGTAAGGACGAGGTCATGGGTCCGAATCCCATCAGCAGCTCTCTTAGGGCATCCGGGGTCTTGTGAGTGGGGAGTGTTCCCCGATCGTTTTCCATCCAACTACAACCTACCCGTTAATTGTCTATCGCAGGGAGTTAGCATGGCCAAGGAAGTATTTCAGCGAACCAAACCCCACGTCAATGTGGGCACCATTGGCCACATTGACCACGGCAAGACCACTTTGACCGGGGCCATTTTGGCGGTCCAGGAGAAGAAGGGGCTTGCCAAGTCCAAGTCGTACGCCGACATCGCCAAGGGTGGAACGGTGCGTGACTCGACGAAGACCGTGACCATTGCGGTCGCCCACGTCGAGTACCAGACGGAAAACCGTCACTACGCCCATATCGACTGTCCGGGGCACGCGGACTTCATCAAGAACATGATCACGGGCGCCGCCCAGATGGACGGGGCGATCCTGGTCGTGTCGGCCGCCGACGGCCCGATGCCCCAGACCCGCGAGCACGTCCTGCTTGCCCGTCAGGTGAACGTTCCACGGTTGTGCGTGTTCTTGAACAAGGTTGACCTGGTCGACGACCCGGAACTGCTCGAACTGGTCGAGTTGGAAGTCCGCGACTTATTGACGGAATACGGTTTCCCAGGGGACGAGATTCCTGTCGTTCACGGCGATTCGCTTTCCGCGTATCAGAACCCGACGGACCCAGAAAAGAACAAGTGCATCCAGGAACTGATGGATGCGATTGACAGCTACATCCCCGAGCCCACTCGCGAGGTCGACAAGCCGTTCCTGATGGCGATCGAGGACGTTTTCTCGATCGAAGGTCGTGGCACGGTCGCCACGGGGCGTATCGAGCGCGGCGTGGTCAAGACGGGCGAAGAAGTCGAGATCATCGGATTGGCCGCCGAATCGCGCAAGACCATCTGCACCGGTGTCGAGATGTTCAACAAGACGTTGGATTCGGGACAGGCCGGCGACAACGTCGGATGTTTGCTGCGTGGCGTCAAGCGGGATGAGATCGAGCGCGGCCAGGTCTTGGCCAAGCCCGGTTCGATTACACCGCACACGCAGTTCGAGGCGGAAGTGTACGTCCTGTCGAAGGACGAAGGCGGGCGCCACACGCCGTTCTTCAGCGGCTACCGGCCCCAGTTTTATTTCCGCACCACCGACGTCACCGGGTCGGCCAACTTGCTGGGCGACGCCGAAATGTGCATGCCTGGCGACAATGTCAAGCTGGGTATCGAACTGATTTCGCCGATCGCGATGGACGAGAACGTCCGGTTCGCCATCCGCGAAGGCGGCCGGACCGTGGGTTCGGGCGTGGTGACCAAGATCCTCAAGTAGGCGTCTCGGCGCGTGCCGAGGTCGTTGAGGTGGGGCGCGAGGAGAAAGCCTTGCCCCGGTCGCGTGACGGAAAATCCACGCAGGGGTGTAGCTCAATTGGTAGAGCACTGGTCTCCAAAACCAGCGGTTGAGAGTTCAAGTCCCTCCGCCCCTGCCATTTTTCATCACGCTCTGGATTAAACAGCATACCATAAACAACGTGGGGCTCCGCCGGATAGAACGGGGGAGTCCCGGGGAATGCACTGCGGTGAGCGCACTCGTTCGGGAACTGTTGCGGACCGGCCTCTACAAGCGAAGCCAGGGCCGTATTTGCCGCCAGGCGACTTTCGCCGTCATCGCGATTATCGTTGGATGGGGATTGTACGCCCTGAACGGCTGGCTGGTCACCATGGAGATGGGCGCGCGCTACGGCTTGATTGGCGTCCTGTTCCTGGCGGGCCTGTGGTTCGCCTACCGGATTGTCAACCTGCCCGCCTTCGCCGATTTCCTGATCGCCGTTGAAGCGGAAATGAACAAGGTGTCCTGGCCGACCCGAGCGGAGTTATTTCGCGGATCGGCCGTGGTGCTGGTGATGATCATTGCTCTGGCCGCGGTATTGTATGTGTTCGACCTGTTGTGGGGAATCGTGTTCCAAACGCTAGGCATTGTGTAAATGCCGCCGAATTGGCGAGAGCGCATGGGAGAACCACAGGCGTGACCGACGAGCCGTTGAACCAGCCGGCGGACGAACCGAATCGAGTCGTCGAGTCCGACATCGAGCCGGCCGAATTGGCCGCGCCCGAGGGCGAGCCGCTCGGATTGCCGGAAGAGACGATGGTTTCGACCGGGGAGGAAACCACTTCGCCCAAGGAGATCACCGACGAAAGTCCCGTGGATGAAAATCCCGTGGACGAGGGTGTCGGCGAGACGGTCCCTGTCAGCGAGGAACCGGTAACGCCGAAGCCCGAGGAAGGGGAATCCGTCGGGGACCAGCCTGGGGAAGAAGTTCCTTCACAAGAAGAAGTCGTACCGGAGGAGAACGAGCCCGGCGAGCAGCCCAAACCGCGTGCAGCGCAACCGATCATGGTCGACCCGGACCCGGAACTCGACGAAACGCCGGTGATGGAGTGGTACATCCTCAAGGTGCAAAGCAACCGGGAGGATTCGATTCGCGATGCCTTGATGCGCCGGGTGAAGATCGCGGGGCTCGAGCGGTTTTTCGGCGACGTGATTATCCCGATCGAGAAGGTCACCGAGGTCAAGGGAGGGCGAAAACGGGTCGTTAAGCGGAAACTTTACCCAGGCTACCTGGTCGTGCAAATGGAGATCAACGACGATACGTGGTTCCTCGTGCGCGAGACGCCGGGCATCGGCGACTTCACGGGAGCGGCGGGGCGACCCGCGCCCATGTTGCCCCACGAGGTTGCACGGATCGTCTCGACGCAGGAAGAGCGGACCGACGCGGCGCCGAAATTGCAGATTGCGTTTGCGTCGGGGGATCGGGTGAAGATCAACGAGGGGACCTTCGAGAACTTCGAGGGAGAGGTCGAGTCGATCGATCAGCAGAGCGGCCGGGTGGTCGTGATGATCAATATATTCGGGCGCAGCACGCCCGTCGAACTGGAATACTGGCAAGTCGAGGCGCTCTGAACGGGCCGTGCGAAACGGACCGGTTGGCGCGACTCCTACTGAGAAATCATGGCAAAACAACTCGCAGGCGAAGTGAAGTTCCAAGTGCCCGGCGGCCAGGCGACTCCGGCCCCGCCGGTGGGAACGTCGTTGGGACGGTTCGGGATCAACCTTGGGCAGTTCGTTCAACAGTTCAACGAGCGGACAAAGGACGCCGGAGGGATTCCGATCCCGGTGGTGGTCCGTGTGTATAACGACCGGTCCTTCGAGTTCGTGACGAAGAGCCCGCCGGCCGCGGCGCTGTTGAAGCAGGCGGCCGGGATTGCCAAGGGGTCGGGCGTTCCGAACAAGGAGAAGGTCGGCAAGGTCACCATCGCGCAGATCGATGAGATCGTTAAGACGAAGATGCAAGACCTGAACGCACGAAACGTCGAACACGCCCGGCGGCTGATCGAAGGAACCGCCCGAAGCATGGGACTGGAAGTCATTTCTTAGGAGAACTTACTGGCAGGCGTGCCGCCGCGAAACACGGGACAATCGACTGGTTCTTCGTCCAGATGTGACCACGGCGGAAGCGGATAGCCCAATTGCGGATAGCCCAATCATGGTGAAGAAGTCAAAACGATTCCGAGCGTTGGCTGAAAAGGTTGCGGACCAAGGGCCGTTGGCGCTGGACGAAGCTGTCGGGATTCTCAAGCAGTTCGACACGGCCAAGTTCGACCAATCGGTCGAGGTCCACATGAGATTAGGGATCGACAGCAAGCAGGCCGACCAGTTGGTCCGCGGCTCGATCGTTTTACCGCATGGCATCGGCCGGACGCTGCGCGTGATCGTGTTCGCCAAGGGGGACAAGGTTGCGGAGGCCCAGGAAGCCGGCGCCGATGAAGTGGGCGGGCCGGAACTGGCCGAGAAAATTCAAGGCGGCTGGACCGACTTCGACGTGTGCATCGCTTCGCCCGACATGATGGGCGTGGTGGGGCCGCTGGGACGAGTCCTGGGACCCCGGGGGCTGATGCCTTCGCCCAGGGCCGGAACGGTTACCCCCGACGTCGGCGCCACGGTCAAGGAGTACAAGGCCGGCAAGGTCGAGTTCCGAAACGATTCGGGCGGCAACGTCCATGCGGTGGTCGGGCGGCTGCGGTTCGATGCGTCGCAGTTGACCGAGAACATCCAGGCGTTCATCGACCATGTTGTCGGCCTGAAGCCGGCTTCGGTGAAAGGACAGTATCTGCGAGGCGTGGTGATCGCGGCGACGATGAGTCCCGGCGTGCGACTGGCGACCTAGGTCGTTTGCGGCATCTTGAATAGCGGACGATAAAGAACACAGGCATTCGGCGTCGGCCTTGGGTCTCGACGCCGGCTGGAAGTCAGAGTGGTTTCATGAGCAAATACGTCAAGAGTCTTCTCACCGATCATCTGCGGAACCGATTGTCGGGAGTGGATGACGCGCTGCTGGTCGACGTGGTCGGCCTGAACGCCAACGCCAACAACCGGCTCCGCGGCGTGTTGGAGGCTAAGGGCATCGAGTTGGTGGTCATCCGCAACAGTCTGGCCGCTCGGGCGACCGAGGGAACCAAGCTGGCGCCGATGTTCGAGGGCCTGACAGGCACGGCGGCCGTGTGCTGGGGTGGCGAGGACATCGTCAGCCTGGCCAAAACGGTCACGAAACTGGCGGAAGACAAGGACTACGAACCGTTTCGCGCTCGTGGCGGCGTGATGGACGGCGAGGCCCTGTCGGCCAAGCAAGTGACCGAGGTGAGCAAGTGGCCCAGCCGTGAAGAGCAGTTGAGCCTGCTGGTCGGCCAGATTCTCGGTCCGGGAGCGAGGCTGGCGGGCCAGTTGAACGGTCCGGGCGGTGCGTTGGCCAGCCAGATCAAGCAGAAAGCCGAGGACACGGACGCGCCCGAGGCATAAAACGAGGACGGACTCGAAGGCGCCTCAGCCCAAGGACAAGGGGCTCTACAGCGAGGACAATCAGGAGAGCCGGGCATCCGTCCGGAAAAACAGACAACCATTTCCCACAATCAGGTTTTGCGGGGTCAAGCCGGCGGGTTGAACATGCCGGCGGCGGACTCCAGAGTAACGAGAAAGGACGAGTAACGCGATGTCGACTGACGAAGCAGTCCGCGAGTTTTCCGCGGCAACCAAGACACTCGGCGACCAGATCTCCGGCCTGACGCTCAAGGACGCCAAGGAACTGAGCGACTATCTGGAAGACGTGTACGGCATCAAGGCGGCCGCCGGCGGCGCCGTGGCGATGATGGCCATGCCCACCGACGGAGGCGGCGCGGCCGCGGCCGAGGAAAAGACCGAGTTCGACGTGGTCCTGGAAGGATTCGGCGACAAGAAGATTGGCGTGATCAAGGTGGTGCGTTCGGCGACCGGCCTGGGCCTGAAAGAAGCCAAGGACCTGGTCGAGGGCGTTCCTTCCAAGGTCAAGGAGGGCATCAGCAAGGAAGATGCCGAGAAACTCAAGACCGAACTGGAAGAGGCCGGCGCGACGGTTTCGATCAAGTAGTTCGGATCGAATCAACGTAACGGACGACACACAGCGACTCTATCTCCCCATTGCGCTTCCGCCGAGGCAAGCAAGTATCGTGCGCGCGCAGCATTTGCTCCACCCGAAGGAAACCGTGGGATCCTGACGGGTCTCGACGGCGCTGGCGGCTGCGCGCAGGGCGTGGCAGCCGTGTCCAGCGCATTGGCATTCCAAACGATTCGCTTCAGGAGGGTGACTCTTCATGGCCACCACAGCACATCGACGTCTCGAGCCCAAAGAGGTGCGTCGGTTCGGCAGCCTCCGACCGCCCCATATCACCCCCGACTTGACCGAGATCCAGACCGTCAGCTACGACCGGTTCCTGCAGTATGAGATCCCCCCGGCCAAGCGTAAGGACATCGGCATCGAGAGCGTCCTGCGCGAGATCTTCCCAATCGAGAGCTACGACAAGTCGCTCCGGCTGGAGTACCTTCGCTACGAGTTGGGCAAGCCGCGCTACGAGCCGGACGAATGCCGGCAACTTCGCCTGACCTACGGCCGGCCCTTCAAGGTCTGGCTCCGCCTGACCAAGGAACAGCCCGTCGAGGAAGAAGTCTACCTGGGCGACGTCCCGATCATGCTCGGCGGCGGCGAGTTCATCATCAACGGAGCCGAACGCGTCGTCGTCAGTCAGTTGCACCGCAGCCCGGGCATCGACTTCGTCGTCGATATGGAGGCCGGCGAACGGCGGATGCATAGCTGCCGCATCATCCCTGAACGGGGAAGCTGGATCGAGTTGAACACCACCCGAAAGGAAAGCCTCTCGGTCCGGATCGATCAAAGCGGCAAGTTTTCGGCGATGACCCTCCTTCGGGCGATGGATCCACAATTCGGCCAAGACGCCGACCTCTTGCGGGTCTTCTACGAGACTTCGGTCGAGAAGGTCGTCGACGGACGTAGCGCCAGCAAGATCGAAGGCAAGCTCGCGGTCGCCGACGTGGTCTATCCCCCTGAGAGCGAACGGGCCGGCGAGGTGATTGCCGAATGCGGTCAGAAGATCAGCAAGGCGATGGCCGAAGCGATCTGCACGTCGGGCCTGAAGAAAATCGAGGTGATGGAGCCGCAGAAGAACCCTCTGTTGCTGAACGCCTTGGCCGACGACAACACCGCCAGTCACGAAGAGGCCCTGTTGCGGATCTACCAGCGTTTGCGCCCGGGCAACCCGCCGCAACTGGAAAAGGCCAAAGCCCTCTTCCATGAAAAGTTCTACGATACCAACCGCTACCGCCTCGGCCGGGTCGGGCGATTCCGGATCAACCGGAAGCTCGGGCTGAACGTGTCGGAAGACGAAATGACCCTCCGCGCCGAAGATCTCATCGCGGCGATGAAGTACCTGCTTCGGTTGCGAGGGGACGATCCGGACGTCGAGGTCGACGACATCGACCACCTGGGCAACCGGCGGCTGCGGACCATCGACGAGTTGGCTTGCGACGAGCTTCGCAAGGGCTTTTTGAAGCTCCGCCGAACGGTTCAGGAGCGGATGAGCCTGAAAGACATCGAGGAGATGACCCCGCGGAGCCTGGTCAACCCGAAGAGCATCTCGGCCGCCATCGAGTACTTCTTCGGCCGGGGCGAACTCTCTCAGGTCGTCGACCAGACCAACGCCCTGTCGATGCTGACGCACGAACGTCGACTTTCGGCGTTGGGGCCCGGTGGTTTGAACCGAAAGCGAGCCGGCTTCGAGGTCCGCGACGTGCATATCTCGCACTACGGCCGCATTTGCCCGATCGAAACCCCGGAAGGCACGAACATCGGCCTGATTTCCAGTTTGGCGATCTATGCCGGTGTGGACGAATACGGTTTCCTGGTGACGCCCTATCGCAAGGTGAAGAACGGCAAGCTGACCGACGACATCGAATGGCTTCGCGCCGACCAGGAACACGAAGCGTTTCTGGCGCCGGCCGACGCGCCGCTTGAAAGCGGCAAACTCGCCGGCGAAACCATCATCGCCCGGCATCACGGTGATTTCGGCATTGTCCCGGCAAATACGGTCGAATACATCGACGTCGCTCCAAGTCAGATGATCGGCGTCTCGGCCGGGCTGATCCCCTTCCTCGAACATGACGACGCGAACCGGGCGTTGATGGGCTCGAACATGCAGCGTCAGGCCGTCCCGCTCCTCGTGACGGAGCCGCCTCTTGTCGGCACCGGAATGGAACGTGATACAGCCACGAACTCCAGCATGTTGATCCGCGCCCGCAACAAGGGAACCGTCTCCTACGTCGACGCCGATCGAATCGAGATCGGCAAGGACGTCTATCGCATGAGGAAGTTCGTCGGGCTGAACGAGCGGACCTGCCAAAACCAGAAGCCGATCGTCCAGATCGGCCAGAAGGTCGAAAAGGGTGACGTCATCGCCGACGGCGCCGGCACCTTCCAGGGAGAACTGGCCCTGGGACGAAACGTCCTCGTGGCCTTTATGGCGTGGGACGGCTTCAACTTCGAGGACGCAATCATCATCAGCGAAGAGCTGGTCGAGAACGACACATACACCTCAATCCACATCGAAGAGTTCGATATCGAGATTCGCGAGACCAAGCTGGGACGCGAGGAATTCACGCGCGACATCCCGAACGTCAGCGAGAAGGCTCTTCGCAATCTCGACGAAAACGGAATCGTTCAAGTCGGAACCTATGTCCGGCCGGGCGATATCCTGGTCGGCAAGGTCTCGCCCAAGTCGAAAACCGAACTGACCCCCGAAGAGAAACTGCTTCACGCGATCTTCGGCCGGGCTGGCGAGGACGTGAAGAACGACTCGCTCGAAGTGCCCTCCGGCATCGAGGGCATCGTCATCGACACCCAGCGATTCTCGCGGCGGATGAGTCTTTCCGAAGCGGAGCGGAAGGCGTTCGAGGAATCGCTCAAGGAAGCGGAGGCGGAGGGCAATGCCGGCATCGCGGCGACCTTCGGCGAATTGGTCGGACAAATCGAGGGCGTGTTGGGGCGAAAACTGACCGACGAGGACGGCAATTCGCTCGTCGAAGGGCAGGAGCACCGCTACGTCTCCGAGCAAGCGCACCGGTTCCGGATCGACACGCTCGACATCCGCAGTCCCCAACGCAAGAGCGAAGTTGAGAAGATCTATAAGAACCTTTGGCCCGACGTCGAAGCAGCCATCGACGCCCGGGACCGCCGGCTCAACTCGATGAAGCGAGGCGACGAACTCCGTAGCGGCGTGCTGCAGATGGTCAAGGTCTACATCGCGGCGAAGCGGGTGATTTCGGTCGGTGACAAAATGGCCGGGCGGCACGGAAACAAAGGCGTGATCGCGAAGATCCTGCCCAAGGAAGACATGCCCTATCTGCCCGACGGCACCCCGGTCCAAATCCTTCTGAATCCGTTGGGCGTTCCCAGCCGCATGAACGTCGGCCAGATTCTCGAGACCCACCTCGGTTGGGCGGCGGCGGCGCTCGGGTTCCAGGCGCTCACGCCCGTGTTCGACGGGGCGGACGAGGATACGATCCGGCAGTGTCTCGAAGAGGCAAGCCTGCCTGTCCACGGCAAAGCGAAATTGCGTGACGGGCGGACGGGCGAGCCGTTCGAGCAGGAGTCGACGGTCGGCTACATCTACATGTTGAAGCTCCACCACCTGGTCGACGACAAGGTCCACGCCCGGAGCACGGGCCCCTACTCGCTCATCACCCAGCAACCGCTGGGAGGTAAGGCGCGTTTCGGCGGCCAGCGTTTCGGCGAAATGGAAGTCTGGGCGTTGGAGGCGTACGGAGCCGCGTACATCCTCCAGGAATTGCTTACGGTCAAGAGCGACGACGTCGAGGGGCGAACCAAGATCTACGAGTCGATGGTCAAAGGCGAGAACACGCTCGAAGCCGGCACCCCCGCCAGCTTCGACGTGCTGACTAACGAAATCCGCGGACTTGGACTGAACATGCAATTGGAAAAGGGCCGCGCGTGAGCGTGACGGCGGTTATCTGATCGCGAACCATTTTCCCACATAAAGGAGTGCCGCGAGTGAGCATTGGCGAAACCTCCTACGATCGGATCAACGATTACGCATCCGTCAAGATCAGCTTGGCCCGCCCGCACGATATCCGTAGCTGGTCGTTCGGCGAGGTCAAGAAGCCGGAGACGATCAACTATCGCACCTATCGGCCCGAAAAAGACGGGCTGTTCTGCGAACGGATCTTCGGGCCGGAAAAGGACTGGGAGTGTTCCTGCGGCAAGTACCGCGGGATGAAATACAAGGGGATGATCTGCGACCGATGCGGCGTCAAGATCACCCACAGCCGCGTCCGGCGCAAGCGGATGGGCCACATCGAACTGGCCGCGCCGGTCGTGCACATCTGGTTCTTCAAGGCGATGCCCAGCCGGCTCGGCACGCTCTTGAGCATGAAGACCACCAGCCTGGAAAAGGTCATCTATTTTCAGGACTACGTCGTCACCGAGTCGGGCGACACGCCGCTGAAGGTCCAGCAGTTGCTCACCGAAGAGGAATACCGCGCCGCGCGCGAGCAGTATCCCGACGGAACCTTCAAGGCCGACATGGGTGCCGAGGCGATCCGCAAGCTGCTGGTCAACCTCGACCTGGTCGAGCTTTCGCGGGAACTCCGCGTGGATTTGGTCGAGACAGGCTCGAAGCAGAAGAAAAAAGATCTGATCAACCGGCTGAAAATCGTCGAGTCGATCCGCGACAGCGACAACCGGCCCGAATGGATGGTCCTGGACGTCATCCCGGTGATCCCGCCCGACTTGCGGCCGCTGGTCCTTCTGGACTCGGGCAATTTCGCCACGAGCGACTTGAACGACCTGTATCGCCGGATCATCAACCGGAATAACCGGCTCAAGAAGCTGGTCGACCTGAATGCTCCGGAGGTCATCATCCGCAACGAGAAGCGGATGCTCCAGCAATCGGTCGACGCCCTGTTCGACAACAACCGGTGCAAGCGGCCCGTCCTGGGCAGCAGCAACCGGCCGCTGAAATCGTTGACCGACATGATCAAGGGCAAGCAGGGCCGGTTCCGTGAGAACCTGTTGGGCAAGCGCGTCGACTATTCGGCCCGAAGCGTGATCGTCGTCGGCCCTTCATTGCGTCTGCACCAGTGCGGCTTGCCGAAGAAGATCGCCCTGGAACTGTATCAGCCCTTTATCATCCGGCGGCTGAAGGAACTTGGTCATGCCGACACGATCAAGAGTGCCAAGAAGATGCTCGAGCGGAAGGACGAGGAGGTCTGGGACATCCTCGAAGAGGTGATCTACAACCGGCCGGTGCTCCTGAACCGTGCTCCGACGCTTCACCGCATGGGTATCCAGGCGTTCGAACCGACGTTGGTCGAAGGCAACGCGATCAAGCTCCACCCGCTGGTATGCAAAGGGTTCAACGCCGACTTCGACGGCGACCAGATGGCCGTTCACCTGCCTTTGTCGTTGGAAGCGCAGGTTGAAGCCCACACGCTGATGATGTCAACCAACAACATTTTCAGTCCAGCCAACGGTTCGCCGATCATCAGCCCGTCGCAAGACGTCGTCATGGGCTGCTACTACCTGACGCAGGCGTTGTCCGAGCGGAAGGGCGAGGGGATGGTCTTCTCGTCGACCGACGAGGTGCAATTAGCCTATTCACTTGGCGTGGTTGACACGCACGCCGAGATCAAGGTCCGGGTGCCCGTCGGCCGTGCCATCCGCAGCACCCGGCGCGTTACGCCGGGCGAACCGCTAACGACGACGGTCGGCCGGGTGATCTTCAACGAGATGCTCCCCGACGGCATGCCGTTCTACAACACGGCTATGCGAGGCAGCGATCTGGCTGGCGTGATTTCCGATTGCTATTCGATTCTCGGCCGCCGGGCGACGATCGACCTGCTGGACGAAATGAACAAACTCGGATTCCGCGAGAGCACGCGCAGCGGTCTGAGCTTCGCCACGGACGACCTGATCACGCCGCCGACGAAAGCCAAGATCGTGGCCAACGCCGAAAAGAACGTCTTGCGGATCATGAAGCTCTATCAACGCGGCGTCATCACCGAAGGAGAACGTTATAACCAGGTGCTCGATGCCTGGACACACGCCCGCGAAAGTATCACGACCGAGATGATGGCCGTTCTGGAGAACGACCGTCGCTGGCCCGGCTACGTCAATCCGATCTTCCTCATGGCGCACTCCGGCGCCCGAGGCGGCGTCGAACAAATCCGCCAGTTGGCCGGGATGCGTGGTTTGATGGCCAAACCGTCAGGCAAAATTATCGAAACCCCAATCAAGGCCAACTTCCGCGAGGGGCTCAACGTCCTGGAGTATTTCAGTTCGACGCACGGCGCCCGAAAGGGCCTGGCCGACACGGCTTTGAAGACGGCCGACTCGGGTTACCTCACCCGAAAGCTGGCCGACGTGGCTCAGAACGTGGTCGTCACGATGGACGACTGCGGGACGACCCAGGGCATTACCAAGGGCGTCATCTATCGCGGCGAAAAGGTCGAAGTCCGGCTGGCCGAATCGGTCTACGGTCGGGTGAGCCGCGCCAATATCGTCAACCCGATTACCGACGAAGTGATTGTCCGCGAGAACGAGATGATCACTCGTGAGATCGGCGAGAAGATCGAGGAACTCGGTCTGGAAAAGATCCAGGTCCGCAGCCCGATGACTTGTGACGCGCCGCTTGGCATCTGCGCGAAGTGCTACGGCATGGACCTTTCGACCGGGTCGCTGGTCGAGCAGGGCATGGCTGTCGGAATCATCGCCGCGCAAAGCATCGGCGAGCCGGGCACGCAGTTAACGATGCGGACGTTCCACATCGGTGGAATTGCCGCCCGTGCGGTCGAAGAGAGCGCGATCCATGCGAAGAAGGAGGGTGTTGTTCAGTTCACCCGGCTCAAGGTAGTCCGCAACGAGGCGGGCGAACAACTCGTCCTGGCGCGAAACGGCGAAATCGTTATCGTCGACGCCCGGGGCCGCGAATTGGAACAGTGCGAAATCCCCGCCGGGGCCCAGCTTACGGTTGAGGAAAACCAGACGGTCAAGGCCGGCGAGGTCCTGTGCCACTGGGACCCCCACAGCATCCCGATCCTCGCCGAAGTGGGCGGACGTATCCGCTACGAGGACGTGATCGAAGGGGAGACCATGCGGCTCGAGAAGGACCCCAGCGGACACGTCCGGAAGTTGGTCATGGAGCACAAGGGCGATCTGCACCCGCAAATCGTCATCGAAGACGAGACCGGCAAGATTCTCGACTTCTACTATCTGCCCGAGAAGGCCCACATCGAAGTTATCGAAGGCGACAAGGCCGGACCTGGCACCTTGTTGGCCAAAACGCCGCGCGATGTGTCGGGTACTCAGGACATCACGGGCGGTCTGCCGCGCGTGACGGAAATCTTCGAAGCCCGAAAGCCCAAGGACCCGGCTGTTATCGCCGAAATCGACGGAACAGTCGAATTGCTCGGCGAGAAACGGCGCGGCAAACGGACGATCATCGTCCGGAGCGAGACGGGCATCGAACGCGAACACTTGGTTTCCCACGGCAAGCACCTGCGGGTTCACGCGGGCGAGTTCGTTCGGGCGGGCGAAGCCCTGGTCGACGGACCGCTGGTGCCGCACGACATCCTGCGAATCTCCGGTGAAGAAGCCGTCCAGCAATACCTCGTTCGCGAAATCCAAAACGTCTACCGTTCGCAGCGCGTCGAAATCGACGACAAGCACATCGAGATCATCGTCGCACAGATGCTTCGCAAGGTGCTGGTCGAGTCGATCGGCGACACGTCGCTTCTGCCCGGCAGCGTCATGGATAAGTTCGAGTTCCGCCAGTGCAACCAGGAACTTGAAGACTGCGTGAAAGTCGCCGAGAAGGGCGACAGCGAGTTCAGCGACGGGTCGATCGTGCCGCGCGAGACCCTGGAACAGGCCAACGCCCAGGTCGAAGCGCTCGGCGGTCAAACGGCAACCGTGAAACCACCGGAACGGGCCACCGCCAGCACCCAACTGCTGGGCATCACCAAGGCCGCCGTGCAGAGTTCCAGTTTCCTGTCGGCTGCCAGCTTCCAGGAGACGACCAAAGTGCTCACCGAAGCGGCCCTGGCCGGAAAGGTCGACAACCTGGTTGGGCTGAAAGAAAACGTGACCTTGGGCCACCTCGTTCCCGCGGGGACCGGGTTCCACCTCTTCCAAGACTCGGAGGTGCGGATCCAACCTCAAGCTTTGGACGTGTTGGCCGCGGTGACCGAAACCCAGCCGCAGCCGTCCTTCCCCCTGCTGGACACAGGTGGGGAGGTTCCATCTTCTAGAGGGGACGGAGAGTCGTCGTCCAGCCAACCGAGCGGCCCGTCCAGTTTGGACTCGCTCTTCAGCAACACCCCAACCGAGGAGCCACCTCCAAGCGAATAACGCCATCCAGACGCTAGATTGTTCCCTTGAAAGAGGGGCAAGGTCGTCTGGGGCAAATGACAGGGCCGGAAGTCCCGCCAGGGCTTGACATCTCCGGCCTACCCTTCAAAATGAAGGGTTCTGATAAGTCCAGTAACCCCAACTCGATATCAACCATGCCGACGACCAACCAACTCGTCCGAAAGCGACGCCGACCGCCCCGCAAGTTCAGCAAGTCGCCCGTCCTGGAGCGATGCCCTCAGAAACGTGGCGTCTGCCTCCAGGTCAAGACGATGACCCCGAAAAAACCGAACTCCGCGCTGCGAAAGATCACGCGCGTCCGGCTGTCCAACGGGAAGGAAGTAACGGTCTACATCCCGGGCGAGGGGCACAGCCTCCAGGAACACTCGATCGTCCTGGTCCGCGGCGGGCGTATCCGCGACCTGCCGGGCGTGCGATACCAAGTTATCCGGGGCACTTTGGACACGTTGGCCGTGGACGGACGCAAGCAGTCCCGTAGCCGCTACGGCGCCAAGATGTCGTCTTAGACTCAGACCAATACAGGAATCGCGACATGGGTCGAATCACGGCCAGCAGAAAACAACTCGTTCCCGATCCGAAGTGCGGATCGCTCCTGGCAAGCAAGTTCATCAACTGCCTGATGTGGGACGGCAAGAAGAGCGTTGCCCAGCGCGTCTTCTACGACTCGTTGGACTTGATCAGCAAGAAGATCCACGACGTCGAGCCCATCGAAGTCTTCACCCAGGCGGTCGAGAACGTCAAGCCGAACATCGAAGTCCGCTCGAAGCGGGTCGGTGGAGCGTCGTACCAGGTGCCGATGCAGGTCGGGCGCACCCGGCAGCAGTCGTTGGCCATCCGCTGGATCCTGGCCGCCATTCGCGAGAAGAAGGGCCGCCCCACCGCCGAGAAACTGGCCGCCGAACTCCTGGCTGCGTACAACCGCGAAGGGACCGCCTACACCAAACGCGAAAACGTCCACCGCATGGCCGATGCGAACAAGGCGTTCGCCCACTTCGCCTGGTAACAACCGAAAGATCCTTAACGCCGCGCCGGTCCCGCGAACCGGCTGCGGCGTTGTTCTGCGCATCGCGTCGACAACCACTGTGACCATGTCCACCGACCTGACCAAACTCCGCAACATCGGCATCATTGCCCACATCGACGCCGGGAAGACCACGGTCACCGAACGGATGCTGTTCTATTGCGGGTTCAGCCACAAGGTGGGCGAGGTGGACAAGGGGACGACGATCACCGACTTCGACCCCGAGGAGCAGGAACGGGGGATCACGATCCAGTCGGCCTGCGTGACGTTTCCCTATCGCGACATCCGCATCAACCTGATCGACACGCCCGGCCACGTCGACTTCACCGCCGAAGTCGAGCGTAGTTTGCGTGTACTCGATGGTGGAGTCGTCGTCTTCAGTGCCCGCGAAGGGGTCGAGGCCCAAAGCGAGACCGTCTGGCGCCAGGCCGACAAGTATCACGTGCCGCGGATCGCGTTCATCAACAAGATGGACCGCGAGGGGGCCGATTTCTCGGGCACGGTCGACGAAATCGAAGAACGGCTCGGCGCCCGGCCGATCGTGGTGACCCTGCCCATCGGCAGCGGGCCGCCCCACGTCCAAAACGCATTCCGGGGCGTGATCGATCTGGTCGAGATGAAGCAGTTGACCTTCACGTCCCAGAGCCAGGGGGCCGAGGTCATCGTCGACGAAATACCCGCCGATCTGGTCGACGAGGCCGAGATGTGGCGGGGCCAGATGCTCGACCAGCTCTCCCACTTCAGCGACCCGCTGATGGAATTGCTGCTGGACGAAGCCCCGGCGCCCAGCGAGTTGATTCACCGCGTGCTGCGCGACGCGACGCTGCACGACATGATCGTGCCCGTCTTCTGCGGCTCGGCCCTGGACGGGATCGGCGTCCAACCGCTGATGGACGCCGTGGCCGACTACCTCCCTAGCCCGATCGACATGCCTCCCGTCATGGGGATCGACCCCGAGGGCAAGAAGAAGGGCGAGCAGGCGACACGAAAGTGCGATCCAGAAGAGCCGTTCTGCGGGCTTGTCTTCAAGATCCAGGCCGATCGGCACGGCGACCTGCACTACGTGCGGGTCTACTCGGGCCGGCTCAAGGCGAACAGCCGTGTGCTCAACCCGGGCAAGGACAAAAAGGAAAACATCCCCCAGCTCTGGCAGATCCAGTCCGACCGACGCAATCAGGTCGAATCCGCCTCGGCCGGCGACATTGTCGGCGTCATCGGGCTGCGCCATTCGGTGACCGGCGACACGCTCTGCGATCCGAAACACCCCATCCTGCTCGAATCGATCGTCTTTCCCGAGACGGTCATCTCGATGGCCATCGAACCGGAAAACTCAACCGAACGCAAGAAACTGGCCAGCGTGCTGGACATGATGAGGCGGCAGGACCCCACGTTCCGCGCCGTCGAAAGCGAGGAGACCGGACAGACCCTTATCAGTGGAATGGGGGAACTGCACCTCGAAGTGATCAAACACAAGTTATTGCGTGATCACAACCTGAACGTTCGTGTCCACAACCCTCGCGTTAGTTATCGCGAGACGATCAAGGATTCGGTCGAGGTGCTCGGCCAATGCCACCGGACCATGGGAGGCCAAACCCTTTGCGGTGAACTGAACATTAGGATGGAACCTTCGGACGGCGCCAGGGCAATCGCGGTGGCGGCCACCTGCGGCGATGCCTTGCCGCCGGAGTTTCTGGCCACGGCGATCGAAACGCTTTGTCAGTTAGGCGAGGGCGGAGGCCAATTGGGGTTCCCCTTGATGAACGTCAAGATTACCATTACAGGCGGACGGGCACACGAAACCGATTCGACCGACGTCGCCTTCCGAATGGCGGCGGCCGACGCGTTCCAGAAAGCGCTGCGCGAGGCGGGAATCGTTCTGCTCGAACCGATCATGCGACTGGAGATTACCACGCCCGAGGAGCATCTCGGCGATTTTGTAAGCGACCTGCAACGGCGCCGCGGCCTGATCACGCGCACCCACAACCGAGGGCGCGACACGGTGATCGAAGCCCAGGCGCCCCTTTCCGAATTGTTCGGCTATTCCAGCGCGATGCGCGGACTGAGCCAGGGGCGGGCAACCTGTACGATGGAGCCCTCGACCTATGGCCCCGCCCCGCCCGAAGTGCTCGAAGCCTATCTGTAGAGTCTCGTTCGTCGACGCGCGCATGGTCGACCGTTCTTGCCGATTGCCGGACGGTTTGATGCCGCATGGGGTGTGGGCAGTGAAGGATGGGAGACCGGCATTCAAGTCATTTTTCTCATGCCTGGAGTATCAATAGGCATGTAACTATGAAATCGGAAGTACTTCGTGAAGGGAGCGTGAGAAGAGTTACGGGGCGTTGGAGGTCTGTAGGGGCACTGGTGCGACAAACCTCGGGGGAGGTGGACGAGTGCAAGACCAAACCAAATCCAACGATGATCTGGTACGAGAAATCGAATCGCTCCGACGGCAGGTAGAGGACCTCCGACGCACGGAAATCGACCGCGGCGATGCGGATCGGGCGTTGCACGAGTCGGGCACGACCCTGCGAAGCCTGATCGACAATCTGCCTGACTTCATGCTCATCGTGGATCGCGAGGCGAGGATCCAATTCGCCAATCGGGGAAACGGCGACGTTTCGCCCGAGGAACTGTGCAACACGATCGGCTTCACCCACATCGCACCGGAGTCGCTCCCGGCCTGTCGTCACGCCCTGGAGCAGGCGTTCACGACCCAGGAAGTCCAGGTGGTCGAAGCGTTGACGGTCTTTGGACACTGGTGGAATTGCCGCCTGATTCCGCTCATGCAGGACGGTCCTCCCACCACGGTGATGATCATTTGCATTGACATCACGCAGCGCAAGGCGGCCGAGGAATCCCTCCGCCGCGAACAAAAAGTCCTCCGCGGCTTGATCGACCTTCAGGAACGCGAGCGGAGGTTCTTTGCTTATGAGATCCACGACGGCCTGGCCCAACAACTGGCCGGCGCACAGATGCGGTTCCAGTCGCTGGTCCAGTTGGGCGCCGACATGCCGCCTGAAGGCCAAAGGACGTTCGACGAGGCAATGAGCCTGTTGAGCGAGGGAATCGGCGAGGCGCGACGCCTCATCAGTGGGTTGAGACCGCCGATTCTGGATGAGTCGGGCATCGTGGCCGCGGTGGATTTTCTGATCCACGAGGCACAGAGCCGCGAGCGGTCGGAGATCGAGTTCTTCCACCACGTCCGCACCGAGCGGCTACCCGCCTTGCTGGAGACGGCCGTATTCCGGATCGTTCAGGAATCGCTGGCCAACGCCTGCCGGCACGCCCGGTCCGATCGGATCCGCGTGGGCCTGAAGACGGATAAGGATCAAATCCATGTCGACATCCACGACTGGGGGGTGGGCTTTGATCCCAACGCCGTTCCGATTGACCGGTTTGGCCTCAGAGGGATCCGGGAGCGAGTTCGCTTGTTGGGCGGTGTCTTCTCACTCGACACGGCCCCCGGTCGAGGGACGCACCTGAGTGTTGATCTTCCGCTGGATGATGACGATTCGTGAATTGGTTTTCTTGGAAGAAGCCAGTTGGGCCATCGATTGTGGCAAATCGAGGGACAACCAGGGTCTCGAATTCCACCACAGGGGAGCCGCAAGTCTCTTGAGTGGGGGAAGACGCTGTCGGAGGCCTTACGAGCTTGTCATTGCCTTGTCGTTCGTGTCCGCGGGCAGGAGCGTCTCAATCGGGAAGCCGGTCCGAGCCGATCAATAGGTTTTCCCTCGCAAATACCCTAATTTTGTCCGGAATCTGGGCTGCCAGCGTCGAGTTTGCGGTCGCGGTATCCGGTGGCGAGGGCAGAACGGTCGCAGGGCCGCGATTTTTCGCGCGAGGGCGTTGACACGCCCGGCCGTTGGCGTTACGATCTGAGGTTTTCCACCCTTGCGGTGGGCGTTTCTTTGGAAAGCTGGAACCGGGACGCCGGGAGGGCCGCCGTGGTCGACCAAAACAACGAGATTATCCGCATCCGCATGGAGGCCTACGATCACGCGGTTTTGGATCAGAGCGCCGCGGAGATTACCGACACCGCCAAACGGACGGGGTCGATAGTCCATGGGCCTATCCCCTTGCCGACACGCATCGAGCGCTACACCGTCCTGTCCAGTCCCCATGTCGACAAGAAGGCCCGGCAGCAGTTCGAGATCCGCACGCACAAGCGGCTGATTGACATTCTGCAGGCGACGGCCAAGACGATCGAAGCGCTCAACAAGCTCAGCCTGCCGGCGGGCGTGGACATCAAGATCAAGGCCACCAGCAGGTAGAACGAGAAGGAATGCGGCCCGGTGGGGCCAGGAAGCGACGAAAGTACAATAGCCATCCGGCTTTCGAATTCCGATCAGGATTCTCCGATGTGACGGAAGCTGCGTGGGTAAACCCGGTTTATTACCGAATCGGTGATTCCCGCGAGGCGACACGATAAAGGCAAGAACGATGAACGCTGGACTACTCGGCCGCAAGGTCGGGATGACCCAAGTCTACAACGAATCGGGCGAGGTTGTCCCGGTCACCGTCATCCAGGCGGGGCCGTGTCACGTTCTGCAGGTCAAGACTGTGGAGCGGGACGGCTACGAAGCGGTTCAGTTGGGCTATCAGGATAGGCCCCGTCGTCTTGCTCCCCGTTCCGAGCGGGGTCACGTCGCCAGTCTGGACAGCAAGCGTCAGAAGCAGCGCACGGCCGCCGGCGCGCCGGCAGTGGCCAAGGCCGACTGCGAGCCCAAGCGATTCGTCCGCGAGATCCGAGGTTCTGTCGAAGGGGTCGAGGTCGGGCAGGAGTTCGGCGTCGGCATCTTCGATGGCGTCGTTTCCGTTGATGTGGTCGGCACGAGCAAGGGCCGGGGCACGGCCGGCGCGATGAAGCGACACAACTTTCATGGGCAGCGGGCCAGCCACGGCGTCAAGAAGTGCCACCGGCATCTCGGCGGCACCGGCTGCAGCGCCTATCCCAGTCGAGTGCTCAAGGGGAAGCGGATGCCCGGCCGCTACGGCGCCGCACAGTGCACTGTCCGGAATTTGAAAGTCCACCAGATCGACGCCGAGAACAACCTCCTGTTGGTTCGTGGAGCCATTCCCGGGCCGAACGGCGGTTATGTGCTGATTCGCCAGACGAACAAGCTTGGTTAGGGCAAGCTCGGCTAGAGACAGCGGCAACAAACAATATAAGACACCTTTACCTCATACCCAGAACGTCAAAGCGATGGTAAGCCTGCCTGTCTACGATCGAACGGGAGCGAAGGTCGGGACCTACAAGATCGACCCGGCTGAGCTGGCGCCGCGCATCAGCAAGCAGTTGATGCACGACGTCGTGGTGATGTACCAGGCGAATCAGCGTCAGGGTTCGGCCAAGAACAAGAGCCGCGCAGAGGTGAAGGGGTCGACCAAGAAGATGTATCGCCAGAAGGGGACGGGCAACGCCCGGGCCGGCTCACGACGCAGCAACGTGCGGCGAGGCGGCGGTCGCGCGTTCGCCAAGCGGCCGCGAGACTGGTCGTATCGGCTGCCGAAAAAGGCGGTCCGGCTGGCCACGCGGATGGCCGTGGCCTCGCGGATCGCCGACGAGGAAGTTGTGCTGATCGACGAGTTGGCCTTTTCGGTTCCCCGGACCAAGGAAATGGCGTCGATCCTGAAAGCGCTGAGCGTGGACGGACAGTCGCTCTTGGTGACAGTGGCCGGGTACGACGTGAATACCTATAAAAGCATTCGCAATCTGGCTGACGTGACGGTCCTGCCCGTTTCGGACCTCAATGCGTTGGACGTGCTTCGTCCGCGTCGGGTGCTGATGACCAAGGCCGCGCTGGACGCGTTTTGTGAGAAGGCGACCTCGAAGCAAGCCTCGTGACACAGGTAGCCGCGTGAGGCGGAAAGCCTCACGACGCAAGGGAACTGAAGGCCCATGGCCAAAGACATTACCAAAACCAAACTGACGCTGGACCCGCACCAAATCGTGTTGCGCCCGCTGGTGACCGAAAAGGGTTATCACAAGGCCGAACGCCTCAACTCCTATACGTTCGAAGTGAACCGAATGGCCGGCAAGGACGACATCCGCAAGGCGGTCGAGGAGTTGTTCGACGTGACGGTGGTCCGGGTCAACACCCAGAATCGCAAGGGAAAGCCGCGGCGAACCCGGTTCCGCCAAGGGCACACCAAGGCCTGGAAGAAGGCGATCGTGACGCTCGACCCCGAGCATCGGATCGACTTCTTCTAGGATGTGACCGCGGGCCGGAGCAATCGCGGCCCAAAGATAAACCACCAAAGCGACACCGGCGGCCGAGTCCGCCTGGCGATTGAGAGTCAACCATGGGTATTCGCAAGTACAAGCCGACCACGCCCGGCCGACGCAACGCCAGCGTGAGCGATTTTACCGATCTGACGCCGGGCGTCAAACCGGAGAAAAAGCTAACGCGGATCAAGCGTCGCAAGGGCGGGCGGAACAACCAGGGCAAGATCACCGCCCGGCATCGAGGCGGCGGTCACAAGAAGCGGTATCGTCAGATCGACTTCCGTCGGAACAAGGACGGCGTGCCGGCCGTGGTCCATTCGATCCAGTACGATCCGAACCGCACCGCCCGAATCGCCCTGTTACACTACGTGGACGGCGAAAAGCGATACATCCTGGCTCCCGACGGTCTGAAGGTAGGCGACCGTTTGCTCAGTGGCCCCGACGCACCGCCGTCGGTCGGCAACTGCATGCCCCTTTCGGCCATCCCGTTGGGAACGAGCATCCACGGCATCGAGATGCAGCCGGGGCGGGGCGGCGTGATGTGCCGCAGCGCCGGCGCCAGCGCCACGCTCGCTGCCCGGGACGCCGGTTGGGCCCAGATCACGTTGCCCAGCGGTGAAATTCGCCGCGTGCCAGCGAGCTGCCGGGCGACGATCGGCAAGATCGGCAACTCCGAGCACATGAATATCGTGCTGGGCAAGGCCGGACGCAAGCGGTGGATGGGTCGCCGTCCGCATGTCCGCGGCACGGCCATGAACCCGATCGACCATCCCCACGGCGGCGGCGAAGGCCGAACCAAGGGCGGACGTCACCCCGTTACGCCGACGGGCAAGCCGACCAAGGGCGGGTCGACACGAGATCGAAAGAAAGCGTCCAACCGCGCGATCGTCCGGCGACGCCGGTCGAAGCGATACGGGTTGTTGAAACTAGTGAAGTAAAACCGCGGGTATCCTGGAAGTCGCCCTCATGGGAAGATCGCTCAAAAAAGGCCCTTTCGTCGATCCTAAGCTTTACGGCAAGGTCGAGAAACAGAACGAGGCCGGGACGAAGGAACCGATCAAGACGTGGGCGCGTGCGTGCACGATCATTCCGGAGTTCGTCGGCCATACGTTCATGGTCCACAACGGAAAAACTCACGTTAAGGTGTTCGTCACCGAAGAGATGGTCGGTCACAAGTTGGGAGAGTTCTCGCCGACGCGGGTTTTCCGCGGTCACGGCGGCAAGGGAAAACGGTAAGCGGGCCGACGCGTGAATGGGCCGGCGGGACACACCGCTCCTTCCGGCGACGACGAGATAAGCCACATGGCAAGCGGGATAGAAACCATGGCCTACGAAGCAGTACACCGGTTCGCCCGAATCAGCCCCCGCAAGGCGCGACTGTTGGCGGACATGATCCGAGGAAGGTATGCCGACGAGGCCTTGGAGATTCTCAAGTATCAACCCCACCGCGGGGCCCGGATGCTTGAGAAAGTCGTCCAAAGCGCCTTGGCCAACGCCGAGGACCGGCGCGAGGCGAACTTGAGCCAGTTGACGGTCTCCGACGTGCGGGTGGACGTGGGCCCGATGTTCCGCCGGATCCGTCCGAAAGCCCGGGGCATGGCCGCGGTGATCAAAAAACGAACGTCGCATATCCGAGTTGAACTGGGATAAAATCCTTAGAGAGACAGAAGCATGGGTCAGAAGGTCAATCCAACCGGGTTTCGCACAGGCATCATGACTGGCTGGAAGAGCCGGTGGTATGCCTCGAAACAGGAGTTCTCCGACCTGTTGGTTGAGGACAAAAAGATCCGCGACTTCGTCAAGAAGCGGAAAGACCGGTTTGGCAAAGCGCTCTATCCGACCATTGCGAAGATCGAAATCGAGCGTACACGCGATGAAGTGAAGGTGATTCTCCATTCGGCCCGTCCAGGCGTGCTGATCGGTCCGAAGGGGGAGCGTGTCGAAGCACTGCAGAACGAATTGCAGGCCCTGACCGGTCGCCGGATCAACATCAAGATCGAGGAAATCAATCGGCCGGAGATCGTCGCCCAACTGGTCGCCGAGGACGTTTGCGAACAACTGGCCAAACGGGCCGGGTTCCGGCGGACGATCAAGCGAGCCATGGAGCAAACCATGGACGCCGGCGCCAAGGGGATCAAGATCCAACTGGCCGGCCGGCTGGGCGGGGCCGAAATGGCCAGACGAGAGAAACAAATCAGCGGGTCCATCCCGCTGTCCACCTTGCGGGCGAAGATCGACTACGGATTCGCCGAGGCCAAGATCGCCCAAGGGCATATTGGCGTGCAGGTGTGGATTAACCAGGGAATTTACAGCGAGGACGAGATCGATGGCGCTGATGCCCAAGCGGGTAAAGCACCGAAAAAGCCAAAGAGGTCGTATAAAAGGTGACGCGACGCGGGGTAACCACGTCGTATTTGGCGATTTCGGACTGCAATCGACCCAGGGTGGCTGGGTGAGTGCTGCGACGATCGAAGCCGGTCGTATTGCAGCCCAGCAGTACCTGCGCACCGAGGGACGATTGTATATTCGTGTCTTCCCGCACAAGTCGGTCACTTCGATCCCGCTGGAAACCCGAATGGGAAAGGGAAAAGGGGAACCCGACTTTTGGGCCGCCGTGGTCCGGCCGGGAACCGTGTTGTACGAAATTGGCGGGGTCACCGAAGAAGCGGCGAAGATCTGTTTCGCCCGACTGGCGCACAAGATGCCCGTTCGGGTCCGGATGATTCGCCGGAGGCCGATGTAGTCGCGCAAGACGAGTTGCCCACGCACAAGGGAATCAGATAACCATGGCCAAGGCAAAAGAACTCCGCGAGATGAGCGACGAGCAGTTGGCTCTGACGCTCAAGGAGACGCAGGAACAGTTCTTCCGTCGGCGTTTGCAGGCGCAAACCGAGCGGTTGGACGCCCCGAGCGAACTGCGCAAGGGCCGTCGCCTGATCGCCCGCATCAAGACCATCCAGAACGAACGTGCCCGAGCGGCGCAGGCAAACGGCCAAGCGTAAACACGAGGGAATGCCTCCGGGGGAACGACCTGACCGGCGACGAAGGAAACCAGACGATGTCGAAGCATGTTGCCCAAGGCGTAGTGACCAGCGACAAGACGGCCAAGACCCGGCGGGTGGAGATCCCACGGCTGGTGCGGCACCCGAGATACGGCAAGTATCTCCGTCGGCGGACGGTCTGCTACGTGCATGACGAGAAAGACGAGTCGCACCTGGGCGATACGGTCGAGATCGTCGAGTGCCGGCCTCGTTCGAAAATGAAGCGTTGGGAGTTGGTTCGCGTCGTGAGCAAGGGTCAGGTTATCGACTTGGCGGCGATGCGGGCGGCGGACAAGGCGGCGGAGGGTGAGGAAAACTAGACGGGTTTCGAATGGACCCGGAAGGACGACCGACCCAACGATAGAATCGCCCGAGTGACGCGGCGATCGAAAACCCGAGCACATGACCGTGCTCGCCAGACGAGTGTGAACCATGATTCAAATGCAGACCAGGCTCGCCGTGGCGGACAACACCGGCGCCCGCGAGTTGATGTGCATCAAGGTGTTGGGAGGATCGCGGCGGCGTTTCGCCGGCGTGGGCGACATCGTCGTGTGCAGCGTCAAAAGCGTGATCCCGGGCAGCGACTTCAAAAAGGGGGCGGTGGTTCGCGCGGTGATCGTCCGGTGCAAACAGCCTACCCGGCGTTCCGACGGCAGTTACGTCCGATTCGACAGCAACGCGGCGGTGGTGATCGACAACGACAAGAATCCACGGGGGACGCGCATCTTCGGCGCCGTGGCTCGCGAACTGCGGGAGCGGAACTTCATGAAGATCGTCAGCCTCGCCAGCGAGGTGGTCTGATGCGTATCAAAGTCAACGATATGGTGGAAGTGACGACCGGCGACGACCAGGGCGCCCGGGGCAAGGTGCTCCACGTCGATCGTGTGACCGGCAAAGTGACGGTCGAGGGCGTCAACCGCGTTTATAAGCACGTCCGCAAGTCGCAGCGCAACCCGCAGGGGGGGCGTCTATCGCGCGAGGCTCCCATCCAATTGTCCAACATCCTCCTGGTGTGCCAGAAGTGCGGCGCGGCGACGCGTACTGGAGCGCGTTACTTGGCCGACGGGAGCAAGGAGCGCTTCTGCAAGAAGTGCGGCGCCGAGAACGGCCAGATTGCTCCGCCCCGAGCCCGATACGCCAAATCCTAACGCCAACCCATTTGACGGCGACGTACGATGAATCCTCGATTACTAGATCGATACACAAACGAGATCCTTCCCGCGTTGAGCAAGTCGCTGGGTCGCACGAACCGGCTTTCGCTGCCGCGGTTGAAGAAGATCTCGGTGAACATGGGCGTCGGCGCCGCTGTGAACGACAAAAAGTGCATGGAAGAAGCGGTCGACGCACTGCGCTTGATCACCGGCCAGCAGCCCATCATCACTAAAGCGCGAAAATCGATCGCCGGTTTCCGCCTTCGGGAGGAAATGGCGATCGGGTGCAAGGTGACGTTGCGAGGGCGGCGGATGTACGAGTTTCTCGACCGGCTGATCTCGTTGGCCTTGCCTCGAGTGCGCGACTTCCGCGGCTTGAACCCCAAGGCGTTCGACGGTCGCGGCAACTACAGCCTGGGACTGACCGAGCAATTGGTCTTCCCGGAACTCAATCCGGACAAATACACCCGAACGCAAGGGATGAATGTCACGATCGTCACCAGCACGGATAGCAATGACGAAGCCCGAGAATTGTTGCGAGGGTTTGGCATGCCATTCCGGGCGGACGGACAGACTGACTCGAAGAACTGAGGGAGCCACGCGGGATGGCAAGCAAATCAAAGATCGCCAAGGCGCTCCGCACGCCGAAGTTTTCCACCCGCGCCGAAAGGCGTTGTCGGCTCTGTGGCCGGCCCCGGGCCGTCTATCGGAAGTTCGGAATTTGCCGGATCTGTTTCCGCAAATTGGCGGATGAAGGATTGATTCCAGGCGTGAAAAAGGCGAGTTGGTAAAGGGACCCGATTTATCATGATGACTGACCCCATCGCCGATATGTTGACCCGTATCCGCAACGCGGTGCGTGTCGAAAAGCCTCATGTCGACCTTCCCATGTCGAAGGTCAAGCGAGGTCTGGCCGAGGTGCTCAAGCGCGAGGGCTACATCTGGGATTGGGAGGAGTTGGCCGGCAAACCGTCGGACCACCTGCGTTTGCACCTGAAATACGGCCCCAACGGCGAACGCGTGATCCAGCACGTCCGCCGTGTGAGCCGGCCCGGCCGACGCGTTTACAGCGGCGCCGCGAAGCTCAAACCGGTCCTCGGAGGCCTGGGCATTACCGTCATTAGCACCAGCCGCGGAGTCATCAGCGATCGCGAGGCACGCCAGCGGAAGCTGGGCGGAGAAGTGCTCTGCGAAATCTGGTAGGCCGGCTCCGCTTTCGATACGCAAGAGAAATCTCGCCCGAAGAGAGAAGTCACGATGTCGCGGATTGGAAAGAAACCGATCGACCTGCCCAACGGCGTCAAGGTCTCCATCGCCGAGCGAACGGTCACCGTGGAAGGTCCGTTGGGCAAGCTCCAATGGGAGCACCGGCCGGAGATCACCGTCACGCTGGATGAAGAAAAGAAACAAGTCGTCTGCACCAGGCAGGACGACGAGCGGGAAAACCGCGCGTTGCACGGACTGACCCGGGCGCTCATCCGCAACATGGTCGTCGGCGTGACGGAAGGATACGAGCGGCGTCTGGAGCTGATCGGCGTCGGCTACATCGCGGCCGTGCAGAACAACCGGCTGGAATTGCGCGTCGGGTTGGCCAACGAACTCCACAAGCCGATTCCCGAGGGTTTGCAGGTTTCGTGCCCTGATCAACAACACATCATCGTCCGGGGAATCGACAAACAACTGGTCGGCCAATTTGCCGCCGAGACACGAGCCCTGCGCAAGCCCGAGCCGTATAAGGGGAAGGGAATCCGCTACTACGGCGAAGCGGTGCGGCGCAAGCAGGGCAAGGCCATGACGAAGTAAGAACGGCAGGGCGCGTAGCGCAGGGGACAACCCGGTCGTCGCCCGGCGGAATCGGGACGGTTCCGCGGCGAGGCTCGCCCACCGAGCGAGACGAGAAACGTGAAACACGAGAAAACTATCGGCAAGCAACGCAAACGCCGCGGATGGCGAGTCCGCAACCGGATCAAGCGGAACACGACCCGCCCCCGGTTGGCCGTCTTCCGCAGCCTTCGGCATGTTTACGCCCAGGTGATCGACGACGCCCAAGGGCGGACCCTCGCCACGGCCAGCAGCCTGGAAAAAGAGCTTCGCGAGAAGCTTGCCCACGGGGGCAACGTCGAAGCGGCCCAGGCCGTCGGTCAGGTGATTGCCCAACGGGCCCTCGAGGCGGGCGTGAAGCAGGTCGCCTTCGATCGCCGCGAATATAAGTATCACGGCCGGGTGGCCGCCTTGGCCGACGCGGCCCGCGACGCTGGACTCGACCTCGGGGCCAAGGCTCCCGAGGCTGTCAAACAAGAGAAGCCCAAGGCCAAGAAGGGGGACGCCGGCAAGAAGGCCTCTGAAAAGAAACCAGCCGGCGAAAAGAAACCAAAGGCCTCCGCGAAGAAGAAATAGCCGCCAGTCCGGGCGCTGCCCGGTCCATCCGCCAACATCCTCTAGCCAACACGCGTACCCATGGCTGAAGATTCACAAAAAGGGGAACTGATCGAAAAGGTCGTCAAGATCCGACGGTGTGCCGCCGTGGTCAAAGGCGGACGGCGTTTCAGCTTCGCCGCCCTGGTCGTCATCGGCGACGGCCACGGCAAGGTGGGCTGGGGCTACGGCAAGGCCAACGAGGTCCCGCCGGCCGTCGACAAGGCCGTCAAGGACGGCGCCCGATCGATGGTTCCCGTCCCCATGCAGGGATCCTCGATTCCGCACGAAGTCCAAGGGCGCTTCGGCGCCGCCCACGTGGTGCTCGTTCCGGCCAGGCCGGGTACGGGAATCATCGCCGGCGCGGCGGTTCGCGCCGTGTGCGAAGCCTGCGGAATCAACGACATCCTGACCAAGAGCTTCGGCTCGAGCAACTCGGTCAATCTGGTCAAAGCCACCATCGAAGCGCTGCAAAACCTACGCTCGCAGAGTGAAGTAGAGCGGCTGCGAGGAGTCTCGCTGTCATGAATCTCAACGATGTCCATCGCGGCATTACGAAAAATAAGAAGCGTAAACGTATCGGTCGGGGGCCCGGATCGGGGCACGGAAAGACCTGCGGGCGCGGTCACAAGGGCCAAGGCGCCCGGGCCGGCTACAGCGTCCACCCGACGTTTGAAGGCGGCCAGATGCCGCTGGTTCGGCGGGTGCCGAAACGCGGATTCAACAACCGTTGGGCCCTGACGGTGGCCACGGTCAACGTCGGCGACCTGGAGAACCTCTTCGAGGACGGCGCTGAGGTGACCCCCGAAACCCTGAAGGTGAAGAACCTCGCCAAGCATCGCTACGACGTACTGAAGGTGCTCGGCGACGGCCAACTGACGAAGAAGCTGAAGATTTCGGCGCACCGATTTAGCAAATCGGCGCTGGAGAAGATCCAGCAGGCCGGTGGCGAGACGGTGGTCCTGCCCGGGGTCGCTCCGGTTGTGAAGAACAAACAAAAGAGCGCAACCCGCAAGGCATCGGCCACGAAGGGATCGTGAGAAAGCGGCCCACCGCACGATCGGCCGGTCCGGCCGGTTGCGTGGGAGGGCCGGGCGGAAAAGGTGCCAGGCACCTTTTGTGCGAAGCACCCGAAGGGCCGTTCCGGCAAAAGGTGCCTGGCACCTTTTCCGTGGGCCGTGAACGGTTAATCCAGGCGTGACAAAGGCATCGTGATCCGTTGAGCTTGGCTGGCGGGGTCGCCTTGTCGCGCGGGACAGCCACACCTCCATGAGCAACGGATCCGACGATGTGGGAAAAGATTCGCGTCATCTTCACGATCCCTGAACTTCGGAACAAGATCCTCTTGACCTTGTTCATGCTGGCGATCTATCGGATCGGCTGGCAGATCCCGCTGCCCATTATCGACGCCACGCGAATGCACGAGTATCGGCAGCAGATGGGCGAGGGCGGGGCCCTCGGCGCGCTGTTCGAGCAGATGGCCATCTTCAGCGCCACCGACCTGACCAACGTGACCATCTTCGGCCTGGGCATCATGCCCTACATTTCGGCCTCCATTATCTTCCAGCTCTTGGGTAGCGTCTGGGGACCTCTGGAGAGGCTCCAGAAGGAGGGCGAAAGCGGGCGGAAGAAGATCAATGAATACACGCGGTATGCCACGATCGTGATCTGTTTGGGGCAAAGCTGGATGATGCTCAGGATCTATGCTAGTCAAGAGGTCGGCGGACAATCACTCATCCGGGACGATTGCCAAACCCTGGGGTGGTGGATCACGGCGGTCATCACGATGACCGCCGGCACGGCCTTCCTGATGTGGCTGGGCGAACAGATCGACGAATACGGCATCGGCAACGGCATCAGCCTCTTGATCATGGCCGGTATTCTCGCCCGGATGCCCAGCGCCGGGTTCCAACTTCTCAAGCCGATCTTTGAAAACGGTTTCGAGTTGGGCGGCCAGATGGGCGTGGAGAAGCTCCTCATCCTGGCGGTGTTGTTCGTCGGCGTGATTGTGGGCGTCGTGTTGATCACCCAAGGGCAGCGGCGCATCCCGACACAAAGCGCCAAACATGTGCGGGGCCGACGCGTCTACGGCGGAACCCGTCAGTTCCTTCCCCTGCGAGTCAATCAGGCCGGCGTCATGCCGATCATCTTCGCCAGCAGCTTGCTCTTGTTCCCCTCGGTCATTTTTGGCTGGCTGGCCAACTTCAGCCTCTTCTGGAAAGACTATCAAGAGGTGTTCTCGCGAGGCGAAGGCTTCGTCTACAACTTCCTCTACATCGTACTGATCTACTTCTTCTGCTACTTCTGGACGGCCATCACCTTCAACCCGAAGGACATGTCCGACAATCTGAAAAACTACGGCACCTTTATTCCAGGCTACCGACCGGGAAAACGGACAGCCGACTATCTCGAAAAGGTCATGACGCGAATCACTTACGTCGGGGCCGGCTTCCTCGCGGTAGTTGCCATTCTGCCGACTGTCGTGGCCGGTTCGGCCCAAATAAGTTACGGTATCGCCAGCTTCTACGGCGGCACGGGCTTGCTCATTGCCGTGAGCGTCGCGTTCGACCTGGTGCAGAAGATCGACAGTCACCTGGTCATGCGAAACTACAAAGGCCTGCTCGAACGCTCCTGATTTTTACAGCGGAAGGACTCCATCATGCGGATGGTTTTTATCGGCCCTCCAGGCGCCGGCAAAGGAACCCAGGCGGAACGCCTGATTGAAAAATACAAATTGGCCCACCTGTCCACCGGCGACATGCTCCGGGCGGCGCGGGACGCCAAGACCGAAGTAGGCAAGAAGGCCGACGAGTACATGTCCAGCGGACAACTCGTGCCGGACGAAATCATCGTGGCGATCATCGCCGAGCGATTGGCCCAGCCTGACTGCGAGGGCGGTTACCTGTTGGACGGTTTCCCCCGGACCATTGCCCAGGCCGAGGCGCTCGACCAGATGCTCGCGGAAAAGAAAACACCGCTGGATGTGGTGCTCGAACTCCAGGTGCCCGAGGACGAACTGTTCACGCGTCTGGCCGGCCGCGGCCGCGCCGACGACACGCCCGAGGTGATCAGACAACGTCTGGTCGCCTACCGGGAACAGACCCGGCCGCTGCTGGAGTACTACGGCAAGAAGGGCCTCCTGAAGTCCATCGATGGGCTGGGAACGATCGAGGAGATCTTCGAACGGACCGTCATTGTGCTGGACGAGGTGGCCAGCTAGACCGACCCACGGTGCGGGACGTAAACGAAGGGGGGATCCCAGACGTGGATGTCCAGGTGTTGAGGTCGGCTCGCGAGATTGGCCTGATGCGCGAGGCGGGATTGCTCGTCTGGGAAGCGCACCAACGGGCGGCCTCGCTGCTGAAGCCTGGCGTGACTACTGGACAGATCGACGCGGTGATCGAGGCCTTTTTCGAAGAGAAGGGAGCAGAGCCACTTTTTAAGGGAGTGCCTGGCCACGTCCCTTTTCCGGCGGTGACTTGCACGTCGGTGAATGAGGAGGTCGTCCACGGCATTCCCGGCGACCGAGTGCTTCGAGAGGGAGACATTTTGAGCCTGGACACCGGTTGCCGGTTGGCCGGCTGGTGCGGCGATGCGGCAGCAACCTACCCGATCGGCCAGATCGATCGCGAGGTTCAACGGCTCTTGGACGTGACCAAGGGAGTGCTCGATCTGGCGATCGAGCAGATGGGCAAGTGCTCGCTTTGGAGCGAGGTGGCTGCCCAAATGGAGAAGTTCGTCAAGGATGCCGGGTTCTCGGTGGTCGAAGCATTTGTCGGCCACGGGATCGGGCGGAAGATGCACGAGGAGCCCCAGGTTCCTAATTTTGCCAGCCCCCAACTCCGCCGGAGTGGGGATTTTCGTTTAGTACCCGGGCTGGTCGTGGCGGTGGAACCCATGGTGAACATGGGGACCAAACGGGTCCGCACGGCGGCCGACCATTGGACCCAAGTGACGGCGGACGGGCAACCGAGCGCCCATTTTGAGCATACGATCGCCCTGACCGAGTCGGGGCCCCTGGTCCTGACCGCCGCACCGTAGGAGGGTGAGATTCAGCCAAGCGGATGAGAGCGGTCTGATATACCGAAGGGCCGGTTTAACCGTTGCCCAGCGTGACCGAGCACGAATGATATGGTTTTCAACCTTGCCAACCCGTGAAGTTGGGGGGGATGGGGGAAATCGCTAGGTGGCCACAAGGGGCTAGGGAGATCCGGTGCCAGGCCCATCGGGAGTGGGAAAAATCGGGCCTGGCGGGGCTTGAGCGATCGGCCCACGAAGGCTTATACTGGAATGCTTTGCTACTCTGGAGAGGTTAGGAACGCATTGCGATGAAAGTCCGAGCCAGCGTCAAACGAATCTGCGAACACTGCAAGATCGTCCGGCGTCGCGGGGTGGTTTACGTCGTTTGTACGAACCCGCGTCACAAGCAGAGGCAAGGATAAAACCGCTGCTGGGGCGGCGGTGGATATATTAGCATGGGTCGGGCCTTGGAGCCTGGGCCTGGCTGGGAGAAGCAGAATATGCCGCGTCTTCTGGGTGTGGACATCCCGAACGATCGACCGACGGTCGTTGCCTTGACCTATTTGTACGGCGTGGGGCCGAAGACGGCTCGCGAGCTGTGCCACAACGGGGGAATCGACCCCCAAGTCCGTGCCCGCGAGCTACGCGAGGACGAATTGGTTCGGCTGGCGACACTTCTGGACAAAGACTACACGGTCGAAGGTCAACTCCGTCGAACCATTAATCAGAACATCGTGCGGTTGCGGGACATTGGCTGTTACCGCGGCTTGCGTCACCGGCGCGGCCTGCCGGTCCGCGGCCAACGGACCCGAACCAACGCGCGGACCCGCAAGGGCCCGAAGAAAACCGTGGCCGGCAAGAAGGGCGTGAAGGACTTGAGGTAGCCCTGGTTCGCCGGGCCTTTCGGTGGCGTCTAGAACAGAATAGGAGTACTCCGAGCGGTGGCCAAATCGAAGCCGAAACGTCGCAAGACTCGTCGCAGCGTGACCGTGGGAATCGTGCACATCAAGACGAGCTTCAACAACACGACGATCACGATCACCGACACCAAAGGGGACACGCTCTGCTGGGCGACTTCCGGCACGAGCGGGTTCAAGGGGAGCCGAAAGAGCACTCCCTTCGCCGGCCAGATGGCCGCGCAGCAGGCGGCCGAAAAGGCCATCAAGTGCGGCATGAAAGAAGTCGACGTCAAGGTGAACGGGCCGGGAAGCGGCCGCGAAAGCGCCATCACGTCGTTGCAGGCGGCCGGCCTGACGATCAAATCGATCGAGGACGTCACGCCGTTGCCCCATAACGGCTGTCGGCCGAAGAAACGCCGTCGTGTTTAGGCCCTGGCCGGGAGGCCGTGGCCCGGCTGCCCGTTGGACATCCGCCCGATTCCGCAAGATCCCGTTGTTATACAAACCCTGTTCCCGCGTGGAGTGAATTCGAGCATGGCTCGCAATACCGGACCCAAATGCCGCTTGTGTCGCCGCGAGAGGACCAAGCTCTTTCTCAGAGGGGCGCGGTGCGATTCACCGAAGTGCGCTGCCGAGCGCCGTGAGAATCCGCCCGGATCGCAGACGTTCCGGCACGGCAAAATGACCGACTACGCCGTGCATCTGCGCGAAAAGCAGAAGGTCAAGCGGTACTACGGCGTGTTGGAAACCCAATTCCGCAAGTACTTCCGCCGGGCCGAACGCGCCAAGGGAAATACGGGCGAGGAGTTGATGAGCCTGTTGGAGCGGCGGTTGGACAACGTCGTCCACCGGCTCGGCTTCGGGCAGTCGCGGGCACAAGCCAGGCAGATCGTTGCCCACGGGCATATTACCGTCAACGGGCAACGGGTCGACATCCCGAGCTACCTGGTCCGCTCGGGTGACGTCATCTGCGTGAAAGCACGTCCAAAGAGCCTGGAACAAGTGAAGAACAATTTGGCGGAGAACCATCGCCAGGTGCCAGACTTCCTGACACTGATCGACGGGGAAAAACCAGAGGGCCACGTCGTGCGGCTGCCGGAACCGGACGACGTCTCGATTCCGGTCCAGGCGCAGTTAATCGTCGAGCTCTGCTCGAAGTAACGGCGCCGGGAGTCGACCAGCCGGGCTGTTAGGCCATTGACCGAAAATATGAGGATCGGAGAAATCTCATGCGAATTCGATGGCGAGGACTTGAGCTGCCCAGTCAAGTCTCCTGCGACGGAGCCTCACTGACTAAGACTTACGGCAAGTTCATCGCGGAACCGTTCGAGCGCGGCTTCGGTGTGACGATCGGGAACAGCCTGCGGCGAATCCTTCTCTCCAGCCTGGAGGGAAGCGCCGTCACGCAGGTTAAGCTGCAAGGCGCCCAGCACGAATTCACGACTCTGCCCGGCGTGGTCGAGGACGTGACCGACATCATGCTCAACGTCAAGTCGTTGGTCGTGAAAAACTCGTCGGAGCAGACTCGGGTTGCTCGCATCGAGAAGAACACGCAAGGCCCCGTGACGGGCGCCGATGTGATTACCGACGGTGTCATCGAGGTCATCAATCCCGGCCATGTGATCGCCACCTTGACCGACGACGTTCCGTTCGTGCTCGAACTGGTGATCGAGAAGGGCCGAGGCTACGTCCCCGCGACCGAACACGCCGCCGCGACCCAAGAGATCGGCACGATCCCGCTGGACGCCGCCTTCAGCCCCGTCGTCCGGGTTCGCTACGAAGTCGAAGAAACGCGGGTCGGGCAAAAGACCAACTACGACAAATTGACGTTGGAGATCTGGACCGACGGCTCCATCTCGCCGGAGATGGCGCTGGTTGAAGGAGCCAAGATTCTCCGCAAGCACCTCAACCCGTTCGTCCAGTACCACGAATTGGGTCCGCGCGTTTTCGCCGAGCCTCGTTCGGCCAACGGCAGCACGTTGGACCTGGCCACGGAAGCGAAGCTTTCGATGAGCCTGGCCGAACTGAACCTGTCGGTTCGAGCGACCAATTGCCTCGAATCGGAGAACATTAACACGGTCCGTGACCTGGTCACGCATACCGAGGACCAACTCCTGGAGGTCCGTAATTTCGGTGAGACAACGCTGATCGAAATCCGCGGCCGTTTGGCCGAAATCGGGCTGCGTCTGGGAATGCGACTCCCGCCGACGCCCGCCAGCCCGATCTAGTCGCTCTCGCGCTGCGACGTCCGGACCCCCTTTTTTGACGACAAGACCTGAAGAACCATGCGACACCGCAACAAAGGCCGCAAGCTCGGCCGTAATCCCAACCACCAACGGGCCTTGCTCCGCAATCTGGCCAGCGCGCTGATCCTGACCGAGCGCGACGCCGAAGACGAAAAGAACGCGCCGAAGGTCAAAGGCCGGATCGTCACCACGCTGCACAAAGCCAAAGAGGTGCGCCCCTTGGTCGAGCGGTGCGTGACCATCGCACGGCGTTCCATCGAGCATCAAGAGAAGGCCGATGGACTCGAAACGGATGCCGAGCGTGGGACCGAAGCCTGGCGAGCCTGGCGTCAGAGCGAGCGGTGGCAGCAGTGGAATCAGGCGATTGCCCCAGTGGTGGCCGCCCGGCGACGGGCCCTGAAACTGTTGGGGGACAAAGAGGCGGTTCGCGTCCTCTTCGAAGAGATTGCCCCACGTTTCGTTGAACGGGCTGGAGGTTACACCCGGATTCTCCGCCTGGCCAACCCCCGGCTGGGAGACGCGGGCGCCCAAGCCATTCTGGAGTTCGTCGGCACGAACGACCGGAAACGACGCGCGGCGCCGAAGCCCGTCTTCGAAGACGAGCCTGAGACGGAAGAAACCGCCGCTGGCGCCGACACGGCGGATGAAGCCGAGAAAACGGACGAGTAGGACTCTACCGGCCGCTTGACCGCCTTGGCTACGGGGCCCTATCGTGACGGACCTGTGATGGAGACGGGACCGTGTCACTTGCTTGGCCAGACGATGCCCGGTCTCAAGGACCGAACCAAGCCGCCTCCAGAGGGCTCGACTTCTCTTTCCACATGCGCCGGCTCTGCCAGGACATGGTCGACCGGCTCGATGCGTTCGAGCATATCGATCTGGCGCGTGTGGCCATCGGTTTCTGTCAGGCCCGCAAGAACACGCGACACGGGCTCTACGCCACGCTGACGCCGATGCGTTTTGCCGGTGGCAAGGAGCACACGGTTCGCCACGGACGCCGGTGGGGCGTGCAACGGCTGACCGACGCGTCGGGCCAAGAGATGCTCTACATTCTCAACTTCTATCTCCCCCGATTCTTCCAGCAAAGCCTCGAAGACAAGCTGGCCACGGTCACCCACGAACTCTGGCACATCAGCCCTCGGTTCAACGGCGACATCCGGCGTCACGGGGGCCGCTACTTCGCCCACGGCTCGGGCGGCGACCACGACGAGGTGGCTCTCCGACTTGCCCGACGTTGGCTTGCCCTGGGACCTCCCTCGGTTGTCTTCGACTTCCTCCGCCACGACTTCGCCGGCCTCCACGCCCGATACGGCGGTGTCTTCGGCCGGAAGATCCCGTCGCCGAAGCTGTATCCGGTTGAGTAGGCGGACTTCATGTGTCAGGGGTGATTCCCCCACATCTTTCCCCTCTGGTGGTGTATTGATTCACCCGTGATCTTGGTTATCTTCTTGAGAAGTGGCACCGACCAGCCACAGGCAGTTTGCACTGAGGATTCGACCTGCTTGCGTCGAGGGGGGGACTCATGAGACACTTCTTGCGTGCGATGGTCATCGGGCTGCTGGTGGTCAGCGGGTTTGCGTCCCAAGCCAGGGCCGAACACTACGCGGTCCTCTTCGCCAGCGGACCGAACGCGGCCGAAAACATGACAAGTTTCTACTATGACACCTTGGCCATGTACAACGTCCTGGTACATGAGTGGAACTACCTGCCCGAGAACGTTTACGTCCTGGCCGCCGATGGGCTCGATCCGGCGGTGGACCGGGCCGACGGGGCCAATTCCGACTGGAGCTCGCTCGACCCGGCCAGCACGGTCCTCTCGTCCACTCCCGCCAACCTGGCGACCACGCTGCAATCCCTGCCGGCAGGCCCGCGCGATACGTTCATCTTTTGGGCCCTGTCGCACGGCAGCGGCGATGAAGGCAACCTGGCTGACCACAGCGAGGAGGAGTTCTGGGGCTGGGGAGCCAGTATTCCCGACGAGGATTTCCCCACCGCCACCTACCTCGGCAGCGTCCAGACGGGACGACAGGCGTACATCTTCGGCAATTGCTACTCGGGCGGGATCCTCGAAGAACTTGCGTTTCCGACCGGTGAAATCCGGTTTGGGTGCGCGGCCTCGAACCATTACGAACCGGCCATCTACAATCCGGTTGTTCCGCCCGGCGATTTTTGCATGGCGTTTGCCCAAGGCATCAGCATCGGGGGGACCGACACCGACGATTTGTTCACCTACGCGTTGAACAACACGCCGCAGGCCCTGACCGGCGGCGAGGGCGCGCCGTACGTGGACGGATTTCAACACCCGTGGATGCGAGGCGACAATTTCGATCTTTCGCTGGCCCAATGGATGGGCTATCAGAACGGCAGTTGGACCGACCCGGACAACTGGTCGGACGGCCGCGAGCCCGACCTGGATCGTTACGTTCGGATCGTCGGGACCACCAACACTCCAGCCGTCGACGGCCTGACCGACACGATCCGCCAACTGAAACTCTGCCCAAGCACCGAGCTGTACGTGGCCAACGGCGGAGAACTCAATGTCACGGAGGACGTGGAAAACAACGCGGGTCGAATTCTCATCGCCGAGGGCACGATGAATGTGGGAACCGACCTGTTCAACAACGATCCCTCGTCCGTGATCGAGATCGGGCCCGCGGGACGACTCAACACGGGCACACTGGAGAACGTCGGCGCCGTCGAAGTGGCCGGTCGATGCGATGTCACGGGCGAGACGTCGATTACCGGCTCGCTACGGGTGCATCACGGCGGTTTGTTCCTCAGCTATGACAATGTCGATCTCGCCCCGAACGCGACATTGAACATCGAAGACACGTCCTCGCAGGTTACCGTCGGGTATGATCTCGTCGCCAACGGGACGATCACCATGGCCGACAGCACTGTTCTGCATGTGGACAACATGTTCCGCGCCGGCGACGGCGGCCAAACGGGCGCGGCCCAACTCAACCTTTCCGCCGCGATGGTTTCCGTCGCCAATCAAATGAAATTGGGGATCACCGACAATGCGACGATGATCGCCACGCAATCGACGCTCTCCGTGGGAAGCCTCGTGTCCGTCGGCGAGGGAAGCGGCGCCTCGCTGATACTTCGCGGCGGAAGCCTTAGCGCGCAATACCTTCATGTCGGCAACGGCAGTGGTTCCAATGGATATTTGAGCCTTGAAGCGGTCGCCGGCGATGGGCCCAAGATCAAAATCGGCGGTGCCTCGCCCACGGTCGTCGTGGGTTACGATAGCTTCGGTCAGGTCATGCAATACGGCGGCGTGATCACGCGTATCGATCCGGACGGTGAAAATCCCGATCCAATCTATCCCACGGTCATCCTCGGCCGCAACTCTGAATCCATGGGCCTTTATCGACTCCAACACGGCGAAATCCATGCTCACGATTTTGAAATCGGTCGCGCTGGCGACGGGTCTCTTAATCAGATTCAAAGCCAAATCACCGCCGAACATTGGTTTTCGCTGGCAGTTGAACCAGGCAGCACGGGCAAGTACGAGTTCCAGGGAGGCAGTCTCCTTGCACAACACCTGCGATTGGGCGTCGAAGGAATCGCAACGATCAACCAGTCCCAAGGCCTGGCCGACATCGGCGGTGAATTGCGATTCGGCGTCCTGGCCTCCGGCGAAGGAACGTACAATCTTCGTGGCGGCACGTTGCACGCCGACACGATTGCCAACGGGCCAGGACAGGGAATCTTGAACGTCGACGGCGGAACGCTCAGTCTGACCGGCAGCACCCTAGAGGTCGAACAACTGGCCGTCGGTTCGTCCAATGGGACCGTCGGGCAACTCGAACTGACCGGCAAAACATGTACGGTCAACACGCTGACCGTCGGCGGCGAGGGCCAGGGAACCTTCACGAAAAACGGAGGCTCCTTCACCGCAACCAACCGAATCCTCGTCGGCGACGACCAACAAGGGACGTTGCGCCAGACGGCGGGCGACTTGAACGCCACGATGCTCTACGTCGGTTACCAGTCGCAAGGAACCGGTCAGGTGGCCCTTGATGGAGGTTCGCTTACCGTCAGCACGAATTTGACCATCGGCTATTTGGGCGACCAGAACGAGTTTGTCCAGAAGATCGGCACGACGGTCACGGCAAACAGCCTGTGCGTCGGCTGCTATTCGACGGACAACCAGTATATTCAGGAAGGTGGGCAACTCACGGCCACTGCCGCGCTGGGCATCGCGTTATCCAGTGGCTCCCAGGGCATGTTCGTCTTGCATAACGGCAACTTGGCCTCCGGGACCACCATCGTCGGCCAGGAGGGAACGGGATACTTCTTCCAACTCGGCGGCACGCATTCCCTCTCGGGCGACCTCTGGCTGGCCGAGGCGGCTGGAAGCACCGGACGGTACTATTTCGGCAACGCAAGCGCAACGGGCATCCTCCAAGAGGCCTCGCCCGGGCTGGGACTCGATCTGATCGTCCGCTCGTTGGGCGCCACCGGAGCCTCGGCCATGTTCCGCGGCTGGGGAAATGTCCAACTCACCGGCGAGCTGAGCAACAACGGCTGCGTGGTGGCCCAAGGCTACGGGAGTCAGCGGACGCTGGATCTCTCCCATTTCACCTCGATCGTCCAAAGCGATAGCCTGGGCATCATACAAGGCGACGGTTCGCAGGCCGGGTGGTACGCCACCGAACAAGGCAAGTTGGTCTTGCCGGCCGTGCCCGTGGCGACGGGAGACGTGACGGTCAACTGGGGCGAAACGGCCGGCGACTTGGAAATTGACCTGGTCAACAGCGCCCAGATCAAGCTGGCCAACGTGACGACGGGCGGAACGCTTTCGATCGCTTTGTTGGCCACGGATCGAACCGAGGCGCCTTCGGTGCCCAGCGGTTCGCTTCTGACCGTCTGGGACATCACCCCGTCGGCCGGGCTGGCGTTCGACACGGCCGACCTGATTTTCCGCTACGACGACGCCCTAGCCGCCTCGCTGGGTATTCTCGACGCGGACCTGCGGATTTATCAGCACACCGGCGGAATGTGGGTCGATGTGACTTCAGCGCTCGATGCGACCCATCATTGGCTGCAGGCCGACGGGGTTGATGGATTTTCTTGCTTCGCGGTTGGCGCCGGAGTGATGCTCCCGGGACCTGGAGACGCCAACAGCGATGGTCAGGTCGATGCGGCCGATGCCGCGGCCCTGGCAGCCCATTGGCTCCAGACCGGTGCGGAGTGGGACGACGGCGATTTCAACGGGGACGGCCGCGTTGACGATCTGGATGCGTCGATCCTGGCCGCCCACTGGCTGGTCGGCACCGAGGGAAATCCCGCCGTGCCCGAACCTTCGATGTTTATCCTGCTGCTCGGCCTGCTCGTGACCTTGTGGCGTCCGTGGCGTCACGTTTTGCATTAAGAAGGCCTTGGGATTCGCAGGGTCAGTGCGCGACCTGTTCGCGGATCCAGCGGACGCGGGGTTTGCCTTGGGAGCGCTGGCCGCTGATGCGTTCGGGCAGGTAGCGGACGCGGGTGTTGCGTTGGTCGGGCAGACGGAAGTCGTCCCCTTTCTGCAGAATGGGACGCAGCTCGGGGATGCCCCCGAAAGAGCGCGTACCGGCGGCCTGGCAGGGGAACCAGTGGCCGTTGCCCTCTTCGTCGACCAGATAGAACTCGGGATAGCAGTGACCGGGCACCCAGACGGTTCGCGCGGGGATGTCCTGGGCGCGGAGGATCGCGATGAACAGCGAGGTGAGTTCCTCGCAATCGCCCGTCTTGTCCTTCAACGCCGCCAACGCGCCCTTGAGGGGGCCATTCTTATACTCGACATTCTCGCGGACCCAGTCGTAGACTGCCTCGACGTGTTCCCACGCCTTTTCGCGATCCACTCCGATTTCCTTGGCCAGCTTGCGAATCTTCGGGTGGCGGCTCTCGATCTTGATGCTGGGATTCAGATAGCGGCGGATGTCGGGGGGGAGTTTGTCTTTTTCAGGTAGCTTCAGCTTGTCGGTGACGCTCTTGTCTGGCAGTAGAATCTCTTGGCGTGTGATCTCGAACGTCACGATAGCTTTGGCTTCCGCGCCGGAAGGGAGGTTCGGAATGCGAACCACCATCAGCTTCGGGTTGCCCGCCATGGTCTGGTAGCGGATTTTGGCTGCCGGCGACACGTCCTCATTCAGGATGGTGACCTGCTGCTCGGGCCACTCCACGGGGACGGGCACGTAGCCGACGATGCCTCGGCAGGGACCGCCGACTGCCGTGATGGTCAGACCGGCCTTCCAACGTTGCGTTTGCGACCGGCCTGTCTTGACGATACCCGGTTCGGCCTTCTTGAACTGGGCCACCGCAGGCGCTGCCAACAGGAGGATGAGGACAAACGCTCCAAGGATCGTGGATCTTGCCTTCACAAGTTGCCTCCCCGGCAGCACGGCCGGTTGGATAAAAAAGACGAACACTTCTATTGTAGCCTGGCGGACCGGGGCACGAGCTGGAAACCCGCGGAGAAACAACTGCCCCAATGTAGAGCGTTCCCCGCTCCACAAAGTGGGCCCAAGCTTGCCGCCCCCTCAGGAGGACGGGGACGGCTGCGTCTGCCCGGGTGGTGAAACCTCCAGGGGCGGAGCCTTGGCGAGGTCGGCCGGCAGGTTGGGGCGTTGGCCGGTGATCTGGTCGTTGAACTGGCGCTGGATTTCCAGGATGTCGTCGAACCGGGCTTCAAAGGCATCGACAACGACCGGGTCGAAATGCCGGCCCGACTCGATCAAGATCATTTCCTTTGAATCCAACGGTGAATAGGCCGGTTTGTACGGACGCTGCGAGGTCAGGGCGTCGTAGACGTCGGCGACGGCGACGATCCGGGCGGGCAGCGGGATGTCAGTTCCCGCCAGGCCGCTGGGGTAGCCCGTCCCGTCGAAACGCTCGTGGTGATGGCGCGCGATCGTGGCCGCCATGGCCAGAAACGCGCCGCCGTGTTGCTGCCACACGGCCTCGTCAAGGATCTGCGCGCCGAGCGTCGTGTGTTCCTTCATCTTCTCGAACTCGTCCGGCGTCAGGCGACCCGGCTTGAGAAGAATCTGATCGCTGATGCCCACCTTGCCGACGTCGTGCAACGGGCTGGACCGGTAGAGGTCGTCGAGAAACTGGCGGTCGATCTGGTCGGCGTAGGGGCTGTTTCGTTGAAGCTCCTCGGCCAGGAGTTGCGAGTAGCCCCGCATCCGCATCAGGTGGTTGCCCGTCTCGTGGTCGCGGCACTCGGCCACCTTGGCCAGGACGAAGACGGCCACGTCCTGGGTGGCCATCAGCTCGCGTCGCTGATCTTCGATGGCGCGGCGCGCTTGAGACGATTGGGCTTCGATCTCCGAGCGGACCGCGGAGACCTGCTCCTCGGCCTGGCGGAGCCGGAAATGGAGTCGGACACGTGATCGGAGGACGTACGGGTCAAACGGCTTGACAATATAGTCATCGGCGCCGCACTTCAAGGCCCGCAACTGCTCGACGTAGGACGAGGCGGCGGAGACGACGATCACGTGTATGCTTTTGCCGCCCGGCTCGGACCGGAGCAGCCGACAGGTGTCGTATCCGTCCATTTCCGGCATCATCAGGTCCAGAAGGACCAACTCGGGACGAACCTGCTGCGCAATCGCGAGCGCTTCTTCTCCGCCCGAGGCCGTCCACACCGAGTACTCGTTGCCCAGTACTTCGGCCAGGAGTGCCCGAATGGCCGGATCGTCATCGACTACAAGGATCTTGCCGGAGACTTCGCTCATACCTCTAGACCTGGAAACACCCTGAGGGGTCTGCGCACCGAAAGCATATCCCGCAAGGTTTGCCAGCCAAGCAGGAAAGGGGCATCTTCCGCCAGAAAGACCGGGAGAAAGAGTCGGGACCGGAGAAGGGTGAGGGATGCGCCGGTTGTCCCGAATATGTCGACCGCTAGGCAACGGGGGGCGATGCCGTCTCGCGGCGGCGGACCAGGTCGACGATTTCCGGATGACCGTTACCTAGGGCGACTTCCAAGGGCGTTTGTTTCCCCGCGTTGGTGGCCTTCCAATCGGCGCCTGCCTTGATTAACAGGTCAACCGCTTCGACGTGGCCCTCGGCGGCGGCCAGATGGCACGGCGTCCAGCCCGACTTCGTGGTGGCGTCGACCGATGCCCCGTGTTCCAGGAGCAAACGAATCACGTCCACCTGGTTCTTGGCCACGGCGGAGTGCAAGGGCGTCGAACCGTCGCCCTGACATAGCGCGTTGATGTCGGCGCCGCGCTCCAACAGAAAAGAGACCATTTCGGACCGTCCCTCGGCACAAGCATAGTGCAGGGGCGTCCAGCCTGTTCCGCCGTCAATGTCGGCACCGTGTTCCAAGAGCAGTTCGGCTGCTTCTCGCTGGCCCCAGGAGGCGGCGTACTGTAACGGCCGCAAGCCGACGAGGTCTTCCGCGTTGGCCGACCCGGGCGTGGCCAGCAACAGACGAGTCAACCGTGGAATGTCGCCGCGTGAAGCCGCTCGATGAAGCGCCCGGGTGCCACGACGCACGTAACGCAACACCCCGTAAGCGCCCGCAACGATTGCTACCAGTGGCAACAACACGAGCAACCAGGCAGCCAGGCTCATGGTGTGCTCCTTGCCCTTCGAACAGACCCTAGTGATGCAATCCGGTGCCGTCCGTCGACACCAACTCACTGATTTTCACCCCCAACTCCTCGCAAGAAAGACCCCGCACGAGGAACTTCTTGCGGCGGGCTGTCTCCCCTGAATGTAGCATGATTTCAGATTTTCGCAATCCAAGAGCCTTGGCCAAGAGGACCGCGATAACCTTGTTGGCCTTTCCCCCCTCGGGTGCCTGGGTCACCGAGACTCGGAGAACCCCGTCTTGGGGGGGCAAAATCTCATTGCGCCGGGCACCGGCATGGGCACGAATGGGCAGAAGAGTTCCCTCGGGGTGTGGCTCCAAATTAACCGTCATCCGATTCCCTCGAATAGCGCTGAGCCGATGCGGACAATCGTGGCCCCTTCTTCGATGGCTACTTTGAAATCGTGACTCATGCCCATCGAAAGCTCGAATAAATCCATTTTTGGCAGAAGAAAACCATCTTTGCGTATTTCCTCGCGCAGCATGCGCAGCCGTCTGAAATCTCGTCGAGCCACGTCCAGCCCCCCATCGAACGCTGCCATGCACATCAGACCTTTTATTTGGACATGGGGGAATTTCACCACCTTCTTCAACGTTTCCACCACCAGGTCCGGCGAAAATCCATGTTTCGATGCATCGCCCGAGACGTTCACCTCGAGAAGGATCGGAACCTGCAGGGAAAGCTCTCCAGCAACACGATCGACCGCTTCAATCATCCGGAGGCTGTCGGCCGATTCGATCATCTCGACCAGGGGGAGCGTGCGGCGGATCTTGTTTCGCTGCACCGGTCCGATCATGTGCCAACGGATCGGTTCGTCACGCAGGGCCTCGGCCTTGGCGGCGAGTTGCTGAGGCCGGTTCTCGCCCAGGAGCGTGCAGCCGGCACGGACCAGCGAACGAATCTCTTCCGTACCGACGTACTTGGTCACGGCCACGAGGCGGACGTCGCCGGCGTCGCGTCCCGCTCGGACGGCCGCGTCGGCCATTTGCCGGCGCACTCGGGCGACGTTTTCGGCGATGATCGCGTCCAATTCTCTCGTGGTCATGCCTGGCCCCGGCTACTCTTCTTCATCCACGCTCACGGTGACATGAGACGCATTGCCCAACAGCACGTAGGATTGACAGCGACCGGCCAGCCGCACGATCTCGTCGACACGGGCCACAGGTGTGATGTCGAGTTCTTCAACGGTGGAGTCGTCCAACTGGCTCAATAGGAGCACTCGGCAGTGATCCAGGGCGGCAGCCAGTTGGATGGCCGGCAGGGCATCCTCGGGCACGCTGTCCGGCGCGTCGTGGCACAGCCGGTGGAGTTCGTCGATCGCTTCGTTCCGGGAGGCGGCCGCGCTGAGTCCTCGCAGGGCCATGCCTGGCGGATCGGCCAGCTCGCAGCAGACGGCCAATGCGCCTCCCGGCTCGACCAGAGCCGCGCCTGTGGCCAAGGCCCTGCCCACTTGCAGCCAGGTCTGCTGGTTCCGGCTGCCTTCAACGGCTGCCACGACGAGTTCGGCCCGGCGGGGCGCGTGCGTGTGCCATATGGCCACGTCCAATTCCATCGCCCGGTGTCGAACCGACGTTGCCTGGCCGGCCAGGATGTGGAACACCCGGTCGCCGGGCCCCGGGATGACTTGGATCGAAAAATCAATGCCCAGGAGCCAGCCGACTTCGTCGGCCTCCTTGACCAGCCGCCGGCAGCGTCGCCCTCGGGCGTCGAGCGTCTCGGGCGAAAAGAATCGGCGCCGTGTGGCCCGGTCGGAGAAGGTCGGATAAACCGGCGCGTGGATCCCGTAGCAGCCGGCGGCCGTGGCGTGTCGAAAACACCCGATCGGCAAGACGAGATCGGCGTCGACAATCGTCCGATTTAAAAAGACCGGTTGGCCTTGTTCCGTCGTGGCCAGATAGGCCAGGCTGTCGCGATCGGTCGGGTCGTGGATCACGAGACCGACTGCCTCGCCGAGCGGTTCCGGCAGCCAACTTCGTGGGTCGTTTTCGAGGCCCTGGGCATCGGCGGCCGTCCGCAAGAGGACAATCCCGTCCGGCGCCACGCCCCCGTCAACGAGTGTCCGCACCACGCCCGAGACGATCGTTGCCCCTGCCGGGACGCCTTCGCCCACTGCGACCACCACCCGGTCGCCTGGCGTGGTCATATCGGCCAGCGGCGGGTAATCCAATGGCTGGCGAAGTGCCTCGACCACCGCCCGGGTCGGATCGTCGATCGGCTCCACGTCCGGCACCCCACACCGCGCGATCATCTCGGCCGAACAGCCGTCCAGGCAGATCACCGAGTCGGTTCCAAAACGAAGGCTATGAGACATGGCCGGAAGTTGCTGAAGCCGGGCGAGTTGGGTAATGTCGGGGCAAAGTGCCTCTTGCCGATCTTATCAGGCCCCGGCCTGGGTGGTCAAGAAGCCTGGGGTGATAGCCATCAGCCATGTCGTGAAGTCGTTTGGCAACCAATTCTTAGGGGGTATTTTCAGAAGCCGACTCGGTATCGCGGCCTGCCGCAAGGGATCTCGACTCAAGACGCGATCTGGCACATAATCAAGCATCGTGGTGGCTCCATTTGAATTGCAGGGAGGCAAGCAGATGTCGAAGAAAAACAAAACCCGGCGCAACAATCGTCAGAAAAGACGAGTTCACACGAATTCTCATGCGAAGGGCGAAGCGGCCATTGCACCACGGCGGACGCGGCAGCGACGATGGCGCGAACTGCTAAGCGAGGCGGAATCCTACATGATGCGCAAGCGATGGGCAGACGCAAGGGAAGTACTGGAGGAGTGCGATCATATTCACCCGGGGCGACCGGACGTCCTGCAAATGCTGGCGGAAGTCCATTTTCAGCAGGGTGATCATGAAGCTTTCTACGAGATCTGCCGCCGGTTGTCGAAGGAATGGCCGAATGATCCGGCAATCCAATTGATGCTGGCCGGAGCCTGTATGCAAGCGATGCGGCCCGCGAGCGCCATTCAGGCTTTCCGTGAATACTTGCGGCGATGGCCGAACGACCCCATGGCGGCCGAGGTGCGAATCAGCGTTGCTCAATTGGAAGCAGATTTCGCCGAAATGACCGAGGAAATGCCGTTCTCGGCGGAGGATCGGATCGAATTGGCAGCCATGCACGAGGAAGCCACGGGCTATCTCGGCTTGGGAGAATACGAAAAACTCATTTCAACAGGGCAGCGTCTCTTGTCGCGCGCGCCGGATTTCATCCCCGTGATGAACAACATGAGTCTCGCGCATTTCATGTGCGGGCGGCCCGGCGAGGCGATTGCGATGGCCCAACGCGTCATTCAGCGAGATCCCGACAATCCACATGCCCTCGGCAATCTGGCGCGATTTCTTCTGTTCGACGGTCAGAAAGACGAGGCGCAGCAGATGTGCGAACGACTTCGCCGCTTGCGCGCGGAGGAGCCGGACACATGGGCCAAGAAGGCGGAGACACTCAGTTTCTTCGGCGACGACCAGGGAGTGCTCGACACGTTCGCCGAGGCGAAACGCGCCGGCTTCATGAAGAAGAAGATACCCGAGGCGGCGGTCCTGCACCATCTGGCCGCCGTCGCCAACGCCAGACTGGGCCATCCAAGAAAGGCACAACAGTTGTGGCGGGATGCGTTGAAAATCTGGCCGGGGCTTAGCTTGACAGTGGAAAACCTCGAAGACGCGAAGCGACCGCCGGCCGAACGCCACGGACCTTGGTACTACGACCTCGGTCACTGGCTCGGGGAGAATGCCGCCATGCGGTTGGCCAAAGACGTCGAGAAGATAGCAAAGATAGCTGATGAGAAGTCCGCCGCAGAGGCGGCGCGGCGATACGTTCGAGAGCATCCGGGAATCGTCAACCTCGTCGCGGCCCTATTGGACCGGGGAGGCGAAGTCGGCCGGGAGTTTGCCTGGAACTTCGCGCGGTGCTTGGACACCCCCGAACTGACCGAAGTGATTAGGGAGTTCTGCTTGTCGCAGCGCGGCACGGACGCCCTGCGAATGGAGGCGGCCAGCTACCTGAGCGAGAAGGGAGCCTTGTCTTCCGAACCACAACGCATGTGGATCCGTGGCGAGTGGAACGAGATCGAGGTGCTGGGCTTCGAGATCACCTGCGAACCGACAGGGCCCGGATACTCCGAGGAAGTGGAGGAATGGGCCATCGAGGCCTCGGAAGCAATCCGCCAAAACGAAGGCCCCCGCGCGGAACGTCTTCTGCGAAAGTGCATCGAGGTGGACGGAGAAAAACCCAGCCTGCTTCACAACCTGGCCATGTCGTGGCGTTTGCAAAGGCGAGATGACGAAGCAATCCAACTCATTCGCGAGATCCACCAGCGCTGGCCGGACTATTTCTTCGGTCGGATTGGCGTGGCGTACCTTGCCACGATGGAAGGGGACTACGAACGAGCGGGAGAATACCTCGCCTCGTTGCGGCAGCGGAAACGGTTTCACCAGACGGAATACGAGGCCCTGTGCCTTGCCTACATCCGTTTGTTTATTCAGCAAGACAACCTCGAAGCGGCCAAGCGTTGGGGCGACATGCTGGCGGACGTCAATCCGGATCATCCGGAACTCGAAAGAATCGAGCCGTTGCTTTCCGTCGGCGGCGCGATCCAGATGTTGATGGGGCGCATGGGAATGCGGCGGCGAAAGAACAAGAATAAAACCAGAAAGTAGCTCACGGCCGGAGCGTCTGGAACAGGCCGGAGTATCCCAAGGAGGCGGAACAAAAATGCTTTACGCTCAATCCCCATCCAGTCCATCAAACCGTGCAACGGCCCGGTTGGTTGGCCTCGTTGTGGCCGTTCTCGTCCTAGGAGTCCATTCGGGCTGCCGGCCTTCAGAGGAAGCGTCGTCCGACAAAAAAGCAAACGCCAAGGGAAAGTCGGCTTCCGGCGATGGACTCGACGGCCGGGCGGTGCTCGACAGGATGGTCAAGGCCTATCGCGATGCGTCCAGCTACAAGGACCGGGGGCGGTTGGTGATGACCGGTCGGGTCGACGGCCAGCCGCTCGACGAGCCGAAGGCCGACTATCGAATGGTCTTGGAGCGACCCGGCCGAATGCGGCTGCAGGTCCTCGGAGCGACGGCCGTCTCGGACGGGAAGACGTTTCAAGCCGAGGCTCAGGAGGCCTTTGGGCAAGTGCTTCGCCGGCCCGTCGGCGAGAAGCTCGGCATCAACACCGTCTTTTCCGACCTGATGCTGGCCAGGACGATGGCCGATTCGCCCGCGGCGCATTTCTCATGGCTGCCGCTGCAGGCGATCCTCTTGATGGCGAACGATCCGCTCAAGACGCTGCTGTTCGATGCGTCCGACGTGGTGCTCCTGGAGCCGAAAGAAGTCGACGACCATCGGTGCCATCGTGTCCAGGTCACTCGCTCCGACGGCAAAGCCGTTTTCTGGATCGACCAGGAGACGTTCGTCTTGCGACGATTCGAGTTTCCCTTGGACGGGTGGATGCAGAGGATGAGGGCCAAGGGCGTGCCCCTGGAGGAAGCCTCGTTGGTGGCCGAGTTGTCCGGGGCACGGCTCGACGGGCCGATCGAGGCGTCGGCCTTCGAGTTCACTCCGCCGCCCGGCGCGCGCACGGTGGACACCCTCTTGCCGATCGGCTCCGGATTGCCGGTGCCCGACTTCTTCCTCACCGGTCCGGATGACAAATCGGTGACCAAACGATCGCTGGACGGCAAGGTCGTGCTCATGGACATCTGGAGCCTGAATTGCCAGCCGTGCCGCCTGCTCTTTCCCGAGTTGGAGAAGGTCTATCAGAAGTACAAGGACAACGACAAGGTGGCCATCCTGGCCGTGAATTACGATCCGCCGAACACGCCCGTGGCCGAGCAGCAGAGTCTGTTGAAGGAACTGGGCGTCCATGTGCCGCTCTACGGCGATCCCCGGCGGTTTCTCCAACGTGTGTTCCAAGTGCCGGGCGTACCGACGATTGTCCTGCTCGGTCCGGACGGACGGCTCCAATACTTCCACCCGGGCTTGCGTCCGAACTACGCGGCCGTGTTGACCAAGATGATCGAGCGACTCCTGGCCGGCCAGGACATCGACACGAGCGGACTCGTGCAGTATCAGGCGACAAGCGAGCACTATCGGCGGATGTTTGATCGGATGCTCCAGCGGGACCTGTTCATCGACCCCGAGACGATCGCCAACGAGATCCCCCTGCCGGGCATCGCCGACAAGTCGGAACCGAAGAAGATGCGGCTCTCGTTGTTGTGGGAGTGCAAGGAGGTGGCCAGCCCGGGCAATCTGCTGGTGGTCGAACAAAAGGGCGGCTCGGCGCGTCTGTTTGTGCTCGACGGCGGTCGGGCCGTGTGTGAACTGGACAACCAGGGCAAACTCGTCAAGCGCTACCCGCTGGACTTGCCCGAGAGCGAGGTCGTCCTTTCCCTACGCACGAACGTCGGGGCCGACGGCAAACGCTATTTCGCCGGTTCCGCCCGGGGGATGCAGCAGGTCCACTTGTTCGACGCCGGATGGAAACGCCTGCTGAGCTTTCCGCCCGACACTCATGAAAATCCTCATGCGGGAGTCGGCGACGTCGAGCTGGCCGACTTCGACGGCGACGGGAAGCTCGAGCTGGCCGTCGGATACCAAGGCGTGATCGGCGTGAAAGCCGTCTCGTTGGAGGGCAAAATCCTCTGGTCGCAACGGGCCGTGAACGGCGTGGTGAAAATGGCGGCTGGACCGCCCGACCAGGACCGATGGCGGCCTCTGCTGTGCACGGATACCCAGGTCGCGTTGATCGCACTGGGTCAGGAAGGTCAGATCATCGGCCGGATCGCCTTGGACAACGGGCAATTGCTCTATTGGATTGACGCGTTGCCAGATGCCCCACAAGCCAACACGGCCGGATTGTGCGGGCTGTCGGCGCCGCAGATCGGACAGAACGAGGCTCTTGGCATCAGCCCCACCGGCGACGTGCTTTGGAGCTACCAGCTTCCGCCTGGCATCTCGAACACGCCGACCGAACGCGTCGTGAGCGGACGGCTGCTGCCGGACGACTCCAACCAATGGCTGCTGGTTGGCACCGACGGTTCGATCCACCTGGTCGGGGCCGACGGTCGGGCGCTGGACTCGTTCGCCTGCGGGACGCCCATCCACGGCCTGGCGACCACGCGACTGGATGGCCGCCCGGTCCTGATCATTTCAACTCGCGAAGGCGTCACGGCCTGGTCGGTTGCCTGGTAGCGATTCACGGGAAAGGACTCGGCACAATGTAACCGTTCACGGCTTGCGGAAAAGGTGCCAGTCACCTTTTGTGCGAAGCACCCGAAGGGCCG
>JAFGFF010000428.1 GCA_016931075.1 Pirellulales bacterium | reverse complement strand
GCCATGGCCGCCGGCTTGACCGACCATCTGTGGTCCCTCCGAGAATGGTTAGCCTTCCCCGCAGTGCAACGCGAGTAGGCCACAAGGCAAAATCCAGGGGCACGAAAAACTCACGAATCACTCATCCAACCGTATTGTCCGCTACCACGGCACGCGGGGAAACCCCAAAAGGCCGTCTATCGGGGGGGCTCGTCGGTGGTGTCCGACCCTCGGCTGATTACAATCGAAGTTATGGCCTGCCCGGCACGCACGGCGGAAGCCCCGCCCGTCGGCCGCGGCCGGCAAATCAGTCCGAGGAGTGACACCTGTGAGCGACGATTCCTCTCGCACGCCTTTTCTGGTCCTGTTGTATCAGCAGTATCTCGACAAGCAAGACTCGGCCAATTTCATCAGCCAGGTCTCGCGGCGCTACACGACCGGCACGCTCCAGCGGCTGGCCGAGCACCACGATCGGGAAGTCCGTCGCGGGGCCATTCTGGCCCTGGGGTTCGTGGGCGACTACGAGGTCAACCACACGGTCGGCCGCGCGCTGCACGACGAGGATCGCACCGTGCGCCTCCTGGCCGAAAACGGCATCCGCAGCGTCTGGACCCGAGCCGGCAGCCCGGCCGAACGCCGGCTGCTGAGCAACGTGATCCGCCTGAACAGCGCCGGTCAGTACGTCGAGGCCATCAATCGGGCGGCTGAGCTGATCGACAAAGCCGGCTGGTTCGCCGAAGCCTGGCACCAACGGGCCGTCGCCCATTTCCAAACCCGTCACTTCGTCGAAGCCATCCGCGACTGCCACCAGACGCTCGAAATCAACCCCTACCACTTCAGCGCCGCCGTGAGCATGGGCCAGGCCTACGTCCAGCTCTCCAACCACGTCTCCGCTCTGGAGTGCTTCCGCCGCGCCTTGCGTCTGAATCCCAACCTCGAAGGCGTCCGCGTCCAAATCGAACGCCTCTCGAAGAAGATCGACAAGGACTCGTGATCTTATCCCTTTCCCCATGGGAGAGGGTGGCGGCGCAGCCGCCGGGTGAGGGCGGGTGGACTAGTGAAGAGTGGCTAGTGGCTGGTGGTTAGTATCGTAGGTCAGGCTGTGCCTGACAGGTATTGCCAATTGGTGCCGCTTGTCAGGTACAGCTTGATCTACGAAACTGAACGGACGAGCCCCCTCTGAAGACGGTGATTCAGCTTTACCGCATCCTTGAGCGACTGTGCCAGACTGTCATGAGCAAGGATAAAAGGCGGATTCCCCCCTTGGCGGTGGGTAATTCTGGTTTCTATTGGCCCTATCGGGACAAATGCAAGGCCAAAATCCGAGGTGCCTTGCCTTTTCGAGGCCATTTGCGCATAGTTCTTGCGCGGACGGGCCGAAAAATGCTATAGTGCACGCGACAGAATGAGGTGCTCGTATGCTGATCGAATTCCGAGTCGAAAATCATCGTTCCCTACGGGACGAACAAGTCCTCACCATGGAAGCAGGCCGTGTCGGCGACGAGTCCGATCCCCGCCCCCGTCAAGTCTCCGGCCACTCAACTCCCCTCCTGACCGTTGCCGGCCTCTATGGTGCCAACGCCAGCGGAAAGAGTAACGTACTAGCCGCTCTGGCGTTTATGCTAGAAGCCGTCCTGAATTCTCATCGCCGTTGGTCGCCGGACAGAGGTGTTCCCCGCGACCCGTTTGCCTGGGGGCGTAGGAAGGCGGAGCCGTCAACTTACGAGGTGGAGTTCCTTCTCGATGGAGTTCGTTATCAATATGGTTTCATGGCGTCGGACGAGGCTTTCCTGGAGGAATGGCTCTACGCATGGCCACGAGGAAAGAAGCAGACTTGGTTTGAGCGGGACGGCACTGCATTCAAGTTTGGCCACCAGTTCAAGGGTGAGAACAAGTTACTTGAGGAAATTACCCGCCCCAATGCATTGTTTCTCTCCGTGGCGGCGCAAAACAATCACCCACTGGTTAGCCCGGTTTTCGTCTGGTTCGCATCGATCCAAAAAATCAATCTGCCGGACGAACAGCCCCCTTACCGACGCTCCTTGCCTGCAGAGTTCCAAGTGGCTGGACTTCTTGCCAGGGATTCGTCTGCCACGGTGCATTCCGTGCGTTCGTTTGAGAATAAAGCGTTTGAATCACCACTTCTGGAACGATTTCGAGACCTGCTAAGCAGTGCGGATGTTGGAATCACTGATCTCCGAATGGAAATCGCCAAGACCGGTGATGTACCCAGCCGGGGAGTCCTTTTGAGGCATTCAAACGTATCTGACGATGCATGGTTGCCGTTGAAAGAAGAGTCTCACGGAACACAGGTTCTGTTTGTAATTGCAATTCCCATTCTTCGTGCGATGGAAACCGGAACCCTCCTTCTGGTGGATGAGTTCGAACGCAGCCTGCATCCTGCGATCGTCCATCAGATCATCGACCAGTTTAACGACCCTGTCGCTAATCCGAAGAATGCACAGGTACTTTTCACCACTCATGACACCAACCTCCTTGGCACGACGCTGGGCGAGCCGGCGTTGCGGCGGGATCAGGTGTGGTTGACGGAGAAGGATTCCGAGGGAACGACAACGCTCTATCCGCTGACCGACTACAAACCGCGCAAGGCGGAGAATCTTGAGCGGGGGTATCTTCAAGGTCGTTATGGCGCAATTCCGTTTCTGGGTGACTTCCTGGTCACGGAGAAATGACCGCCATGGGCAACGCCCGCGACCGAAAACGCCGACCAGGACGCCGGCCAGCGTTTCGTGAGCCCAAGCCGACCATATTGATCGTTACTGAAGGGAAGGTGACGGAACCAGAGTACATCGAGGGATTCCGGAAGGCTTTCCGCAACACCAGAGTCAGGGTTGAGATCGCCAAGGGACGCGGCGTTCCCAGGACGCTCGTGGAAACGGCGAAAGAACTCAAGAAGGAAGCAAAAGACCGGGCCAGACAAGAGAAGGATGAATTCCTCGAATATGATTCTGTCTGGTGTGTCTTCGATATCGACGACCATCCAGCCGTCGGTGAAGTCAAGGAAATGGCGCGGGACAATGGCATTGACCTGGCGATCTCGAATCCATGTTTCGAGTTATGGTTGCTGCTCCACTTTACCGACAATCCCGGGATGCAGGACCGGACAACGATGCGAGACAGACTCAAGAAATTCGTGCCCGGCTACAGGAAGCATGTGGATTATGCGACCTACTCGGCCGGATATGAGAAGGCCGTAAAACGCGCGGCGCAAATGGACGACGTCGCCGAGGAAGCCGGCGAACCTCATCGCAATCCCACGACGGGCGTCTATAAACTAACGGAACTTATCCGCGAATAGTCAATGGCTTCCAAGCCCTCCCGCACCAATCCGCTTTGTGTCTGGCCGATCAATACGAAAACACGTTCGTATTCGGCCCGAGGTTGGCGAAGAGTTTTTCGCGGTTGGTGACCTGGACGCCGGGCAGGAGGTCTTTGGCGTCGATGCCCAGGGCCTTCATGCAGTGGGGGCAAACGTGGACCTCGGCCCCACGGTCGATCAGGTCGGTCAGGAGTTTCTTGACCGGTTTGTCGTGGAAGGCCAGGTCGTCGGGCAGCTTGGTCGTCGGGACGTCGACGCCGCGAACGTTGAAGAAGAGAACGACCTTCCGGCCGTCGTCCAGGGCGTGGCCGGCAAGCTGCAAGGCCATCGTCACCGGGTGAACGTCGTTCGTGCCGCTGGTGATGTTCGCGAAGAAGATCGGCGGGTTTTTCTGCTCGGCCTTTTTGCCCTGCACTTCACCGCCGCATCCGGCCAAAACGGCCAAGCCCGTCGCCAGGCACACCGCAAGAGTCCATCGCATGGTCGTCTCCTTTCGTTGCTGATGTAAACGATTCGGGTGGCACTGGCATCTAGCCAGTGTCATGCTCGGGAGCCACATCAGAAAAACCTGAGTAATTCTCCCACCTGTAGGAGGCGACTCCTGTCGCCGAACGTTAACGAATCAGGTGCCATTCGGCGACAGGAGTCGCCTCCTACAAATTGAAATCAGGCAGCACTGGCAAGATGCCAGTGCCACCCGAAGTGATTTTCACCACGGTGTTAGGGTCGAATCCGCTGGGGCCGGAGCTATTCGCAGTCGCAGATGCCCGACTCGTGTTCGATTTGGGAGATCCGTTCGACGCGTCGAGCGTGGCGGCCGCCTTCGAAGGGGGTGTTCAGCCAGAGTTCGACCATCCGGTCGATCAGCCGCTCGCCGAGCATATCGGCCGAGAGGCACAGGACGTTCAGATCGTTGTGTCGCCGGCTCATTTCGGCCGTAAGGTCGTCGTGGCAGGGCGCTGCCCGAACATTCGGCAGCTTGTTGGCCGCAATACACATTCCCAGCCCGGTCCCGCAGACCAGGATCCCGCGGTCGACTTCTTTCTTGCTGACCATTCGGGCGACGGCCACGGCAAAATCCGGGTAGTCGACCGGCTCGGGACTGTCGGTGCCAAGGTCGACCACTTCATGCCCGAGACGATGGAGCAGGTCGATGACCTTGGCCCGAATCTGGTAGCCTCGATGATCACTTCCGACGGCAATTCGCATGGCGATGGAGGGGGATTGGGGATTAGGGACTGGGGGATGAGGGATCTATACCGAGCGGGGGACGTAAGGTGTTTTTTCTGTAGGGAACGCCCTCCGTGGCGTTCCGTGGGCCGCGGAAAATGGCCAAACTCGTTGTTCACGGAACGCCACGGAGGGCGTTCCCTACAGGGACAGTTCCCAACAGTGACAGCGATGACCTCAATTCGGTAAGTAGTTCTATAACGGATCCGAAGCCCCCTGTTTCTCTCGATGCAACGCACCGATTACCGACACGCCCCCATTGTCGCGTCAGAGGGGCAGTTCGTCCAGGCGTTGGGCGAGGGCTTCGCGAATCTCGGTGGCGCAGTGCTCGTAGCGATCCTTTGGCCCCCCGATTGGATCAACCACACTGGCCCCGTCCACCCGGAGCAGACGGGTCCGATCGGCCGCTTGGGGCCATTGGGCCACGATCGCCTCGCGGTGAGAGGGCGTCATCGTGTAGATCACGTCCGCGTGGCGGATGAGTGTCTCGGTCACGGGGTGGGTCTCGTGCTCGGTCAGATCCAGGCCGGCTTGGTTCATGACCTCGATCGCCTCGCTGCTGGCCCGATGGCCCATCCCGGCAGCCACGCCTGCGGAGCGGACAATCACCCCCCGGTCTTCGAGCTCCTGCTGTTTGCATCCCAGCCGCTTGGCCAGCATGTCCTGGGCAAGCAGTTCGGCCATGGGGCTGCGGCAGGTGTTGCCCGTGCAGACGAACAGGACCATCAGGCCCGACAGTCGTTTGAGTGCCTGCTCGGGCACCACGCCCTCGCGAAGCACCTCGAAAGCCTGATCGCGAACCCGAACCACCGACGAGGGCTGCCCAAACCGGCTGGGCCCGTCGTCCAGGTACAAAGCCACGTCGTCGCCGAGCGATTCGATGGCTTCCTGGGCCGTTTTGGCTTCGATCTGGCCCGATCGGTTGGCGCTGCTGAGCACCAAGGGACCGGCGATCATGTGCAGGACGTCCAGCACGACTTGGTGGCCCGGCACGCGAAGACCGACAGTCTGATGGGGAGATACCGCCCGACGAACGACCTCGGGCAGACGGCCGATGAGGCTCTGAGGGTGGGAATCGTCCACGACCAGCGTCAGCGGGCCGGGCCAACACCGTCTGGCCAACCGCCGGAACAAGGGGCACACGTCGGGCGCGTAGTCCAGCGCCTCCTCTTCCCCCCGGATGGCAAGCGGCAGCGGATGATCGCCCTTGCGGCCCTTGACCTCGCACAGCCGGGCGACCGCATCGGCGTTCAGCGCCAGGGCAGCCACGCCGTAGACCGTCTCGGTCGGCAGGACAACGAGCTGGCCCTCGGCCAGTGCCTGCACGGCGCGATGGATCACATCGCGCATGTCGTCCGTGCTGTGGATGTCGATAACCGCCGAACTCATCACCAAAGAATCCCGATCGGGCCGCGAATAGCTTATGCCGGAGGTCGGACGATCCGACCATTTTCGTCAAGCTTGCCAAACGACGCAAAACATTATTATAAAAGCCTTTGCGCCTGATCGTCAAGACACCCATGGCGGGGGAAGGTCGGCCAGCGGTCAATAGCACGGCACGATCGCTACAGTCCCCCCAGCCCCACTGCGGTGTCCTGGTGTCGGAGAGGGAAAAAGGGTACCCTAACAGGCAGATCGAGGGGATCACCCAACGGAACGTAATCGTTCACGGCCCGCGGAAAAGGTGACAGCCACCTTTTGTGCGAAGCACCCGAAGGGCCGTTCCGGCAAAAGGTGACTGTCACCTTTT
>JAFGFF010000427.1 GCA_016931075.1 Pirellulales bacterium | reverse complement strand
GGCGCCATCAACGCGCGGTCGCCCGGTGGCTCGCCGCCAACCGCGAGTGCTTTAATTTGGTTTATGTCTCATCCTTGGGGCATGACGCGAGCGCGGCGCTCGGGGCGGTGCGAAAAGAGGCGCCCGTGGTCCTTCGGGCCGAACGGGCCGGGCCTGCCGGGGACTGCGCGTGGCAGCTCGCCTCGCGGACCGGTCGGCGGATCAAACGCCGCGCGATGAAGGCCGACGCCCTGGTCGGACCTTGTCGGTCGATCCACGAAGAGTTGATCGCCGCCGGCTATCCGACACCGCGTGTCCACCTGATCCCCCACGGCACGCCCCCGCGCCAGGCCCGAACGCCCGAGCGACGCCTGGCCGCGCGAAAATGCCTGGGCGAGTGCCACACCGAGCTGCAGATCGACCCGGTCACGCCGCTGGCCGTCTACACCGGATCGCTTGAGCGCCGCAAGGAACTGGAGTTGCTGGTGCCGGCGTGGAAGCCGATCCTCGCGCGATGGCCCGGGGCTCGGCTCTGGCTGGCCGGGATGGGCCCGATGCGCCGGCCGCTGATCGACCGGATACGTCAGGCAGGCCTGCAGGGCCGGATCGTCCCGCTGGGCACGTTCGACGCGGTCGACACCCTGCTGGACGCGGCCGACCTGTTCGTCTCGCCCTCACCCGAGGCCGACGTCTCCCTATCTTTGCTCGAAGCCATGGCGGCCGGCTTGCCGATCGTCGCGGCCGACAGCCTGGGCAACCGCGAAGCACTGACCGACGGCATCAACGGCCTCCTGTTTCGCCCCGGCGACCCGGCGGCCCTGGCAACATCCATCCACCGCCTGATCGACGACCCCGACCTGGCCGCCCGGCTCGCCACGTCAGCCCATCGGCGAGTCGAAACCGACTTCCCCCTTGCCAAAACCGTCGACGCGCATCTATCGTTGTTTGAGACGCTGTTGGAAACCAATGCCCTGTAGGGAACGCCCTCCGTGGCGTTCCGGTTTTTTAAGGTAACCATCCTGTAAAAAACCGCAGGAACGCCACGGAGGGCGTTCCCTACAGGGTGTCGATGGGCGATTTATGTTAGATTGTGTCTGACATAACCTCCGAGTGCAACGTGTTTTCGCATCTTCATCCGCAAGATGAGTTCCGTTCACTCTACTCACGCATCATAAACAAGACAAACATGAGTCCTCCCTCCCCCGGCCGACGTTGGATCTTGCTGGCGATCAAGATTCTTATCGTCGGGCTGGTCTTCTGGTTTGTGCGGAAGACGGTCTATGCGGGCGTGGCCCAACTGCGGGAGAACCCGATCGAGATCTCGCCCGGCTGGCTGCTGCTGGCCGGAGTGATCTATCCTGTCGGGCTGCTGCCGGCTGCCCTCTTCTGGAAGTATGTCCTTGGGCGGCTTGGGCAAAAGGCGAGGCTTGTGGAGACCCTGCGGGCGTACTACATCGGCCACCTGGGCAAGTACGTGCCGGGCAAGGCGATGGTGGTCGTGTTGCGAACCGGTCTGATCCGCAGCCACCGGGTCGACACGTCGCTTGCCGCCGTGAGCGTCTTCTTCGAGACGCTGACGATGATGTCGGTCGGCGCTTTTTTGGCCACAGGTGTTCTGGCCGTCGGATTTCGTGAGCAGGGATATTTATGTCTGGTGGCCTTGGGGTTGATGGTTGCCGCGGGCCTGCCTATCCTTCCGCCCGTCTTCCGGCGACTGGTCCGGCTGACCGGCGTGGGCCGCTCGAATCCGGCCGTTTCCGAGCAGCTTGCCGGCCTGGGTTGGGGGACGTTTCTGCTGGGCGTTGTGGCGATGACGCTGGTCTGGTGCTTGTTGGCGACCAGTCTCTGGGCCGTACTTCGGGCGATGAACGTGCCGGAGTCGGATCTGGTGAGTCATGGCCCGTTGCTGCTGGCCTGCGTGTCGCTGGCGATGGTGGCTGGATTCCTGTCCCTTATTCCAGGGGGGGCGGGTGTCCGGGAGTTGATCCTGGCCGAGCTGATGGTGCCCCATTTTGGCGACGTGGTCGCCGTGGCCAGTGCCGTTTTACTTCGCTTGGTGTGGCTGGGGGGAGAGCTGGTTCTTTCGGGGGTTCTTTTTGTGTCTGGTTTGACGCGATCTGCCGCGGAGCCGAAGAAAAAGTAGGGGAAAAGGGGACTGGTGCAATTTGTGCGAAGCACCCGTAGGGCCATTGCGGCAAATTGCACCTGTCCCCTTTTCCCCGTTGAGTGGGGCAGATTGTGGAACAAAAAGCGAGTAGAATAGAAGTCACACACCTACGATCACCTGCCGACGATCGGCAGGCCCGCCTAACGACATTCCCTCCCAACCTGCTCCCCGTTGCCGCGCCGCGCGGCTGTGAGGTGACGTCATGCTCTCCGTGGTGATCCCAGTCTACAACGAGGCCGAGAGTCTCGAAGCGTTGCACGCCGAACTTAGCGAGGTGGCCCAAGCCGAGGGTTACGAGTTGGACATGGTGTTTGTCGACGACGGTTCGACCGACGGCTCGTGGAAGATCCTCACGCAACTCGCCCAAAAGGATCCGCGGGTACGCGCGTTGCGGTTCCGCCGCAACTTTGGCAAGGCGGCCGCGCTGAACGCCGGGTTCGCCGCCGCGCGGGGCGAGCTGGTCATGACGCTCGACGCCGATCTGCAGGACGACCCGCACGAGATCCCCCGGTTCCTTGCCGAGATGGAGAAGGACTTGGACGTGGTCAGCGGCTACAAGAAGGTCCGGCACGACCCGTGGCACAAGGTCTGGCCTTCGCGGGTGTTCAACGCGATGGTCAGCCGCATGACGGGCGTGGTCCTGCACGACCACAACTGCGGGATGAAGTGCTACCGGCGCGAGATTTTCGACGAGGTCCACCTCTACGGCGAGCTGCACCGGTTCGTGCCCGTCCTGGCGGCGGCCCGGGGGTATCGGGTGGGCGAAATCGTCATCCAGCACCGCGCGCGGCAGTTCGGCCGATCGAAATACGGCGTCGGCCGGATCGTCAAAGGATTTCTGGACCTCCTGACCGTGAAGTTTCTGACCGGCTTCGGCCAACGGCCGCAACACATCCTCGGCACGCTCGGGCTGGCCTCGTTTTTCCTGGGCATGATCGCACTTCTATACCTGGCCGGCTACTGGATTGTCGCCCAACTATGCCCCGACTGGGGCCTCACCCCGCTGCACCAACGCCCGGCCGTGATCTACTCGATCGGCCTGCTTTTGCTGGGCGGCCAACTCATGTCGATCGGCTTCCTCGGCGAACTGATCCTGGCTTACCACAAGGAAGACATCAAGACCTATTCGATCGCCGAACGAACGGACGATCCGGACAAGGAATCGAAGAACGCTGATGCGAACGGCAAGAAGGGGGAACGCTAATTTCCGCTAATCGACGCTAATAGTATAAAGATACCGTCAAGGAATATGTCACCGACTTTGCTCTGTAGGGAACGCCCTCTGTGGCGTTCCATGAACCGCGAGTTTGGCCCATTTTCCGTGGCCCACGGAACGCCACAGAGGGCGTTCCCTACAGTGACGGCGATGACCTCACTGGCAAGATGCCAGTGCCATCCTGAAAACCTTGTTGAAACATCAAAAAAGCTCCCTTAGCGGAGATTAGCGTTCCTTCTTTCCTCTCCCAAAGGACCCACAAGCCCCATGACTTCAGTCCAAGAAGACCCACGGCGTGCATTGCGGCGGACGGTGTATGCCCTGTTGATCACGGTCAGTGCCGGGGCCATGCTCGGGCGGATCCTGGCGGTCGATGCGGTGGATAAGGCCGCCGTGGAGCAATATCGAATCAAGGAGAGGCTCCATGAAAAGGAAAAACTCTTCCGCGAGCAAGGACTCAAAGGCGAGGCCTTGGAAGAGGCCCTCGACAAAGAGTATGAACGGCTCGCGGAGAAGCTGAAAATGCACCGGCCCTTCATGAGCGCCAACGACCGGAGCCGCTTGTGCGCTATCCGGGCACTGGTCGAAGAGGACATGCGGGTGCGTGGCGCGCCGTATGCCATCGATCGGGTGATCCAAGAACGCACTTGGGACACGATCGACATGGTCAAGCATATAGGGCCCGACAAAAAACCGCACCTCTATTCGAGCAAGCCGCCCCTCTATCCGACGCTTCTGGCCGGCGAGTACTGGATCATCCACCGGCTCACCGGTATGACCCTGGGCACGCACCCTTACACGGTCGGCCGTGTGTTGCTGGTGATCAACAACCTCATCCCGATGGTCCTCGGCCTGTTCCTCTTGGCCCAACTGGTCGAACGGCTGGGCACGACCGACTGGGGACGGATTTTTGTCATGGCGGCCGCCTGTTTCGGCACGTTCTTGACGACGTTCGCCGTGACGATCAACAACCACCTGGTCGGCGCGGTCAGCGTGATCGTCGCCCTTTGGGCCGTGGCCAACATCTGGCTCGACGGGCGGCGCCATCCGGCCTATTTCATCCTGGCCGGGCTGGCCGGCGGGTTCGCCGTGGCCAACGAGTTGCCCGCGCTGGTCTTCCTGGCCATGCTGGGCGGCGGTCTACTGCTGCGGTTCCCGCGTTTGACGCTTTTGGCTTTCACCCCGGCGGTGGCCTTCGTCGCCGTGGCCTTCTTCGGCACGAACTACATCGCCCACAACGACCTCAAGCCCCCGTACATGCACCGGGTCGAAGGGGACAACTGGTACGACTACACCTACAAGATCGACAACCAAGAGAAAGTCAGCCACTGGCGCGATCCCGGCGGCCTGGACGCCGGCGAGCCGTCCAACGCCGTCTACAGCCTGCACGCCCTGGTCGGCCACCACGGTATTTTTTCGCTCACGCCTATGTGGCTGCTGAGCGTGGTGGGCGTGGTCCTGGGCCTGCGCCGTCGCGAGCCGGGCTGGCGCTCGCTGGCGCTTTTGATCGGCGTGGTCTCGGTCGTCTGCCTGGTCTTCTTCCTGTTCATCGAGAAGAACGGCCGCAACTACGGCGGCATGACGTGCGGCTTCCGCTGGGTCTTTTGGATGGCCCCGCTCTGGCTCTTGGCCATGCTCCCGACGGTCGACGCCCTCTCTCACCGCCGCAGTGCCCGGGCGTTTGCCCTGATCCTTCTGGCCCTCTCCGTCCTCTCGGCCAGCTATCCGACCTGGAATCCCTGGTCCCATCCCTGGTTGATGAGGTACCTCGAACACTTGGGTTGGTTGTAGGAGGACGTTCAATCAACCCTGAGCACATTGCACTAAAGCTGCAGTGGGTGCCATGGCCACGCTTGCGTGGCCATGAAGCGTGTTTTGCGGGAAAACATGCCCACGACAAGCGTGGGCATGGCACCCAGCTTGCTCAATTCTTGCTTCGTTTCTTCGGCCGGAAGACCTCGAACTCGGCGATGGTTGGGCCGGGGTCGCTTTCGAGGATGTGCAGGCAGACGGATTGGGCGGTGACCGGCTTGAAGGTGATCGTTCGGTCGGGGCCGATAGTCGTGCCTTCATGGATCGTTTCGCGTCGGCCGTCCACCTGGGCCAGCAGTTTGAACTTCTTCACGCGAGATCCAACGGCCTCGATCAAGTGGACCCGATCGATCGCGACCGGTTCGCCCAGGTCGACTTCGATCCACGCCTGTTTGACTTTCTCGTCGGTCGCCCAACGGCTCTTGGGGTTGTCGTCGAAGGCCATGGCGGGGCCATAGCCCCGGTCGTAGTTGCGGAAGACGTTCGACGCCCGGGCTTTTTTGTCCAGCGCGACCGACTCGCTATAGAGGGTGCCCAGGGTGACGCCCGATGCGGGGCCGTCCAGCTCCAGGGCGACAATCGTGTCGATCGGGTCGCGGTCGGCCTGGGGCACGGCGATGGTGATCGACTCGTCGGTCTGCTTCACCTCGGCCGTCCCGCCGGTCAGGACGCGGTGCGAGACGATCTTGCGGTTGATCGGCGGCAAGGTGACCGTGTCGGACTTTGGATCGAGCAGGTGGACGTAGATCGTCTTGCCCCGGTAGGTCGACGCCGACCGGGCGCGGACACGGAACGGTCCGCCGCGGGTGTCGTAGATCGACTCGCCGTACTTTTTCAACCACTCGCCCATCTCCTTGAGCCGCTCGACCTGGCGCGGTTCGATCCGGCCGTCGGGCATGGGGCCGACGTTGAACAGCAGGTTGCCGTCGCCGCCGACCACGCGGACCAGCGTTTGCAGGCATTGCTTGAGCGACTTCATCTCGTCGCCCGGCTTCCAGGCCCATTGGTGGCAGAGCGTCATGCACGTCTCCCAGGGCCGGTCGGTTTGCATCCGGCCGATCCGCTGCTCGGGCGTGTCGAAATCGGCGGGCAGCCCGCACCGGTTGTTGATCATGATGCCCGGCTGCAGCTTGCGGCACATGGGAATGAGCGTCTGGGCGTCCCAATCGACCGCCTTGCCGCCCAGGCCGTCGAAAAAGATCATCTCGACCTTGCCGTAGTTGGTCAGCAGATCGCGCATCTGGCCGTGCAGGTACTTGATGTATCGGGCGTGGTTCTCGGTGCGGTAGTCGGGATGGTGCCAGTCGGGCTGCGAGTAGTAGACACCCCAGATGAAGTCGTTCTCGTGGCACGCGTCGGCCAATTGCCGGACGATGTCGCGGCCGAAAGGGCACTCGGGGCTAGTGATTTTGTAGTCGGTCAGCTTCGAGTCGAAGTTGGCGAATCCGTCGTGGTGTTTGGTCGTGAAGACCATGTATTTCATTCCGGCCGCCTTGGCCGTGTCGACCCACTCTTTGGCATCGAACTTAACGGGGTTGAACTTTTTGTACAGGTTGTCGTAAACCTCGACCGGCACGCCGTCTGGGTTGGATTTCGAGCTGTGCCCACGCCGCAGGCCGCCCCGCGACCAGCCGATCTCGGTCCCCTGCAGGCTGACAGGTCCCCAATGGATAAACAGCCCGAATTTCAACTTCCGCCACCGGGCCACATCCTCCGGCGACGCCTTTAGTCCCCGTGCAACGTCGGCGTCGACGGCCGGGCCGGCCTGGGAAGCGGCTTTCGATGTATCGCTGAACGCGGGCAGGGCGGCCGTCAGAGCAAAAGCAACGATGAGGACAACAGCCAGGGTGCAAATAATCCGGTCAGGGGTTCGATTTGTCACGGCGGGACTCCTCGGGACTTGATTGGAGGGGAGGGAGGTTTCGGTGGGGAAGTCTTGAACGGCGACTTCACCCCCAGGATAGCGCCGGCCCGCGACCAATGCAACAGGTCTGGGGGGATTGATCGAAAACGGGCGTTTGGTACGATCACGATTGAACTTAGGGCGTGCGGTTGAACATCCGGGCCGAACAGGTCTGTTCGCCCGAACGCCGGGCTTGTCGCGTCTCCTACAATCATTTGGAGGGGGCAGGTCGTTGGAGGGGCCAATGAAAAAATCTCCGGAGCGGATTCGGGCGTGGGCCGGCGTCGTGGTGGCGCTGGGGGTGGTGGTTCTGACAGCCGGGTGCGGGGCGGACGCACGCGATCCCAGCGCGGGCAGCAACGTCGCTTCGCCCACCGCGGATGCACAAGGAGAGAAGCCGATGACAATCGAAGTCACCAGCACGGCCTTTGCCGAGGGCGACCGGATCCCGGTCCGCTACACGGAAGACGGCGAGGACATTTCACCCCCAATTTTCTGGTCGGGCGTGCCCGAGGGCACGAAGGAATTCGCCCTGATCTGCGACGACCCGGACGCGCCGACCCCGGAGCCGTGGGTACACTGGGTGATTTACAAGATCCCCGGCAACGCGACCGGACTGCCGGAGCACGTGGCGCGGACCGCCCGGCTGAAGCCGCCGGAGACGATCCTGCAAGGGGCCAACTCGTGGTCCCGACCCTCGCAACCGTCGATCGGCTATCGCGGTCCGGCCCCGCCACCGGGCGGCGTGCATCACTACCGGTTCACCGTCTATGCGTTGGACGCGCGGACGGTCGTCGAGCCGGGCCTGACGAAGAAGCAGCTCCTGGAGGAGATCAAAGAGCACGTGATCGCGACAGGGCGATTGACCGGCGTCTACTCGAGGTGATCTCTTGCCCGCCGTGGAAAAGGTGCCAGGCACCTTTTGTGCGAAGCACCCGAAGGGCCGTTCCGGCAAAAGGTGCCTGGCACCTTTTGTGCGAAGCACCCGAAGGGCCGTTCCGGCAAAAGGTGCCTGGCACCTTTTCCTCTAACAAAATGGAAGTAGCCTCTTGCCCGACCGGCGAACTCATCGAGGGCCGCACCCCGGCGACGCCCGGCTCTTCGGGCCCGAGGCGGTCGACTCGTTGTCCCGCGCGGCGACCGACCTGGCCTGGTTGCTCGACCGGGACTATCCGGCCACGTCGTCTCTGAAGCTGGTCGGCGATCGCTACCGGCTCGTCGCCCGACAGCGGACGGCCGTTGCCCGGTGTACCTGTTCGGCCTCGCAGCGCGACGCCCGCTTGTCCCGGCAAGTGGAACAGGATGCGTTGGAAGGCCGGACGCTCTGGATTGACGGCTACAACGTTATGACGACGGTCGAGGCGGCCCTGGCCGGCGGGGTGATTCTGTCGGCCCGCGACGGCGCGTACCGCGACATGGCCAGCATGCACGGCAGCTATCGCAAGGTGGCTGAGACGCTTCCGGCCGTCGAATGCCTTGGCCGGACGCTGGCCGAGTTTCGGCCCGCCTCGTGCGTTTGGTATCTCGACCAGCCAGTGTCCAACAGCGGTCGCCTCAAGACGATTCTTCTCGACGCGGCTCAAGCGGCCGGTTGGCCGTGGCAGGTCGAACTGGTCCCCGATCCCGACCGGATCTTGATCGCCGCCGCTGACGCTCTAGTAGCCACGGCCGACAGCGCGGTTCTCGACGCCTGCAGCTCCTGGTTCAATCTTGCCCGGGCGACCGTTGAGCGTTGCGTCCCCGACGCGACCATGATAGAGTTGTCTGCTCCAGCGTGAGCTTCCTAGTGTAGTGCCTCTCATTTGATGGATCCTATTGGAGACTCGCTTTGAGTGCCACTGGCTCTGCCAGTGCCTTGGATTGCGCGAATTCCAGCACTGGCAGAGCCAGTGGCACGCGTAAAATAAGAATCCATCCGCCTTGGAGAAACCGCATGACCACCTCATCTCGCCCTCTTGTGGTTGGTCTAGGAGAAATCCTGTGGGATCTGCTTCCGGAGGGAAGGCAACTCGGCGGCGCGCCGGCCAATTTCGCCTATCACGCGGCCGCCTTGGGGACCGAGGGCGTGGTGGTCAGTTGCGTTGGGCAGGACGAACTGGGTCGCGAGATCCTCGCCCGGCTTGATGCGATGGGCCTGGGCCATGACCACGTGGTCGTCGATCCGCGGCACGCGACCGGCACCGTCTCGGTCGAGTTGGACGCCCAGGGCAAGGCCGACTATGTGATCCACCAGCCCGTGGCGTGGGATTTCCTGCCCGAAAGCGCGGCGTTGGACGCCCTGGCCGCCAGGGCGGACGCCGTTTGTTTTGGATCGCTGGCCCAGCGGTCGGAGGTCACTCGGGCGACGATCCGGCGGTTCCTGGCCGCGACGCCACCCTCCTGCCTGCGGATCTTCGACATCAACCTGCGTCAGGACTTCTACGATCGGGACACGATCGCTCGAAGCCTAGCGTCGGCCAACGTCTTGAAGCTCAACGACGAGGAGCTGCCCGTGCTGGCCGAGATGTTCGCACTTTCCGGCGACGAGACCGAGTTGCTCGACGAACTCATCGCGCGGTTCTCGCTTCGGGTCGTCGCCCTGACGAAGGGGGCCCAGGGTTCGGTGCTCGTCGCCGACGGCCGGCGTTCGGTCTTGCCTGGTGCCGAAGTCGCCATCGTCGACACGGTCGGAGCGGGCGACGCCTTCACGGCCGCCTTGGCCTTGGGGCTGCTCCGCCAATGGGACCTCGACGCGATCCACCGGCGAGCCGGCCAGGTTGCCGCCTTCGTCTGCACCCAGCAGGGCGCCACGCCCACGCTGCCGAACGAGCTAACTGAGCGTGCATAGACGAAGACCGATCCGATGACCATCAGGTCAGAAAGACGGGTGCCATGCTCCACGCTTGCGTGGGCATGAGGAAAACAGACAAAGCCGCAAAAACATGCCCACGCAAGCGTGGAGCATGGCACCCTGGCCTTTTTCCAACAGGGCTGCTAGGCCTTGGTGCGGTGGGCGTGGAGCTGGCGGAGCTCCTGCAACTCGCGGGTCAGTCGGTGACGCAGGGGGCTTTCAGGCCGCAGCTCGCCCAAGAGGGTCTCGGCCTTGGACCAGGTCTCGTCAGTACAGTTGCTGCCCTTAAGTAGTTCTGCCCAGCTTCGCGAAACCTCGTGTTCAGTAAGCAATCTTCACCTCGCTAACCATAAGAGCCTCTAATCTCCATTCTCAATAGGGATGCTGCCCCCGGAACGCAATCACCCTTCTTGGGAAGCTCGTCCTTTCCCACGCGGGTGGCCTGATAGCTTCCCATGAGAATGTGCCCCGACGGTTGCTTCGTCAGGGATCATCTATCAACTCTATCGAAGATCCGTCGTTAAGGCAACACTGTTTCTCGCGACAGGGCCGCCAGGCCGGTAGGTCTTACCGATCGGGGAGCCTTGGTTCTTGGCACTCTGTAGGGAACGGCCTCTGTGCCGTTCCGATGGCTGGGTCAACCGGGGAACGGCACAGAGGCCGTTCCCTACAGTCATGTGTCATAGTAAAAAAACACGATCCGGTTGAGACACTACGCTAGGACTTGACCGCCTGGGGCATGTAATCGGGACAGATCTTGCCCAATTCCTCGGCCATCACGTCGACGGTGTACCGGATTTGCTTCTCGGTGTGAAGCGTGGTGAGAAAATATCGCAATCGCGCGGCGCTTTCTTCCACGGCGGGGTGAAGAATGGGCTGAACGTTGACGCCCCGGGCGAACATCGCGTTGGAAAGTTGCAGGGCGTGGAGCGAATTGCCCAGGATGATCGGGATCACGGGCGTGTCCTTGCTGGCGCCCGTGTTCAGGCCTCGCTGCTTGGCCAGTTCGAGGAAGAGCCGGCTACGCTGTTTGAGTCGGGCAATCCGCTCGGGCTCGGCCTGCATGAGCCGCAAGGCAGCCAGGGCGGCCGCGGCCGCGGGAGGGGACAGCCCGACGCTGAACACGAAGCCCGGCGCGGTGTATTTCAGGTATCGAACCAGTTCCTTGACGCCAGAAACATAGCCGCCGCAACTGCCCAGCGTCTTGCTGAACGTTGACATCCAGATGTCGACGTCGCTCGGTTCGACGTCGTACAGTTCACCAATTCCTCGGCCCGTCTTGCCCAACGTACCCAACGAATGGGCCTCGTCGATCATCAACAGCGTTTTGTACCGTTGACGAAGGCGGATGAACTTGGGCAGCTCGGGGATGTCGCCGTCCATGCTGTAGACGCCCTCGATCACCAGGAGCACTCGGCGATACTGGCCGCGGATCTGCTTGAGGATGGCCTCGGCCGCTTCGGGATCATTGTGGGCGAAGGCCCGACGCCGGGCGCCGGAGAGAATCGATCCTTGAAGGATGCTGTTGTGCGACAGGGCATCGTGCAGGATCAGGTCGCCAGGGCCGAGCAGGTGTCCAATGACGGTCTCGTTCGTGCCGTGTCCACCGACGAAGCAGATGGTGTCCTCGGTCCCCATAAACTGGGAAATCTCGCGCTCGAGTTCCAGATGCAAATCCTTTTCGCCCGAGACCAGACGGCTGGCCGAAACGCTGGTGCCGTACTTCGCGGCGGCCTCTTGAGCCGCCCGAGTCACCACGGGATCGCCCGACATCCCGAGATAGTTGAAGCTCGAGAAGTGGATCAACTCGCGTCCGCCGACCGTCGTCCGGTCGGAGGCCAATCCTTCGTGAACCGTGAAGAAGGGATTGGCCACCCCCATGACCTCGGCCATATCGAGGCTCTGCTGAAGCTGCACGCACTCGGGGAACTCGGCGATCCGGTAGTATTCCGTCGGGATCTCGGCCTCGCCGACCGTGGCGGCGCGCTCCCGTGGCCGGCTGCCCAGGTACTGGATGACGGCCTCGACGACCTGGCGGCAGGTTTCCATCTCGGGCAGGATGTGCTCGGGGAATCGACCGCCGAAGCGTTCTTCGAGCGAGGCGACGATCTCCATCCGCTCCAACGAATCCATGCCCAACTCGGTGATGACCGAATCGAGCGTCAACTCGCCGGCCCGCTCCTTCGCCACGCGACGGACCTCTTCGAAGACGATCTGGCCGACGCGCTCGACGTCGGCCGCTTCGGGCGGCGCCGTCGACTCCGGTCGCGTCGAACGAGCTGCCGGCGGGGTGGACGCGACCGGCACGGGCGTCTCCGTCTCGGGCGCGCTCGGGGCCGGCGATGGTTTTCGCGGGACGTCGACCAGGGCCTCTTCGCCCTTGCCCAGGGTCCATTGGCCCACGACGTCCAGCGTCCCTTCCAGGTAGCCGGTCCGACAGGCGTGGCGTTGGACCTTGCCGCTGGACGTTTTGGGGATGCTGCCGGCCTTGATCAGGACGATCGCTTCGACGCCCAACTGGTGCTCGGCCGAGACCTCGCGCCGCACGGCGTCGAAGATCTCGTCGAAATGGCCCTGCTTGTGGCGTTCGAGTTCCTGGACGACGACCAGCTTCTGTTCATCGCCTTCGCCGATCGTGAAGGCGGCCCCGCAATCGGGCCGCAGCCGCCGATGGGCCCGTTGGACGGTGTGCTCGATGTCCTGCGGATAGTGGTTCACGCCGCGGAGGATCAACAGGTCCTTGATCCGGCCGGTGACGAACAGCTCGCCGTCGTCCAAGAAGCCCAGATCGCCCGTGCGGAGAAACGGTCCTTCGCCCGATCCGGCCAGATGGGCGTGAAACATCTCGTCGGTCAGCTCGGGCTGACGCCAGTAGCCTTGGGCGACACTGGGACCGCGGGTCCAGATCTCACCGATTTTTCGATCGGGACACGCCGCGCACGTCTTGGGATTGGCGATGACAATCTCTTGATCGGCCAGGATCTTGCCGCAACCCACCAGTGCCCGAGCCGATTCTCGCCCCGGCTGGGCGACGACGGCCCGGCCCTTGGTCAGTGGGTCGGTCTCGAACCACCGGATGATTGGCGGGTCCTTGACGTACCCGCCCGAGACGATCAGCGTCGCCTCGGCCATGCCGTAGCACGGATAGAAGGCCTCGCGTCGGAACCCGCACGGCCCGAAGGCCTCGCAGAACCGGTCGATCGTTTCGGCCCGAACCGGCTCGGCCCCGTTGAACGCGACTTGCCAATGGCTCAGATCGAGCTTGGCCCGTTGGCGGGGCGAGATCTTTTCGACGCACAAGTCGAAAGCGAAGTTGGGTCCTCCGCTGGTGGTCGCCCGATAGCGCGTCACGGCCCGAAGCCACCGGTAGGGCCGTTGCAAGAATGACATGGGCGATATGAAGACGTTCGGCCGAGCAACGTAGAGCGGCTGGAGGATGCCGCCGATCAGACCCATGTCGTGATAGGCCGGCAGCCAATAGACCCCCGAGCCCGACCGGGTGTGCTCGAAGCCGTACGCAATCAGGGCCGAGTTGTGCAGCAGGTTGCCGTGACTGAGCACGACCCCTTTGGGCGTGCCGGTCGAACCGGATGTGTATTGCAAAAAGGCCGTCGTCCGGCCGTCGACCTCGGGCATCTTCCACTGCCGGGCCATGCTGGTGGACACGTCGCAGGTGGCCAGCCATTGGAGCTGTTTCAGGTGGGGCGTTTCGTCGATCAACGGCTCGACCCGCTCGAGCACCGCGCTGGTCGTCAGAGCCACCTTGGCTTCGCAGTCGTCCGAGACGGCCTGGATCCGCTTGAGCGACCGGTTGCGTCGCGGCGGGTAGACGGGCACGGCGACCACGCCCGCATAGAGACACCCGAAGAACGCCGCGATAAAATCGAGCCCCGCCGGATAAAGCAGCAACGCCCGCTGCCCGGTCAACCCTCGCGATTCGAGCCACGCCCCGATTGCCCGCGCTTGCTCGTCCAACTCACGATAGGTCAGTTGGATCTGCTCGTCTTCGCCGTCGACCAGGTAGACAAACGCGACTTGGTCCGGTTGGCACGTCGCCCGGTAACGCAGCAGATCGACCATGTTCCCCGGGCTGGAAACGGTTCCCGGCAGCGAATCAAGATGCACGGTAGTACGGGCTCCTCCGACCGGCGGGCCAATCATCATAACCACTCACGGCTTGCGGAAAAGGTGCCAGGCACCTTTTGCCGGAACGGCCCTTCGGGTGCTTCGCACAAAAGGTGCCTGGCACCTTTTCCGCCGCGTGGCCGAGTTCACAAACAGTTAATTGTATGGAATCCGGTCAGGGTACACAACCATCGGCAAAAACGGCCATGTGCCTGGGGAATGAAGAACTTAGCGAATATTCCGGGCGCCATGGGCGGCCAGCACGATCCCTGCCAGGGTCAGATACGGAAGATATTCGGCCGACTCGCCCAGCAATTGAGCCACCGCCGGGCCGGCGCCGCCGGTGAGAAAAACGTGCGGCCGCGCGGCTTCCTCTTGCGTCGTCCGATCGACCAACTCTCGGATGGCACCCACAGCCCCCCAGAAGAGACCGCTCCGCAAGGCCGACTCAGTCGACTGGCCAATCGGCGGAGGAATGGCGGTCAACTCGCGCATGTCCAGCAGGGGAAGCAAGTCGGTGAACTCGTGCATCGCCCTGGCGGCCATGGCAATGCCCGGCAGGATGGCCCCGCCACAAAACGCTCCCTCGACGTCAACCAGATCGACTGTTATCGCCGTGCCAACATCGACCACGATGGCCGCGCGGCCAGGCTGGCGAAGTTGGTTGGCCGCCACGGCGTCCAGCAACCGATCCACGCCGACCATGTCGGGCCGGTCCAGGGCGACGCGCAGCGGCAGGTCGTCGGCTGAGAGCAACGTGACCGGATCATTCGGCCGCTGCTCGCGAATCCGGTCGATCAGACTCGTCGCCGCCGGCCGGTTCACACTGCCGATCCACCATGCGATCCGCTCCACTTCCAATGCGTCGATCCAACCGGCAACCTCCTCGATTGGCAACGGTCTGCCCGAGACGTGTAGCGTCCGGCTCGGTTCTGGCAACGGCCCTTCGCCCAGCGCGTCGAACCGCCCAAGTTTCACTCGGGCGTTGCCCACATCAACGGCGATCAGGGGGAAAGGGTTCATGTTTTCAATCTGGTAAACGTAAATCACGAAACAGGAACACACAATGTCAGAACAGGGGACTCACGTCCCCCGCTCGGTTTCAATCCCCAATCCCCAATCCCCAATCCCCAATCCCTAGTCCCTACCCCCAATCCTCCGCCCCCAATCCCCTCGTATCCAGCACCTGACACACGGCCCCGACCAGATCGTTGAGCCCTTGGCCCGTGACGGCCGAGATCAGGTACACGGGCTGGTCGACCCGCCCGGCCAGTTCGTCGCGCAGCGCGGCGGCGGCCGGCAGATCGGCTTTGGTGACAGCTAAAATCTCGGGCCGGCGGCCCAACTCGGGATCGAATCGTTCGAGTTCGTCGCGGATCGTGTCGTAGTTCTGCAGCGGATCGGACTGGTCCGACGGCTCGGGCTCGACCAGGTGAACAAGGATGCCCGCCCGTTGGATGTGACGCAGGAATCCATGCCCCAGTCCGGTCCCCGCATGGGCTCCTTCGATCAAGCCCGGGATGTCGGCCATGACGAACGACCGGTCGAGGTCGATTTGCACGCGTCCGAGGTTGGGGTGTTTGGTCGTGAAGGGATAGGCCGCGATCTCGGGCCTTGCCCGGCTCAGGCGGCTCAGCAGCGTGCTCTTGCCCGCGTTCGGTTTGCCGATCAGCCCCACGTCGGCGATCACCCGCAGTTCGAGCCGCAGCGCGCGGACCTCGCCGTCGCCGCCGGGGGTCGATTGGCGGGGGATCCGATTCGTGGCCGACTTGAACCGCATGTTGCCCTTGCCGCCTCGTCCACCCTGGGCAACGACCACGCGGTCTCCGTCTTTGCTCAGGTCCTTCAGGACGAAATCGCGCTGGGCGTCGTGGACCACCGTGCCGGGCGGGACCCGGATGATCAGGTCGTCGGCCGACGCGCCGTGGCACTGCGAACCCCGTCCCGGCTGGCCGCGTCGGGCCTTCCACTGCTTGCGGTGGACCAGCGCCGTCAGGCTGTCCACGCCCGCCTCGGCCACCAGGATCACGCTGCCCCCGTCGCCCCCGTCGCCCCCGTCCGGCCCGCCGCGCGGGACGAACTTCTCACGCCGGAAGCTGACGCACCCGTCACCCCCTCGCCCCGCTTCGACCATGATTTCGACTTCGTCAACAAACATGCTTTTGTGATTATTTGTGCGTATTATTCGCAGAAGTAACACCATCATCGAGCTGGAGGGCCACGCTCTATCGTGGCCGCCTTGTATGGCGCGCCCGGCCACGACAGAGCGTGGCCCTCCAAGCACACGACAATCCATTTGAGTCTAATTCACCTTCGCCCGGACCACAACGGACACGACCCGTCGGGGGGAGAAAAGGTTCGCTGCCAAGAGGACTGGTCAGAAAGCACTTTTATCGCTGCAAGATGCTGTCGGCCAGGTAGTGGAGCAGGTGGCGCAGGGGGGGCGGTTCGAGTTGATCGGCCACCAGCCGGGCACGCCGGTGGTGCTTGGCCACAAGCTCACTTGCCCGATCATACACGTCGGCCGCCCGATAGTGTGACTCGACGTCCTCGATCAGATCCTGCAGCATTTCGCCAGCGGGGCGCGACGTTTCCAAGAGAGCTTCGAGTCGTGCGCGGCGCGACGGTTCGAGGTGTTCCATCGCCAGGGCCCAAAGGACGGTGGGTCGCCGGCCCAGCACGTCGGTCCCGCGGGCCAGCCGGCCTGGCTGCGCCGGTTGCCAGTCGTCCAGGTCGTTGAGGATCTGGAACGCCACGCCCAGGTGCCGCGCGAATCGGGCGATCGGCTGGCGATAGGTCTGGATCGGCCCGGCTAGCCGCAGCCCAGCCAACAAGGCGGCCTCGAACGCCGGGGCCGTCTTCAGGGCGTAGATCTTCAGGGCGTCGAGCGGGGCGAGGTGTTTGTTTCGTGCGTCGCGCCAGGCGAGTTCCGCGCCCTGCCCTTCGCTCAGACGGGTGTGCGCTTCGGCCAACAGACCGAGGATCTCGGCGACCGTTTCGGCCGGCAGGCGCCCGCGCTGGTCGGCCACGAGCCGGTAGCCCAGGCCGATGAGATAATCGCCCACGTTGATGGCCGTCGCCGCGCCGTACTTGCGATGCAGCGTGGCGTGGCCGTAGCGGAAGGCGTCGTCGTCCTCGATGTCGTCGTGCACGAGCGAGGCCTTATGAAAGATCTCGATCGCCAGGGCGACCCGTTTGACCGCCTCGGGGATCTGTTCGAGGTGCTCGGCCCCGTCGGTCCCGGTGGCCAGCGCTCCGGTCATGGCGTCGTAGGCCGCCAGGGTGACGAACGGCCTCGCCCGTTTTCCACCCTTGAGGAGGAAATCGTAGGCGACCGCCTCGGTGCAGGCGATCGCGTCCAGCGAAGCAAGGCCCTGTCCGTTGCTCTGCGCGAGCGAGGGCCCTCCCCTTCGCCGCGGAACGAGCCATTCCATCTCACCCGGCTCGAACATCCGTTTCGCGCATCGCAGTAGATGCACGTAGGTGTGCGTCTGGCCGGCGTGAGGACGATAGGGCGTGTCGATCATCTCCAGCACCCAGTCCTCGTCGGTCCGCGAGTCGCGGCACTTGCTGTCCCACAGCGGCACGGCCATGCACGGGATGCCGGCCAGGAGGATTTTTTCGAGCGAGCGTTCCAGGACGTTCAGACACGAGACGCCCAACAGCGCGTCGGCATGGCCGCCCAGGATGATCTGCATCACCACGGGCGAGCCCTCGGCGATCAGCACTGTGTAGCCTAGCTCTTCGGCGTGTGCTCGCATCGCACTGAGATGACACACGCCGCAGTTCTGACACAGCAGGCCCAGTTCGTTGAAATGGGCCGGGCAGCGATCAGGATCGCGCATGCAGTGGGGCAACAGGAGCAGCCGACGATGGTAGGGCGTCGCCGCGACCTGGTCGCGCCAGAAGGCCGTGCCCAGGGCGACCATCGTCCAGCCCAAGTAGGCCTCCGGCTGGCCGAGTTCCTCGAGGATCGCCCGGGCGAGCGATTCCAGCTCGTCGTGGTCCAGCGGTTCGGCCCGATCAAGCCCAGCGGCCGCCTCGTCGGCCCGACGACGGATCTTGTGCCGCACGGCCCTTTCCTCCGGCACGCGCTTCAACCGATCCGGCTTCGGCGCGGCCGAGCCCTTCGACTGGTCCGGTGCAGGGACCGGTGGGATACGTTCTTGAGGTGAGGAAGCCAAGGCGGGAACTCATGCAGGTCAGGCTGTGCCTGGGTTGATGAATGCAATTTGCCGTTTTATATCCCGTTTTCGTAGCGTCTGGCCATCACAACAATCCACACCCTGTAGGGAACGCCCTCCGTGGCGTTCCGGTTTGAAGGCTACAATCCTGTAAAACCGTAGGAACGCCACGGAAGGCGTTCCCTACAAGGTGTCGATGGCGATTCGTGTCAGGCACAGCCTGGGCTACGAAGCGGCTATTGCTCGTCGCAGGGCCGAGACCGTGAAGATCATCGGGTACAGCATTTCATGATACCATAGACGGGCGAAATAAAGCCCGATTGGCGCTGCCTGCCGGTGCCGGCCAGCGGCGACGGCGTCGACCAGCCACGTAAGTCCCGACTCCACGGCCACTTGCAGCGAGGGCTCCGTGCCGGCCCCCAGCAGGGCCTCGGTGGCCAGGGCCGTCTCCTCCACGCCGGACACCTCGTGCCCGTCGCCACCCCAACCGCCGTCGGCGTTGTGATGAGCGACCAGCCATTCGAGTCCCCGCCGGGCAGGCTCGGTCGACAGGCGGTCCAACTGCCGGTAGGCCGCCAACACCCGGGCGGCGCCCAACACGGGATTCTCCTCGGCCGGATCGTTTTCGTTGCCGAACCAGAGCGGCGTCCACGCCCCGTCGGCCCGCTGTTGTCGGGCAAGAAAAGAAAAACCTCGCGCGACGGCCCGGTCGATCCGTTTCGACGCGACCGAACGCCAGGCGTCCAACGCCCGAATCGCATGGGCCGTCAGGTCGGTCCCGCTCCGGTCGAACGGCAACGTCCCCCAACCCCGGCAAAACGTCGGCCAACCCCCGTCGGCATTCTGAACATCCAACAACCACCCCACGCCCAAGCGAACGGCCGAGTCGATCGCTAGGGTGCCATTCGTCGGGGTGCCACTGCTGGCTTGTCCAGCAGTGCGGTTGGAACTTGCATTAAAAACACTGCTGGGCAAGCCAGCAGTGGCACCCTTGCTCGAATTGCACAAACGAGCCAACGCAAGCAGCGCCCCGGACGTATCGTCCACGTCGGGCACGGCCCCGCTCAGGTCGGTCCAACCCCAGCCGCCCGGGGCCGCGTTGGTGAACGGATGAACTTGACGATGCTGGCAGTCCAACAGCCACCCGACCAACTCGTTGTTCGGATCGAAGTCATCGCCGACAGAGTCCCTGGGTGGCACTGGCGTCTCGCCAGTGCAGTCGGCCGAGCACTGGCGAGACGCCAGTGCCACCCTGTCTCCCATCAGAGCATTGATTGCCAGAGTCGTGTTCCACGTGGCCAGGTTCGTGTCGATCGGCCAGGAGCCGTCCTCGCGAACCGAATCGAGCAGAAACCGCACGCCGCGCCGGACAACCGGATGATCGACCCGACCCGAGCCGGCCAGGCTCATCACGACGAAACTCGTCAACGGCGTGGCCTCCAAGAACCCTCCGCTGTCGGGCTGCATCTGCCCAAGCTTTTTGAGGCTGGGCCCAACGGCCAGGCGGCGGATCAATCGCGTGATCGGGTTGCCCGGCGTGCGGTGGACGTAGACGGCCTGACCGATGGCCACCAGCGCAGGCAGGGCATAGCTGACCACAGGCAGACGGAGAAACCGCAGCAATCCGTGCGGCAGGCAGGCCGCCTCGAACGGCAGCGGCGCGACCTCCTTCCACTCGACCAGCCCTGCCAGGGCCGCGTTGGTCAAAATGGGCACGGCGAACGTCCGGTCCTTGCCGTAGCGCCGCCTGAGCCCTTCCAGCCCGCCTTGCGACTCGACGTAAGCTTCCGCCCGACGGAGCAACTCGTAATACTGACCGGAACTCGGGGTAGACATCTGGGTGCCACTGGCGTCTCGCCAGTGTTCGGCTAACTGCGGGGTGCCACTGGCATCTTGCCAGTGCTTGGTCGAGTGTCGGGCTGACTGCACTGGCGAGACGCCAGTGCCACCCAAGGCCAGGCGAAAGGCGGCGAGAACGAGCAGCGTTGTGGCTACGTTCGACCGGCTGCGATCGGTGTCGCCCCAGCCGCCGTCCTCGTTGGTGCACGAGGCCAGCCAGCCGATCGCCTGATCGATCAGAGCCCGATGAGTGGGCCCGTCCGGTGAGTGCCGATCGACCACCGCCAGCGCGCTGACGGCCGTAGCGGTCGCCAGCGCCGAACTAGCCAGCCGGCCTGTCCAATGGCCCGACGGATCCCGTGCCCCCATCAGGTCGCGCCGCGCCTGGTCGTAAGCATCTTGGACGCGAGCGAGAAGGGCCGGAGGAAGGTTCATTGTTTGTCAACCACACAACGACAAATGAACGGGTGCCATGGGCGGCTTGTCCGCCCTTGCCTGCCACCGCAAGGGCGGACAAGCCGCCCATGGCACCCGAATGTGTGAGGACTCTATTACAATCCCTAGAACTGACTGCTGTCCACGGTTTCGCCGCCCATTGCCGTCAGGAGGGCCTTGAAGACGACCGGCTTTATCTTGGCGGGGAGAAAGTGGACGCTTCCATCGACAAACACCGCGGTGAATCCGCCCGGATGGGCCTTGCCGAGGCCGGCCAGGGGATTCTTCGGGTCGTAGTTCCAATCGTCCGGCTTGGTCCACTCGACCGCCTTGTCGGGATCGGCCTCTAAAAGCAGGATCGTGTGGGCCGTGCCGTCCGTAATTTCCCTGATCCGCCGAACCTTCTTGCCTTCGAACATCAAACCAGGGCCGACCGGCGCGAGGTAGCTGGCCATGCCCGGCTTGACCGGCGCGCTCGGGTTTTGGAACACGATTGGCATCAACGGGATGAGCTTCTTATTATGCGGGCTGTCCCACGGTTCGTCGAGGTGGAACCGCTCGTAGAGGCCCTGTTGCTCGATGTAGGGGAGGATATGCACTCGCCAACTCAAAAGCGGCTTGCCCTGGGCGTCGAAGTTGGCCCGGGCGGGGAATTGCTTATGGGCCGACTCATGGTTCAACAGCGCGAGGCCGAGTTGCCTCATGTTGTTGGCCGACCGTGCCCGCCGGGCAGCTTCACGCGCGTCTCGGAGCCCCGGGAGGAGATCGGCCTGACCGGGAAGCGGTTCGCGGGTCGAGTTGTAATTATCCAGCGAGTTTTCGAGCGTTTCTAATTCTTGTACCGCATGTGCTCGCCTGGCGGCTTCTCGTGCCGAGTGTATGCCCGGCAGGAGCAGAGCAACGAGCACGCCGATGGTGGCGAAATTCAACGGCTGGCCTTCCGTGCTGAGCATCAGGCGGTCGCCCTTGCGGACCGGGCGTAGGGCCTCGATCATCTGGCGGTTCATCCGCTGGCCGTATTGGAGGAACGCTTGCTTGACGGGCGTGTCTCCGCCGGGGCCTTGCGCCACCGCCTTGGTCATCTCGGCCATGGTCATCTGCCGGGCGAAGTCCAGGGCCGTGTTGACAATATGTTCGAGCTTGACAGCCGCCGCCTCGTCGTTCGCCCGGACGCTCAACAGCATCCGAGGCGAGGGGCCTGTCAGCTTGGCCTTGAACCCGACGACGGAAATCAGATTGTGAGCGTCATAGAGCCCGGTCAAGGGCGGCGGCACTTGAGGAGGATTCTGGATCAAGGCAGCGTGGATCATCGCCCGGAGCGGCTCGACCATCAGGATGGCCATCGCGTCCTCCGAATCGTTCATCGACCCGAGCACCCGGGCCATCGTGCCGGCGACCGGTTTTTTCTTCTGGGCGAGCATCTTCTGGAGCATGCCCTCGGGCGCCACGAGGAGCGTCCGGTCGTCGGGCATGAACAGACTGGGTTCCCCTTTCGGGCCGACTGCCCGACGATACGGTTTACCCTCGAGCATCGCAGGCGCGGTGACATGATCCAAACGATTGGGTAGGAGAGACTCGATATTGTACTCACGCGAAAACCGGACGACGATACCAAAGTCCGGTGGACCCGGGCGGGTAGGCGGCTCGACGATGAGCATGATTTGCTCGATATCAACCGGATCGATGCCCAGCTCCTTCTTTCCGGCGGCCGAAAAAACTTCGACCGGCATCAACTCCATCTCCGGCGCGGTGAGCACCCGACGGGGATGAGCCACGCCGGCGAAGTTCGCGCCGGGGGTGATGTACGAGACGTCCAATTTCTTGGCCGGTATCTTCTGGACGGGCGTCGTCGCCGAGGGCACGGCCGCGGCCTTTCTCATGGAACCTGCCTGTTGGGCCAGGACGACCGAGGGCGAAACGGCCACCAGCACCGACAAGGTCACGCAGAGGGTCGCTTTATGGGTGCGAAACATGATGGTCTCCGATGAAAGGACAAAGGGAGAGCGTTAGCTTTTTTTAGGGGGCGTCCAGAAACAACTTCCCATTTCTCAAATACAACCTACCCTCACCCCCGGCCCCTCTCCCAAAGGGAGAGGGGAGTAGTTTATGGACAACCGCTTAGAACGGGATGTTCCCTATGGCCTCGCCGCCTGCGATGGTCAGCAGGGCGTGGAAGACTTGGGCGTCGATTCCCGCCGCGATCGAACTGACGTGCCCATCCATGAACAGTGCGTTAAACACGCCCGGATGGGCTTTGCCCAGGCCTGAAAGCGGGTTGTTCGGGTCGTAGTTCCAGTCCTCCGGTTTGGTCCAGATGACGGCCTTGTCGGGGTCGACTTCGAGCATGGCGATCGTGTTGGACGTGCCATCGCGGATGTCGCGGATCGATCGTTTTTTCTGCCCCTCGGAAATCAGACCCGGCCCGACCGGCATGAGATAGTCCGACTCGCCCGGCTCGGCCGTGCTGCTGGGATTGCGGAACACCTCGGGCATCAACGGGATGAGTTTCTTGTTGTGCGGACTGTCCCACGGCTCGTCGAGATGGAACTGCTTGTAGAGGGCCTCTTGATCCAAATAAGGGAGTATATGAACCCGCCAACTCAACAGCGGCTTGCCCTGGGCGTCGTAATTGGCGCTGGTGGGCCAATGCTTGTATTTGTCGTGGTATATGTGCATAGAGAGGCCGAGCTGCTTCATGTTATTGAGCGACTTCGCCCGCCGGGCGGCCTCCCGCGCGGCCTGGACGGCCGGGAGTAGCAATGCGACGAGCACGCCGATCACGGCGACGTTCGTCAGTTGCGCCTGCTGCGGGTTCTGGGTCTGGGTGGCAAGCTCCAGCCGGTTCCCCACGCGCTCCGGGCGGATGGCTTTGAACATCCGTTCGCTCAGGCGCTGGGCGTACCGCATGGCGGCCTGTTGCACAGGGTCGTTGGGATTAGGCGACCGGGCCATGTCCTTGGCCATCTGGGCCATCATCATCTGCTGACCCACCATGAGGCCGAAGTCGATCAACGTCTGGAGCTTGGCGGCGGCCGTCTCGTCCGTGGCGTGCAAGCTCAGGAGCATCCGAGGGGACGTGCCGGTCAGCTTGACCCTGGCTTCGACCTTCGCGATCATGTCGGGTATCTGGACCAGCCCGGCCAACGGTCCCGGCGGGGGCGGACCCTTGCGCAGGGCCTCCCGAATCATCGGGCGGAGCGGATCGAGCAGCACCACGGCCATCGCGTCGTCCGAATCATCCATCGCGGCCAGCGCCTGGCTCATCGGCCCGGGGGCCTGGTTGGTCTCCTGCGCAAGCATCTTCTGGAACATGCCCTCCTGGGCCAGGATCAGCGTTCGGTCGTCGGGCATGAAAAGGCTCGGCACGTCCGGGCGAACCCCTCGGCGATAAGCCTTCCCCTGGAACATGGCCGGCTCGGTCATCTTCTGAAGCGGCTGTAGGATGCTGCCTAGGTCGTACGCCCGGGTAAACCGCACCACGATCCCAAAGGCAGGCGGGGCCGTCCGATCCTGAGGCGCTTCGATCAGGGCCATGACCTGGTCGATCTCGGCCGGGTCGATGCCCAACTCCTGTTTGCCGGCGGCCGAAGCCACCTCGACCGGCAGCATCTGCATCTCCGGCGCGGTCAGCAGCCGCCGCGGATGCACGACAGCCGTGGCAAACGTCCCCGGCGTGACGTAAGTGAGATTGAGTTTCCTGGCGGGGCTCGTCGTCGCCTCGCCCGTCGAGCCGGCCTGTTGGGCCAAGGCCACCGACGGCGAAAAGGCCATCAACGCGGCCAACGTTACGCAAAGGGTCGCTTTGTGTGTTCGAAACATGAGATACCTCCAAAGAAGTCGAGTGGTATTGAGTTCAGGAATCGTTGTCGCGAGTTTTTTCACGTTGTTCTTGTGCGAGCATACCCATCTTTACGTACGACCCTATCGAGCCGAGAACCAAGCCGACGGTCAATGGATTCACGTGAGGTCCCTTGGTGCCGATTTCCAGGCGATCTCCCCTACGCACTGGACGCAGGGCGTTAAACATTTGTTTGGTCGTGCGTTCCGAGTATTGTCGAAGGGCCTGGTGGGTCGGGCTGTTACTATCGGGATTCCTGGCCGCTTGCTCAGCCGCTTCCGCCAGGGTAGTCTGTTCACCCAGGTCAAGAATCTTGTTGATCAGCCGTTGAAGCTTGACAGTCGAAGCTTCATCAATGGTGTGGATGCTCAACAAGAACCGGTGTTTTGATCCAACGACGGAAAGACGAAGTTCCGTTAACGAAATTAAGTCTGGCACTTCCTGCCACAACTCCACCTGCTGCCGATATTTGGGAGATATTCTTGCCTCTTCGCTTGCCTTTTTTATCGCCGACCGAAGGGGCTCAAAGGCGACGAAGATCATGGAGTCGTCTGAAAAATCGGCTCCCTTTAACGCGCGACTCAACGGGCCGACAGTGTGTTTCTTCTTTTGGGCCACCATTCGCTGAAGCATCTCGTCCGGCGCCATCAAGAGCGTCCGGTCGTCGGGCATGGCGAAACTGTAGCCCTTCGGGCCGTTCGCGCGCCGATAGAGCATGGACGGGACCATGGCGGCCGGGGACGGTTTTACGAGGGACGGCAGCAAGCCCGGCGTGGACTCCTTGCGAAGCGCTGGCAAGATCGAATCGCGGTCGTAGGGACGGGAAAAGCGGATCACGCAGCCGGCCACCAACGTGGGTGAATCCTTCGGCAGTTCGGCAATCATGAGGATCTGCTCGATGTCAAGCGGATCAATGTTCAACTCCTTCTGGCC
>JAFGFF010000051.1 GCA_016931075.1 Pirellulales bacterium | reverse complement strand
GGGGGGGGGCAAGAAAGACCATTGACACAGCCTGCGGACCTGCTAGGTTCGACGGTCACACGACCGATCGATGATCGGTGCTTCTCGCTTTTCGCGCTGCGATGTCGGTAGCAACAGGGTGCAGGTGGATGGAACTGGTGGGCAGTTCTTTTCGATTGGTTCCGGTCGTCCGGGTCTCGGGCCATGACGTGGTTCGCCGCGCGTTGGCGGCGATTCTTCTGGTGGCCGCGGGTCTGAAGACCCATCAATTGGCCACCTCACCCGTGGTGAGCGAAGGGCTGCTCGATTCTCGCTGGGTGCTCGTGGCCACGGTCGAGTTCGAGTTGTTTTTTGGGCTGTGGCTTCTGGCGGGCCTGCTGCCACGGCTGACCTGGGCGGCGGCGGTGGGTTGTTTCGGCCTGTTCGCGTGTGTTTCGCTTCACAAAGCCCTCGGCGGCGCGGCCTCGTGCGGCTGCTTCGGTCGCGTCGAGATCAACCCCTGGCACACGTTCACCCTCGACGTCGCATCGGTCCTGGCCTTGCTCCACTGGCAACCCGAGGGACTGTCCCAATCCTTGCGGGCTGGGGGACTGTCCCAATTCTTGTTGAGCAAAAATGGGACTGTCTCCTTCACGATTAGCCCAAAACGTGGCACAGCCGCCCTCGGCTGTGTGGAATCGCCGAGGACAGCCGAGGGCGGCTGTCCCACAAGTGGGTATGGCAACAGACAGTCAATCCGATCGTTCTTCTCCGATTCATCTGTTGTGTTGCGTCTTTCGATCGTCGGCCTGGTCTGGGTGGCGGTCGGCATCCCAGCGGCGGTGGCGATGGGCACGTACAAGCCGTCGCTGTTGGGCTCGGACGGCGTGATCCTGGGCGACGACAACCTAGTGATCATCGAGCCCGAGAAATGGGTCGGCAAACGATTTCCGCTCTTGCCGTTCATCGAGGACGCTCCCGTGCCCGAGGGACTGTCCCCATCCGCCACGGCGGATGGTCCTGTTCCTCTCGCCGAGCAAGACCGGCGTCCCTTGCGCCAGCGTCTGGCCGAAGGCCGATGGATCGTCGTGCTCTATCACCACGACTGCTCGGAGTGCCGGAAGGCGATCCCGAAATATAAGAAATTGATCCGCCGCTCGGCGGCCGACCCGACGGCGGCGCGCGTCGCGCTCGTCGAGGTTCCGCCTTACGGTGACGCGAGTTCCTGGGGCCTGTCGGGGGACTGTCCGTGCGTCCTCGGACGGCTGAGTGAGGAGAAGGAGTGGTTTGTGGAGACGCCATGCCGAATCGTTGTGTGTGCCGGTTTGGTGAGGTAACTGATGTGGCCGGTTGAAGAGGGCGCGAGGACCTCTCTCGATGGCTCGTATATGTCAGGCCTGGAGCCAATGTGTTCATGCCATATTGAGGAGAAAGGAGCGGCAATGAGGTTCGTTCAACAACCGAGCGGCTGGAGAGAATTCGCTTTGTTTTCCGCGCTCTGCTGCATTTCATCATTAGTCGACGGCCAAGTAGTCGCGCAAGTCACTGACAAAGACCTGATCAAGGCCCTTGAAGCGACCTGGGAAGCCCAACGATCGGAGATAGTGACTGCCTGCATTCGATACCGTTCGGTTTCATCGGGTTCGAGCGGAGTTCAACCATTTACACCGCAACAGGTCCGAGAGATTGTGGAGCCGTTGGCCGAGCAACCTGACGACTTGAAGTCGGTCGTTCTGAAGCTCCACAGGTCAGAGCGTCGAAAGCAGTTGGCTGTACTGGAAGTTCCGTGGAGTATCAAGGAGTTTTATGCAGAAGATTTGAAGACCCGCGAGGACTGGCACGCGACAAGCGGCACAAATACCCAAGTATTTGATGGTGAGCAAGTTGTGATAACAAGACCAGCGAATGGTCAGGTCGACTTGCATGCTGCAGGCCAAAGCAGGCTCGCCAGGACAAAGATTGGGGAGTTTCGGTTCATACCGAAGATACATGGCGGCCGTGAGGTCGTTGATGGTCGTGACGGACAGATCGTTCTTCGGACGACACCGCGCGGCAAGGCTAATAGACACCTGATTGAAGAGTTGGTTATTGACGAGGCAACGGCGCTCGTCAAACGGAAATCGATCCATGACGATAAGGGGCAGATCAAGGACGAGATTCTTCAATACGGCTTCGTCACGCATCCGGGGGGAATCGTTTTTCCAACGATCATAGTCAAGACGAAGTATCGGGACGGATCGCTCGATCACTTGGTGATTTGCATGATTGAGGATGCTCGCTTTAACGGGGATCTACCTGCCGACGTGTTTGCAGTGAGTGTGCCCGCGGGAACCAATGTCTGGGACCGACGACGCGATCGGAATGATCCAGTGTTTGTGAAAACGGGAACGGAAGAGCCGGACATCGTGGAGTACGTGAATAGCACAACGGGCGTTTCGGCTGCGGCACATCGAAATCACATGCGTTGGCTACTAGTCGTTATCAGTGTCTGCCTACTCTTTGCAATCCTGTTTCTAGCCAGGTGTCGACGGAAGAGTGCTGCCAAGATTTGAATTGCATTTATTGACGTTCGGATTCTTGTGGAACGATTGGCCACGGCCAAATGCCCTCAGACGGGATTCCTCCGATTCTGATGTGCAAGGATCAATGGATTGTCGTGTCCGGTGATGGTTTGCCTACCGGATACAGTCTGCATTCGGAAAGGGTGGAAGGGAAGCAAGCATTCGCCAACTGTTTGTTTGTCACGTGTGTCCTTTTTTCTAGGGAGATCTCAAGTCATGCCAAGATTTCAGGAAGTAGCAGGTGGTCAGATCCGGCTGGCGGTGTGTATTTCACTGCTCATCCTAACGTGTGTCTTAATCGCCATGGTTCAAGCGGGAGGCGATCCACCAGAACCAGGGAATAAGTGTTGCAACCCCGCACATGCAAGCACTCCTACTCCGCCATCAGGCGGTGACGATGATTGCTACTGCCACGACACGGGAGAAGACGAACCATTGTTCTGTGCCGATGGCGGAGGGAGCGAATGTTCCGGCGAGCAGTGGGAGAACGGGGTGAAGGGTGTGTGCCAAGACAAAATGGAGAGCCAATGCAACGAGAATGCGGCTCAAACGTTGGTTACGATTCGCAAGGGCACCGCCTATTGTACATCAAGCGATACCCAGTGCAACTTGGAGCCGGAGATTTGCAAGTGCCTGTTTCAGCTTAATGATCCCGAGGAAGCCAATCAAATACAAGTTGACAATTGTACGGGTGATGGCTGCTGACGGCGCTTTTGAGAACGGTCTATGTCTTGCCGCCAACATGGCCAAAGGCTGAACGGAGACGGCGTTTTTTGCGCCGTGCGGCCGGTACGCAGATGAGCCATATTCGAGTTCGAGGGTATTGCTCGCACAACGTCTTTTGAGTGCCGTGGGCTCGTATCGTTCCACACTGAGTCGTGGCGGTCGAAGATGTCGATCTTCGATTGGTTACACTCGCAGAGTTCGGCCAGTGCGTGTCTCGAACTGGCTCCGGAGGAGCGAGTCTGATGCTTTGCGTTTTGCCTGAACAAATTCGGTGCCTGTGGTCTCGTGACGCCGCATGGCAAATAACCAGGTTAATACGGGATATTTCGTTGGTGCTTGGAGCGATCTGTTTCGCAGGATGCTCGCAGGGGCCACCTGAGGCGGTTAGTCTATCGCGAACTGAATTGCGTCTGCCAGGGGTGCTTCTCTCCGAGCTTTTAGCAAAGCCTGTCTCTGAGCGGAAGGTAACAGGCAGGTTTCACGTGAAGAACAGCCTGGCCATCGATCAAGTTCTGACCTTGCGAAAAAAGAGCTGTTACTGCATTCTAGTGGAGGTCGAAAGGAAGCCGATTCCCCGAGGGGCGCAAGTCACGTTGCGGCCAGGAACCGGCGTGTGGTTGAGACTCGCTTCTTCTCTACCGGTAAAGCCGGGACAGCACGCGTTTTCGGTAGTTGTTGCCGTCGCTGGCGCAAATGGCAAACCCGGGCAGGTCATGCTGCGACTTGTGGTGCCGGTCTACGCTGATATCGCATTGCAGCCACGCGTCGTGCGTCATGAGTTCTCAGCTTCTCATTGTGATGCTGTTCAAGAACACGTCGTTGTGACGCGAACCTTACGTGGCCGTGAAGTCAAGCCAGAACCTCCACGGCTAAGCGGTCTGCCACCCTTCGTCACGCTGCTCAGTGTTACGGAGCAAGGCCCCCCAGTACAAGTGGAAACCGGATTATGGCAGTCCTCCTGGAACCTCAATCTACGAATTGAACCACGTCCAGATTTGATGAGTGCTGATGTTACGCATCCTGTGTCCGTAGGTTTTTCGGGCAGTAGAGATCATGGGCAGAATGTGGTGAATCTTCCTTTCATCATTCGTCGCCGGTCTGGCATCGATGCTCCTCGGAAAGTAGCATTGGGGACGGTTGTATTGGGGCAGTCACGAGTACGTCGATTGTTGATTCGCGCTTTGGATGATCGTGATTTCAATGTTATCAAGACCGCAACCAGCTCAAAGATGCTAAGGGCTACTGTTGTTTCTCCAAGTGCTGCCAGGCGACACTGGATTGATCTTCTCTGCGAGTCAGGAAGACAAGGTGCCTTCCGAGAAACAATCACTGTTTACACTGACCATCCGGATTGCACAAGAATCGATATCGTGGTGAAGGGGCTCGTTGTCAAACAGGAAGGGCGTTCGGCTACGTTAGGTTCTCCGACAGAAGCAGTCCTGTTGCAGGGTCAGAAATCAAGCCCGTAGCGTTAATGCATGATACTTCCTCGAACGTGTCGATATCTCGAGACTTGGGCCAATGTATGTGCGATCGCACTGCTCGGTTCACATGGACTTGTCCTCCTCGGCTTGACTTGGCGAACTAGCCCCTGTTGGTTTGAAGTGGCTCATCTTTCGTCTGGTGCCAGTCATATCAAGTACGGGGCGTTCGAGTTGTACGCGGTCAATCCACCACTGGTAAGGATGGTTGTGGCATTGCCAGTTGTTGTTTGCGCACCTCGCTATGATTTGAAGCGGTTCAAGACACAGATATCCAGCCGTTCCGAGTATGGCGTGGCAGACGACTTCTACCGTGCGAACAGAGAACGTGCACGCTGGCTCGTCATGGTTGCACGCTGGGCATGCCTTCCGTTCAGCGTATTCGGAGCGTGGATTTGTCTCCGCTGGGCGCAATTCCTTTTTGGCAACACTGCTGGGCTAACCGCTCTGGCATTCTGGTGCTTCTCGCCGCACATTCTAGGCCACGGGGCCACGATCATGCCCGACGTGCCGGCAGCGGCCCTCGGCGTGGCAGCGGTCTATTGCTTCTGGCGGTGGTTGAAGCAGCCGGGGTGGTTCGAGGTGCTCGTGGCGGGCACTGGGCTTGGGTTGGCCGAACTTTGCAAGTTTACGCTGTTGATCTTCTACCCGTTGCTACCCGTGCTTTGGATCGTTTATCGGCTGCCCGAGTGGCGGCGGGGCACGATTGCGCGGCGCGGTTGGCTGCGGCAAAGCGGGATGATGGCCGCGATGTTGCTTCTGAGCGTGTACATCATCAACTGTGGGTATCTGTTTGAAGGCTCGCTCACGCCGCTTGAGCGGTTCCGGTTTCAGTCGACGATGTTCGCCGGCGGCGAGTCGCTCAACGACGTGCCGCCGGAAGGCGCGAACCGGCTGGCCGGCACTTGGTTGGGCAAGGTGCCCGTGCCGCTGCCGGCCAACATGCTCCAAGGGATCGACACGCAGCGATACGATTTCGAGCGCGGGCTGCCGTCGTACCTGCGAGGGACGTGGCAGGATCGCGGCTGGTGGTATTATTATCTTTACGCCCTGGCGGTGAAGGTGCCGTTGGGCACCTGGTGTCTGGCGGGGTGGGCTGTCGGGGTGACGCTGGTTGATATCTTCGGGAGGAAGCGGAACGTCGATTCGCCACCACCTTCACCCCCGGCGCCTCTCCCAGAGGGCGAGGGGAGTTCTTATTCCGCCCCGTGGCGCGACGAGATGGTTGTGCTCGCGCCGGGGCTGGCGATTCTTGTGTTTGTCAGCTCGCAGACCGGCTTCAGCCACCACTCGCGCTACGTGCTGCCGGCGCTGCCATTCTTCTTCATCTGGATAAGTAAAGTCGGCAGGGCAGTTGAAAGGAAAAGGGGAAAGGAAGAAAGAAGAAACGATGGAAGGGGCCGTGTCGACTTCTCGCGGGTCGTCGCGACGCCGCTCGTCGTGGCGCTCACGTGGTCGGTGGGTAGCAGCCTCTGGGTCTATCCGCACAGTCTTTCCTATTTCAACGAGCTGGCCGGCGGGCCGCGCCGCGGCGGCGAGCACCTGTTGAACAGCAACATCGACTGGGGCCAGGACTTGCTCTACTTGAAACGCTGGCTCGACGATCACCCGGGAGTGACGCTTGACGGCCTGGCCTATTACGGTTCGTACGGCCCGGAGCTAGCGGGTATCCCCGAGACGGCGCGTCCCCCGGTCGAGGAAGCCGACGACACGCGCGGCCCAAGGCCCGGCTGGTACGCGTTGAGCGTGAACTACCTCTACGACCGGAGCCAACGGTATCGCTATTTCCTCGATTTCGAACCGATCGCCTCGGCCGGTTACTCGATCTACATCTACCGCGTTACGCCCAAGGAGGCCAACCGCATGCGACACGAAAGGGGCTTGCCCGAGTTGGCCGTCGAACCGGTGGCGATGAAAACGCTGGCCGGGGAACCCTATCGAGGGGAGTGGGGAAAACGAATTCCGCCGGACGACCCATTGTAATCTTCAAGGAAATATGCGAGAAAAGAGAGACTTTTCAAAGGGTATCCAATGGCCCTGGTCCGGCGGGGTGAGATTGCCGGCGGGGCGCGGCATGCGGGGGCACGTGATGTCGAGCGAGGTCGGCCGGGACGTGACGCAATCACGAGTGCCCGGCACGAATCACGAGACGGCGACAGGCGAAGGGGATGGGCTCGGCCACGGGGGCGAACCGGCGGGGGTTCCTCTCTGGGCGATCGAGTTGGGCTGTTGGACGATCGTCGTTCTTACGCCGCTTTTCTATTGGCTCAATGGGCCGGCTGCTTCGACGGACCAGTTGGTCGTACGCAGCGGCCTCGTCGGATTTGCGTTGGGCGGCGGGCTGGCGCTGCGCCTGGCCGCCTGGTCGCGCGGCGCCGAACGCGACGAAACCGAATCGTGACGCAACGGGGGTTTTGGGGCGATGAGAGACAAGGTCCATTCTCGCCGGCCGCTGCTGACGGTCATCGTGCCGGTCTACAACGAGGCCGCCACGATCGGCGCGGTGCTCCGCAAAGTACTAAGGGTGCCGCTCGACAAACAGGTGGTCGTCGTCGACGACGGCTCGACCGACCAGACGCCCGATCGACTGAAACCCTGGGCCGGCCGTCCCGAAGTCGAGATCGTCGGCCACCGCGTGAACCGGGGCAAAGGCGCGGCCATTCGAACCGGTCTTGCCTTGGCGCGCGGCCGGTTCACGATCATTCAAGACGGCGACCTGGAATACGATCCCCGCGACTACGCGAGGCTCGTCGAGCCGCTCGCGTCGGGCCGGGCGCGGGTTGTCTACGGCTCGCGCTATCTGGCGGAACCCAATGACGGCCGGCGATGGAACTCTTTTCGCTGGGGCGTCTCGGTGCTCAACGTTTTCACATGGATGCTCTATGGGCAAAGGCTGACCGACGAGGCGACCTGCTACAAAGCGTTCCCAACCGAGTTGCTTCGCTCGATGCGATTGGATTGCGAGCGTTTCGAGTTTTGCCCCGAGGTCACCGCCAAGGCGTGCCGGCTGGGTCTGAAGATTCACGAAGTGCCGATCCGCTACGTGGCGCGGCGGATCGGCGAGGGAAAGAAAATTCGTTGGCGCGACGGTCTGGCCGCGCTGGCCGCTCTTTGGCGATGGCGCCGGTGGCAGGCCCCGACGCCGGGAAGCTCGCAACCGAGGCAACGCGCTCGTGGCCGATCCTGGGCAGGAGTAAGGAGACTGCGTCATGGTCGAGCTTGAAAGAAAACGGGCCGCCGGGTTCACGCTCGTGGAACTCCTGGTGGTGATCGCCATCATCGGCGTGTTGGTCGCGCTGTTGTTGCCGGCAGTGCAGGCCGTGCGCGAAGCGGCCCGCGCCGCCACGTGCAAAAACCATCTGAAGCAGTTGGCCCTGGGCGTGTTGGCCCACCACGAGGCGCGGGGCCACTGCCCGGTCGGGCGTTTTGGAATTCAAGGCTCGCCGCGAGGAGGGCCGGAGGTTCCGTCGTGGGGTTGGATCGCCGAGGTGCTTCCCTACGTGGAACAAAAGACGTTGTACCGGCAGGGCCGCCTGCCCGAGACCACGCATCTTCAAAGCGGCATCGTCGCCGAGTCGATCAGTCTCGTCTTGTGCCCAAGCGATCCGTACACGTGGCAAGGTCCCAGCACGAACACGCCGGCGTTCCGCGACGAACTTCCTCTGGGATTCACCAACTATCACGCGATTACCGGGGCCAACTGGGGCGCCGATGCATCAAGAAACACGAACGACATCGGAACCGATTGGGCCAACCCGGGCACCAACGGCTCGGCCGACGGTTTCGAGAACGGCGACGGCATGATGCACCGTAGCGATTTCAGACAGCCGCAGCGTCTGGGCAACGTGTCCGACGGAACGAGCCACACGTTCATGCTGGGCGAGACGCTTCCCGAGGTGAACGCTCGGGCCGCGTGGCCCTACGCCAACGCCAACTATGCAACCTGTGCCATTCCGCCCAACGTGACGCAATCGCGTCACAAGGACTACTCGGCGGAGGATCACGACAACGTCGACGGCCTGCACAGCCGCCACCCGGGCGGCGTCCACGTGGCCACCGCGGACGGCGCGGTCCGTTTCATCGTCGACGACGTGGATTTGCAGGTCTATCGTGCGATGGCGACGATCGGTGGCTCGGAGGTGGTCGATCGAGGTGACTTGCAATAGAAGCAATATGAATGGGACGACGAGAGACCGGCGGGAGCAAGGCGAACGCAGCCCGTTGCGTGAACGCTCTGCCCATGAATCGTCCCGGCACGTGTCCGGCGCGGCGGTTTATCCTCGCCATCTGGTCGGGATCGTGTTGGCCGTGGTCTTGCTGGCGGGCCTGTTGGCTCGAAGCTATCAACTGACGGCTCGCAGCCTGTGGTTCGACGAGTCGTTTTGCTGGGGTGCCATCCGGTTTCCATGGGCGGAAATGGTGCGCCGCGTGGGGATGGACAACCATCCGCCACTCTATTTTCTCCTGCTGAAGTCGTGGACGCTCGTGTTGGGCGAGAGTCTGTTGGCCATGCGTGGTTTGAGCGTCTTGCTTGGCCTGTTGACGGTTTTGGTCGTCTATTTGTTTGTCGCCGAAGCATTCGTCGGCCATCGCTCGTCGGTTCCCAACGGCCTGATTCCGCTGGGTCAAAGGGCCGGCCTGATCGCGGCCGCGCTGATCGCCCTTGGCACGTTTCAGGTCCGTTGGTCGCAGGAGATCCGCATGTACGTTTTGGCGGCGTGTCTGACGGCCGTTTCGAGTTGGCTCATGTTTCGGGCGATCCACGCGCCGAGAGTCTATCGCCGCTGGATACTCTTCGGCGTGTCAAGTCTCGCGCTGGCCTACACGCATTACTACGGTTTGCTGTCGGCGGCCGCGCAATTCGTCTTTCTCGCCGCGTTTCTCGTGGTTGGTGCGTGGTCGAGCCGGCATAGGGAGGCGCAAAACGCGAGGAGTGCCCGGGCAAAACGTTTGCCTGTCTCGGGCGTTCTCGTGGCGGGCGCGATTGTGGTGATCGGCTATTTGCCGTGGATTCCGACGTTGTTGGCCCAGCGCGCCCAGGTGCAGTCCGATTTCTGGACCCACCCGATGACCGCTTGGAGCATCCCCAAGGCACTCGACCGAGTCTGTCTTCTGGTGCCGTTTGGTTCCGACCGTTTCGGGGCGATCGTGACGACCGTGGGCTGTCTTGTCGTTCTCGGGTTGCTGCTACGCCGGGCGAAAAGCCCCGAGTGGTACCTTGTCACGGCCGTTGTCGTGCCGCTGGCGGCCGCCGCGCTGATCACGCAGTACGACACCCGGGTGTTCACGGCGCGCTATCTGTTCAGTGTTCACCTGCTGTTGATGGCCGGTGCCGCGGTCCTCATCGCGAGAATCCGCCCGCGGGAAGTGCGGTGGCTCGTCATCACCGTTCTCATGCTGGTGGCGATCGACGGAAATCTGAGCCGCCACATGCGGCTCGAAGTGGCCCATCGTCCGGGCGGCCGGGCGGCCGTGGCTTTTCTTGAGTCGCGACGGCGGCCGGGCGAACCGGTCGTGGTCTGCTCGCCACTTTTGTATTTTTCGCTATTGTACTACGCGCGGGACCGCAACGCATGGTACCTCTACGACCACCCCGACTATCCGATGACGCACTTTCGCGGCAAGCCGATCGTCGAAGCCCGGCAGGTGCTCTCGCGCGAGCAACTCGAACAGATCGAGTCGCGACGGATTTGGGTGGCCGACATGCACAGCGGG
>JAFGFF010000426.1 GCA_016931075.1 Pirellulales bacterium | reverse complement strand
CAAACAGAAGAACCCCAACGTCAACCCCGCCCAGGTCCGCGAACTGTGCCTGAAGCTGATCGACCAGATGTGAGCCTGATCACGCTGACGACCGATTTCGGGTCGGGCAGCCCCTATACAGCCGTGCTCAAGGGGGTGATTCTTACGATCAACCCCCGGGCAACACTGGTCGACATCACGCACGACATTCCCGCCCAGGACATCCGCGAGGGGGCCGTCGTGTTGGACGACGTGGCCAACCGGTTCCCCGAGGGAACAGTTCATTTGGCCGTGGTCGACCCGGGCGTGGGGACCGAGCGGGCGATCGTCTGTGCCCGGATCGGAAAGCGGCTTTTCGTCGCCCCGGACAACGGCCTGTTGAGCCGTCTTGCCGCGAAGACGCCGCCCGAGTGGATCTTCCGGCTCGAGAACCCCGAGTATCGGCTCGACCCGGTCTCGACGACGTTCCACGGCCGCGACATCATGGCCCCGGCCGCCGCCTATCTGAGCCTGGGCGTTGATCCGTCCCGATTCGGCCCGCCGCACGAGGCCCTGAGCACGCTCGAATGGCCCCACCCGGTAGTGCGCCACGATCGGGTCGAAGGGGTCGTCATGCGGATCGACTCGTTCGGCAACCTGATCACCAACATCTCGGGCGACATGCTGGCCGGTCGGCCCACCGACGGTCGCGCGTGCATCGTCTGCAACATCTACGAGACGTGGGGCGTCTACAACGCCTACGGCGAACACCCCTTCGGCACGCTCATCGCCCTGGTCGGCTCCAACGGCTGCCTCGAACTGGCCATCGTCGGCGAATCGGCCGCCGAACGTCTCGGCATCGGCGTCGGGACACCGGTCGTCGTGGCGTGGGAGTGAGACGGGGGATTGGGGATTGGGGATTGGGGATTGGAGAGAGCGGGAGCATCAGCCCGCTATTCGCCCCTTCGCAATGACGCACCGGCGGACTGGGTGACGCTCTTGCCGGCCATTTGTCCGCCAGGCAGCGCAAATTTCATCTGGTGCTGCTGGTTGCCGATGGACAACTCGACTGTCACCGTTGATTCCCGATTGCGCGGATCGGAGACAGACACATTCCATCGGCCGTTCTGTAGACGGACCAGCACCAGGCAAGGCTGATTAGCCGCCAACCGGATGCCTTCATCGAGTGTCACTTCGCCGGCTATGTAGAAGGCTACTCTGCCCTGCTTCAATTCGCGGTGCCAGGCGGCCTGGCAATCAGGCGTGTTGCGCACGATACGAACAGGCACTCGTTCTGCGTACTTGGCCAAATCAGAACGTGACACGTCGGGCACAACAAGATAGGCATATTCCGCATCCCGAGGAGCGGTCCCGTGGTTGATCACCAGCATAAAGACGTCTTCTTGGACCGGAGTGTCGGGATACCGATGATTGATATGGCGCCAATCGCCCGTTCGCTTCTGATTGGCCAATTGCATTCGAGCCTTCTGCGGGAATATGTAACCCACCCGGTCATGATGCACCCATTGGAATTGGTTTGAATCGTGGACGCCACGCGGCAATACGCCCGAGTGTTGGCCATTTTGCGCGACGACGTCCCCCGCCAACAGGCATTGATTGATCGTTGTAAGAACAGGTTGCTGCGCAGAGCACGTGATTCCTGCCCCGAGACAAACGTATTCTTTGTCGAAGAAGAACCAAGCCTTCCGTGCTGTGAGTTCGTCACGGACCAGATCGAACGCGGCCAGGCCGTATGTCCCGTCGGAAACTCCCCCGACGAATTCGCGGCCCCCCCGGCGGCGAACGCTACCCGACAACTTGGCTCGTTGGACGACCGTCGTGCCGGGAATCTTCTGCCAATCCCAGACCGGGAAAATGCCTTCGTATTCTCGTCCTGTCCGCAGGAGATAGTTGCACCCGTCGGCCAGATGGTGGCTCAATAACCCCTCGCTGTTGCACGGCGAGTCGGTGTTGACCGTTCGCTTAGAAAACATGCGGACAGAAGTGTAGTAGGCCTTGCGGTGATGGACCATGAAATCCGATCGCCAGAAATGCCGGTTGCCCACCAACGGTGTTCCCGACTGTCCCGAGATCCTTGCGACCAGCGCCCGAAACTCGTCTTCCCGGCCGGTTGGCAAGGCCAGCATGTTCGTCGCGGCTTGGGTAAGATAAGTTGCCGTTTGGTTCTGGCGCGTGATCGCTCGGCCTTCGGCCCCCATGTCACTCGTCGGTCCTCGGGCCATCCATTGGCTCCCGTCCAGGATAAGGCTGCTGATCAGACGGATCTTGTCCGGCGAAAAGGCAAACCGAGTGCCCTGGACCTGGGTGGCGATGCGAGAACTATCGACGGCAAATCCGGCCCCGTAGCCGTGGTTGTAGAGGCATGGTCCGTGCTGATGGAAGCTGAAGTCGGCCTGGAGCCCTTCGCAATCGGTCACGGCAATCTCATCGGCCAGCCGGGCGAACATCTTTTCGGCCAACGCCAAGTCCTTTTGAAGCACGGCCCGGGCTGCCGTGATTCGCGCGACCCAAATCAGATTCTGGCCCGTCTTCCAGCCCAACTTCGCCCGGCGGAGGATTTTCAAGCAGGCTTCACGTCGGTCGCTCGGGAGGTCGTTGCCCAGCAAGAGCATGATCGCGGCCACCCGGTCGGGCGCGCCGATCTGGTTGTGCCACCAGTTTGGGTTGCGATAATCCTTATCGAGCCAATGTCCCAGCGCCGACACTGCCGCGCGACGTGCGGCCGCACGATCCGACTCGGCGGCATGTCGCCGCGCCGCTTGACTCAATTGCTTCACTCGATCGAGATGGACGAGCAGTTTCCAGCTCGCCCGATGCATATCGGTGTAGTCAATGTCCGGCCACGTGCCGTCGGACTCGAGTGTTTCTTCCAACCGTCGGGCCGACTCCAGATCGGTACCTTCCAGAAGCGATGCAACCATGCGCTCGCGCACCCGTTCCAGATCGGCTATCGCCTCGCTATTGGGCTGAGCTAAGGCACGTCTGGGGTTCTCTACCCAGAAGGCAAGCATAACAAGCACGGCAAGCGTCAAACGATACGGCATGATCTAGCGATCTTCGTAAAGGTGTTTTCCCAGAGGCACGATTCCCACACATTCTCGTCTGACTCGGTGTGGGCTCCCTTGTATCTCGAAGATCGTTTTGCTAAAAAAACCAACCGGTGGTGGAGAGTCAAAACCGACTGGGTTTAGCGTCAAAACACCCTCGCCATCACACCCCCGTCGACGATCAAGATGCTGCCGGTGATGTAGGAGCCGGCGTCGCTGGCCAAGAGCAAGGCGGGGCCGGCCAGTTCGTCGGGCAGGCCCCAACGGCCCAGGGCCGTTCGGGCGGCCAGCTCTTCTTGCTGCTTCTTGCTGAGGATCGACATTGGCATGTGTGTGGCGAACGGGCCTGGGGCGATGCAGTTGACCGTGATGCCGTACGGACCCAGGTCCAGCGAGCACGACTTGACCAATCCGTGCAGAGCCGACTTCGTCGTCGAATAGGCGTTTCGGCCCGCCGTGCTCAAAAAGGCCATGATCGACGACGTGAAAATCACCCGTCCCCAGCGTCGCTCTTTCATGCCCGGGGCCAACGCGCGGGTCAGGGCCATGCCGCTATGGACGTTCAGTTGCATCAGGTCGTCCCAGTCGCGGTCGACGATCTGATCGACGGGCGAGACGATGTTGCCGCCGGCGTTGTTGACCAGGATGTCGATCTTGCCCAGCGCATCGAGCGCCTTTTGGGCCAGCGGCTCGACCTCCTCGCGCCGCATCAGGTCGGCCACCGCGCATTCGATGCGTCGGCCCGTCTCGTCGGCCAGCTCCCGGGCGGCCTCTTTCAGTTCGTCGCCGTCGCGGCTGCAGAGGAACACGTCGGCCCCGGCCAGGGCGAATCCTCGCGCCATCGCCCGACCCAGCCCTCGGCTTCCACCGGTCACCAGCGCCGTCCGGCCTGACAGATCGAACATCGTGCCTTTCATGAGCATCGCTCCTGGGAGTGTGTTTTGAAATGGGTGCCACTGGCATTTCGCCAGTGTTTTACCCCATATACTCTCGTAGAAAACAGCACTGGCAAGATGCCAGTGCCACCCAATGAAGCTGGGTGCCATGCCCAGACGTCCGCCTTGGCGGCGGATGGGCATGATATCGGGACACCCTTGCCAACATGCCCATCCGCCGCTGAAGCGACGTCTGGGCATGGCACCCTGGCACCCAGTAGGAGCCTCTTGTCCAATTCATCATTGTGAGACACCGCACCGATGCACTACAGCGTACCGCCGGGCCGCCGGCTAGACAAGGCTTCGCAGGGTGTCGAGCAGTTGGGTGATCATCTCGTCTGTGTGATTGGCCAGAACGGCGATCCGAATCGCACCTTCTGCCCCCAGGCCGGAGTAGGTCGCCCGATAGGTGACGTAGATCCCACGTTCCAGCAGGGCCGCGTGCATGCGTTTCATGTGGTCGGCGTCACCGATCGTCGCGCCGACGAACGCGACGGGCGAGTCGTTGTCCGTCAGGCCCAACTCGCGCAAGCCGGCCTTCACGGCCGCCACGTTCCGACGCGATCCGGCCAGGATGCTCGGATCGTCCATCACCAGCCGCAACGCCCGGGCCGACGCCGCCGCGGCAGGCGCGGGCGGAGGATTCGAACCGCGGAAATAGGTCGACGTGTCCTTCAAGTGCTTGATGAACGCCGCATCGCCGGGGATGATGCCGCCGTAGCCGCCGAACGCCTTGCTCATCGTGCCGCAGAAGAAGAGCCTCGGCCCGTCGCCGCCGTCGGCCATGCGGTTCACGCCCCGGTCGTAGACGCCCGTGTGCTCGTAGGTGCCCCGACCGTGGTCGCCCAGCACGCCGACCGAATGGGCGTCGTCGATCGACAGCAGGACCCCGGGGAACTCGGCCAGCACGCGGCAGTAGTCTTGGATCGGCGGGTAGTCGCCCCGTCCGGGAAACACACCGTCGCTCATCACCAGCGGCCGGCCGCCCGAGGCGAGGTGCGTCTTGATCTGCCGCACGAGGTCGTCCGGATCGGCGTGGGCGAACTCGTGCACGGGCTTCTGCGTCAGCCGAGCCGCCTCGACAACGCTATAGTGGCTCCGCTCATCGGTGAACACGGCGTCGAACTGCCCGTCCAGCGCCAGGGCCAGGATCGTGTTGCCCGAGTAGGCCGACGGAAAATAAAACGCATCCTCGCACCCGAACAGCTCGGCCGCATTCTTTTCGACCTCGATCAACGGCGGCATCTCGCCTGCCCCCACGCGTGACGTCGCGCTTCCCATGCCGTACTTCTGCGTCGCCTCGCATGCGGCCCGGATCACCTCCGGATGCCCCTGCAACCCGAGGTAGCCCGTGCCGGAGAAGTAGAGATATCGCTTGCCGTCAAGTACCGTATACGGGCCGGGGGGGGATTGCATGATGGGCATGGTGGGCTCCTTGTGTGGTTTAATAAGTCGTCCGAACGAAATAGCAGCGACCAGTATTCAGATCATAGAGAATGGATAGCCCATTGTCATCTGGCTGTTCATCGTCATAGGTGTCGAAATAGTAGCCCCGTTCCACCACGATGCTAGGCTCGCCCTCATGGAATACGCGTGTGAACCAGTCGGCATTATTGGATTCGAGACACCAAGGCTCCTTGATGTCCATCGCCGTCTCGAAACGTTCTGGTTGCCACCCGTTCTGTTTTGCCCAGGCGAGAAAGCCTGCTTCGTCGATCGTAAACTCGGAGGCTTCGGTGAGTCCGCAGTACATATCGAACAGACAAAATATTTTGGTCGCGTCGTCAGGCACCTGATGGAAGTGGAGTATCTTATTTGCCTCCGAAGCCGATACGTCTCGGAGTTCCGTGCGATTCGCTTCGCGGACCCAGGGCATGATTCCAGTGCATAGAATGGGGAACACTAGGAAACCCATAATCAACACCAACGAGCAACTCATCACCGGTGGCCACTCATACCTTCGGGCACAGAAGCGTAGGATGAGCCAGGCGCCAAGGCAGACGACGCCAGCAATCATGCCACTCGCTATTGCCAAGCCCACTATCGCATCCTCCGATTAGGCTCATCGCTGGATCACGATCCGGCTTACGAATGAATGTGGCTTCCTTTTCAATAGGCAAACGGAACAGGGGGCCAATGCTCCCCGCTCTGTTGTTCGGATCAAGAAATCGGGCAAGCGGAACAACCACTTTGCGACTTGCTATCCGTATTGCATTCGCGAACGCTTGAACGGGCTCACGTCGTTCAGAAAGCCCGTTCCGAGAATTCGAGTGCCGTCCGTGAGGATTCCAACGCCGTGTTCGATCTCGAATCGTGCCCCAAAACCAAGGACCGCACAGGGTTTATCGTACTCGCTGCCGACCGATTCCTGAATCCACACCACCGGCTCGCCCAGCACATTGTCCAGATCATCGACGGACTTGAGTGTTTGTGCTTTCTTGCCGTCGCGTTCGTCCGTCAGTATCTCGCGAACGAACTGAATGTTCCCGTGCCACCACATGCCCGAATCCGGTCCACGTCCGTTCAAGTCGTCATAAAAAGACTTTTTCAGTCTGCGAACAAGGACCTCCTGGTTTTCGATCACCTTTTTGGCAACCGCAATGGCGCTCTCCGACGGAAGCTGCCCATCCTCGTCAACCCAGAAACGAATCTCGATTCTGGAACTCCCTGCGTTGCGTCTGTCGGAACGGTATTTGAACACTTTGAACGCCGGAAGGCTGAATACTCTTATCCAGCTAATGTCATCATAGGTGATGTTTCCAAGATCGGGATGCTTCCACGTCCTCATGAGCCGTTCCTCCCATTACCAAGGAATCACGGATATCGTCTCACGGTACACATCCGAAACAACGCCAATCGCAACACCCGGCGGGCAAATCATGACCGAAATGCCTTGGTTCTCGCTTCGCCATGCCCATCCCCCTTCCTCTCCAGACCCCAGTCCCTAGCCCCCGGTCCCGAGTCCCGCCAAACGGAACAGGGGGCTAACGCCCCCCGCTCGGTTTCGATCCCGAGTCCCCAGTCCCCAGTACCGAGCCCCTCACAACGCCTCGACGACCAAATCGCCGACTTCGCTGGTCGAGTAGCCCATCTTGCCGGCGGCTTGGCTTTTCATTTTGGTGCCGGTGACGGTTTGGATGGCTTTTAGGACTCGGGCGGCGGCCTTTTCGTGGCCGGCTTGTTCCAGCAACATGCCGGCGGCGGCGATGGTGGCGATCGGGTTGATCAGGCCGCGGCCGGTGTATTTCGGGGCGCTGCCGCCCATGGGCTCGAACATGCTGGTTCCGCCCGGCTCGGGGTTGATGTTCCCGCCGGCGGCGACGCCCATTCCGCCTTGCAGGATGCCGGCCAGGTCGGTGATGATGTCGCCGAACATGTTCGTCGTGACGATGACGTCGTAGTACTCGGGGTTCTTGACCATCCACATGCAGCAGGCGTCGACGTGGTTGTAGTCGGTCTCGATGTCCGGGTAGTCCTTGGCCACGTCGTCGAAGGTCCGCTGCCAAAGGCTATGCCCGTAGGTCAGGACGTTCGTCTTGGCCACCAGCGTGAGCCGCTTCTTCTGGTTTCGCTTGCGGGTGTATTCGAAGGCCCAACGGATGCATCGTTCGCAGCCTTTGCGCGTATAAATAGCCGTCTGCATAGCGACTTCGTCGGGCGTGCCTTTCTTCAAAAAGCCGCCGGCGCCGGCGTACATGTCTTCGGTGTTCTCACGGACGACGACGAAGTCGATGTCCTCGGGCTTCTTGCCGGCCAACGGGGTCTCGACGCCGGGAAACAACTTCACCGGGCGGAGGTTGATGTACTGGTCGAACGTGAACCGTAGTTCCAGCAGCAGGCCTTTTTCAAGGATGCCCGGGGCCACGTCGGGATGGCCCACCGCGCCGAGCAGGATCGAGTCGAACGTGGCGAGTTCCTCGACCGCTCCCTCGGGCAGGATCTCGCCCGTGGCCAGGTAGCGATCGCCGCCGAAGTCAAAATCCTTGGTCTCGACCGGGATGCCTTCCAGCTTGGCGACCGCCCGAAGTACCTTCATCCCCTCGGCCGCCACTTCCGGTCCCGTCCCATCGCCGCCGATCACGGCGATACGCAATGGTTTGTTGGTAATCACGATTCGTTTTCCGTTCAGAGCAGAAGAAAGTCACAACAGCCTGAAAAGGTGGGCTCCAGCGCCTCCCCTCTCCCTTTGGGAGAGGGGACGGGGGTGAGGGCGGTTCGCATCAAGAACCGAAAAGCGTCTTGTAAACTTCGGAAGCCCGCTGATCCTTGAAGCACCCTCGTCAAGAGATCCATTTTACCAGGCCCAATCCAGGGCAACAAGCTGGCGGGGTTCATGTCGATAGGCGCCATGCACTACGGGCCGAAGGCCCAGCCGTTCTCCCAGCCCAGGGCATCGCCCTGGGAACTGGTTTGGCCAAACATACGTCTCGGCCCAACGGGCCAACCGATTCACAATGGAACCGTTGGGCCGTTGGCCCGAAAAGAATGTACGCGTTACCCGAATCCCCAGGGCGTTGCCCTGGGCTGGGAGAACGAGGCCCCGTTGGGGCGAATGAATGACGCCAACCAGATACCGTTTACGGCCCGGTGGCACTGGCATCTTGCCAGTGCTCTTGCACCCAGCACTAGCAAGATGCCAGTGCCACCTGGAGCAATTTACGGCTCCGACCAAATGCCCCGTCGCGCCTCGCGGGCTTCATCCTCAGCGCGGCGGAAGCGGGTCTTCATCGACCGGGAATAGGGGTACTTGGTCACGGCCCGGGCAAGACCGGCACGGATGAGTTCTTCGCTGAGCAACTCGTCGTCCACCCAGACATGGGCCAGGAACCGACCGTAGCGGTCCTTGCGCTCGCGGTCGAATTGCAGACGGACCGTGCCGTGGCGGACGAAGTTCTTCGTGAACTCGGTCGCCTCGGGTCCCCAGGGCTCGACCGGATGGTTCTTCATGACCGTCTCGGGCGTGTCGGCGCCGATCAGACGAATCTTGGCCCCGTTCTTCAAATAAAGCGTGTCGCCGTCGACCACCCGTTCGACTCGATAGTCGCCTTCGGCCAGGCTCTCGGGCGCGTCGGGCTTGTCCCGCCCTTCCCACCAGCGCGAGGCGACCACCACAACCGCGATCACCAGAAGCACGATCAGCCGGTTCGCGCGAAGCACACTCGGCCTACGATAAGAACGGCGACGTGGCATGAGGCAAGATTGCGAGAAGATGAGTGATCCGTGGCGGTCCGTCTATCGATCAACGTCTGATCGCAGAAGTAGGCCGGGTCGTGACCCGGCAATCTTAGCCCCTGCCGGTTCACGACCCGGCCTACGAACTTAGCCGCTGGGTGGCACTGGCGCGAGCGCCAGTGACTCGGTGGGGCAAGTGTGCCCCACCCTACAGCCCTCGACTATTTCAACGGCCGGCTAGTTCTTGCTGAAGTTGAACAGCTTGGCCGTTTCGCGCCCCAGCGGGTTGCTGACGAACCGCTTGTGGCATTCGGGGCACAGATCGAACCGCAACTGGCGGTAGACGTCGGCGCCGATCTGATCGCTGTCGGCGTCCTCGAGCTGCTCGAGGATGTCTTGAATCTCTTGGAGGTGGTTGCGTTCCTCGCTGGCCTCGTCGACCGCCACGGGGTCGAACGCGGCGTAAACCTCCATTTTCACCACGTAGCGAAGGTCTTCTTCCGGATCGAGTTCTCGGTGACACAAGTCGCAATAGTATCGAAGCATGGACCCACTCCCCATACAGAAGACTGTCGGCATCGAATCCAATGACGCCGGACCCTTATTGCTGATGTTCGCGCTCTTGCCGAGTGATGCGAGGCAGAATGGCTCGTATCAGGGCGCCCGCCGGGCGCCCACCTTTCTCGCTCGAAACGCGATGATCACTAGGACAACTTCATCCTATCGGGATCGCCCGGACCGTGACAAGGCGTCCTTGACGATTTTCTCATACTACCGCGAACCGAAAATCGCGGCCTGCGAATCAGAGGCGTTTTTTACACCATGCCCTGAGCAATTATTATTCCCATTAAAAATCCCGTCTGTCACTACCGGGGGGTATGGCCTGATGCTTTCGTTGCCCTCTGGTAGTAGGGACGACGATCGGATAGGATAAAGATCTACCTGGTATGTGTTGGGTATCCCCTTGCGGCGAAGCGCACCGTCCAGGAGGTAATCTTCATGGCGCCCGAGGCGAAGTCCGAGGCCCTTTGTGCCAGCGTGCTGGTGCTGAACCGCTTCTACGTGGCGGTCCACGTCGTTGGGGTACGCCGGGCGTTCGGACTCTTGCTGGGCGAGATGGCCGAAGTCATCCACGACGAGGACGGCGCTTTCTCGAACTACGATTTCGACACCTGGCGCGAGATGAGCGAGCTTCGGGCGGGCGAGAAACGACCGCACGACGATTGGATCAAGGCGGTCAACTTCGAGATCCAGGTGCCCCGCGTCATTCGCCTGCTTTTCTATGACCGGATGCCCCGCCGGACCATGCGGCTGAGCCGTCACGCCATTTTTGCCCGGGACGGCGGACAGTGCCAGTATTGCGGTCGCCGTTTCCCCTTGGGCCAATTGAGTTTGGATCACGTCATCCCCCGCAGTCGCGGCGGCATGAGCACGTGGGAAAACATGGTCTGCGCGTGTTTGAAATGCAACGTGAAGAAGGGCGGTCGCACGCCTCGCGAAGCGCGGATGAACCTCATCGCCAAACCGGTCCGCCCTCAGCGCAACCCCCTGATCGTCCTGAAACTCCAGAATCCAAAATACGATAGCTGGCGAATCTGGATAGATAGCCAGCGGCACTCATCCAATCGGGACGCCGTGGCTGGCCCCTCCGAAACGACCGTGCTCGACGACCAGGCCCTTGAGACACAGGCTCTGAAGACGGCCTGAACTCTCACCAGCCATCTTGGGCCCGGCTCCCGGTAGTTCCTTCCCTGCCCTTCCTTGCGCCTTCGCGCCTTTGTGCGAGTCTTCTTCCCCCGTCTCCTTCTGCGACTAACTTACGTCCGAAGTGCTTGTTCTCGAAGCACTTTAGCAGAATGGCGACTTGGCCGATCAGTCCGGATCTGCGGAATGGCGGTTCCCGAAAACCAGCCCTTATGGGGAGTCTCGGGCCTACTCTCGCCTTGCCGTGGGTTTCGATCCTATTTACAATCAAAGGTGTATTGGGCGCCGGCGGCTCTCTGAATGGACGCGTTCGCGCGTAGCTCCTCTTTCGACGGAGTTGCTCCATCAGGCGGCTCCACAGAGGCCAAAGGGCAACAACAAGGAACAGTCAGCGTGGTCCTTTCCGAAATCGACCGCACTCTTCTGCAGCGGTGTCTGCAACGGAAACCCCGGGCGTGGGAAGACTTCGTCGACCGGTTCATGGGACTGGTCGTTCACGTCGTCAATCACACGGCCAAGGCGAAGAGCGTGCGCCTTACGCCCGAGGACCGCGACGACCTGTGCGCCGAGGTCTTCCTTAATCTGGTCCGCGACGACTTCGCTATCTTGTGCCGCTTCCGCGGTCACTCCTCCTTGGCTACTTACCTGACGGTGGTCGCCCGACGGATCGTCGTCAAGAAGATGCTCGAGCGCAAGACGGCAGCCCAATTGGGGGGATATTCTAATCAACGGGTCGACACCGCCGGCCACGCCCCAGTCAAGCGGATCGAAGATCAGGAAGAGGTCGACCGTCTGCTCGAACAGCTCGACGGCACCGAAGCCCAAGTGGTCCGCATGTTCCATCTCGAAGGCAAGAGCTACTTCGAGATCAGCATGGCCGTCGGCCTGGCCGAGAACAGCATCGGGCCCATGCTCAGCCGCGCGCGCAACAAGATGCGCCAAAGTTAGCGGCGCCGAGTCGGCTGAATCCCGTTGAAAGGAAGCAACTGGGCGCCATGCTCCACGGTTAACTGTAGGGAACGCCCTCCGTGGCGTTCCGATTAGGAGGCAACACCCCCGTCGGAACGCCACAGAGGGCGTTCCCTACAGAGGGACGTCGCAATGAGCACTTGCGGAGCCAATGACGCCCAGTTGCATCGTTGCATCAGGCTGTCAGAACGCTCGACGGGGCGCGCCGCGAGGACGCTCGCGCGAAGCGGAGGCGGGGATGAAGCGGACGTTCGGGTCACCCAGGTTGACCAATTGGGCGTCGAAACGTGGCATCTCCCAGATCGGCTCGGTTCCTTCTTGAAGCGTGTTGATGGCAACGTTGCCCAGCTTGACGTCCATCTCAAACTTGTTCTCTGGGCAACGAATGTAAACCTCCTTGGGCATAACCAGGCCGGAGAGCGGGTCAACGCGGTGGTCGCGGGCCAACGCGCTGACCAACAGCCGGTTGCCCGAGTCGTAGAGCTGTTGTTCGACGACGTAACCGGTCTGGGGATCGACCACGGTCACCTTGCGCATCGGACCGGTGGGCATGTCACGGATCGTGTGGACCTCGATCCGGCCGTCCGGCCGTCGAAACGGCCCTTGATGAGCCAGTGCTGGATCCAGCTCGGCCATACCCAGCGCGGCGATCAGCTCGGCCGGGGCGATGGGGATCATCTGCCGGGCCTGGCTCTGATCGAACTGGTCGTGACGGCACCAGTAGGCCGCATGATTCGCGTCGCGGCGCGCCCAGAACCAGAACAACGCGTCGTTGCTGCCCAGGTCGACTTCCTCGCCCGTCATGGCCGTCCCTGCCCGAAGCCGGAAACGATACGGTCGCTGTATGGCGATGCTGGCGCGAAGCGTTGTCGGCATGTCGGGCGAGCTGATTTTTGCGTTGGCCGCCGAAATTGACTTAATCGGGGAGCTGTTCCGGTTGACCGTCTCGATCACCTCGGCCAACGTCGGCTCGGGCGACAGGACCGGCCGCCCCATCTGCTGGAAGCCCGGCGGCTGAAACCGCGGGCAGTGCGCGCCGCTGGCCGAAAAAAGACCCGCCACCACGGCCAGCCACATCACTCGTCGATAACCTTCCATGGATCGCTCCGCCTTCCGTGTGGTAACCGTTCACAGCACGCGGAAAAGGTGCCAGGCACCTTTTGCCGGAACGGCCCTTCGGGTGCTTTGCACAAAAGGTGCCTGGCACCTTTTCCGCCGCATTGCCCCGAGGTATGAACGATTACTCCGTGTGATTCACTCCAACAAGGCCGCCAGTTCTTCCTGAATGGCCTGAACGCGCTTCGGGTCGGGCGCCACCGCCTCGACCCGGTAGGTCTCCTCCCGGCGAGGACAGTATAAAACCAACGTCTCCCGGTCCTCGTCATCCCGCTCGGTCTCCTCGTGACGCATCACCCGGCGGCGCACCAGCAACAGGGCCAGGACATAACGCATGTCCCGGCGCTCCTCCTGGGCGTCCAGTTCGTCGAAGAACTGGAGCATCACGTCGTTGGGCGCCCAGTGCCGCTTCTTCGACTTGGCGCTGGGGATCTCGGCCTTCCACCAGCCAACCGCGTCTTCCGGAGGGCCTTCCCACGCCTCGACGCTGTAATCGCGCCGTTCGAGGTCGTCGCCCTCGCTCAGCAAGACCGAGTAGTACGTCTCGCCCGGGGCCAACTCCCGTTGCGTCGCATGACAGTGCCGCGTGGGCCGTTGAATTTCGTAATCCATCACTCGACCGACCTTCTCCATGGGGTGGCACTGGCATCTTGCCAGTGATTGGAGGCTCTATCACTGGCAAGACGCCAATGCCACCCACCGCCGGGAGGTGGAAGGGTAGCCGAAACGGCCTTTTGACTCAAACTCAATACGCCGTGAAGAATCGGGCATCCGTCCCCCCCGGGCCGATTCCCACCCTCACTCGCCGACCACACTTAGGGCAGTTCCCCTCGTAAGCGGTGCCCTCCCGGTTGGCGTAGATCCGTGTATAAACGTCGCAGCAGGCGAACTGGATGCCCAGAAAACGCCGTCCCCGCCCCATCCTTTCGGGTGGACCACTGTCGCTGATCAGATCCAGATTCTCGCCGGGCATCGCGCTGGCCCTCGAGAGCTGCCTTCAATGCACACAAAACTGGCCGTTTCGCCACTTCCAAATGTAGCTCACCCGAATTATCGCACGGTCCCCCAGGCCAACAAAGGCCGGTTTGATCGCCTCACCTTGACTAGATTCGGTGGATCCCCTATTCTTAGGAGGTTGGCCGATCATGGGGTTTACCCCCGGCCGATACCCTATACGGAGGAAAAAGGGGACTGGTGCAATTTGTGCGAAGCACCCGCAGGGCCGTTGACGGCAAATTGCACCTGTCCTCTTTTTCCCGTGGCACAAGCTGCCACCCCCCGATTTTGAGAGAAATGTGACAATGACTCGCCTTACCTTCCTATCGCTGTTGTTACCGGCCTTAGCCGGTCCACGGCCCTAGGGGTTTGGCGCGTCGAGTTTCCAACTAGACCAGTCCAATAAAAAAACCCCAGGGCCCAACCAGCCCCGGGGTTTTTTTGTGCCCCGCGGACAGAAATGTGTGATACCAAAACAGGGGACTAACGTCCCCCGCTCGGCTTCAAATCCCGAACCCCGAGTCCCGAGCCCCCAATCCCTAATCCCTAATCCCCAATTCCCCCTCCCCCTCATGCCCCGTGGAACCACAGGACGACGAATCGAGCCAACCAGGGCCTGGTTGGTGTTGCCGGGGCCGGCCAAGGGTCGGCACGCCGGATTCGTTTCCTACACACCACTTTTGCAAGCAGAGACTTGCACTCCCCAAATACCACGAGGCATTGAGGCACGGATATGACTACTCCTGATAACCGACGCATTGTCATTTTCGACACGACGCTCCGCGACGGCGAGCAATCGCCCGGCGCGAGCATGAACCTGGCCGAGAAGATGGAGGTCGCCCACGCGCTGGTCGAGTTGGGCGTCGACGTGATCGAGGCCGGATTCCCGATCGCTTCGCCCGGCGACTTCGAGGCCGTCCGCGAGATCGCCCGGCAAGTTCGCGGCTCGACCGTCTGCGGCCTGGCCCGATGCCGCGAGGCCGACATCGACCGCGCGTGGGAGGCCGTCCAGCACGCTCCGCAACGCCGAATTCACGTCTTCCTGGCCACCAGCGCCATCCACCGTGAACATAAGCTCCGGATGGGCAAGGACGAGATCATCCAGCGGGCCGTCGAAGGAGTCCGCCGCGCCAAGGGCTATTGCGACGACGTCGAGTTCTCGCCCGAGGACGCCGCCCGGACCGAGATCGACTTTCTTTGCCAGGTCGTCGAGGCGGCCATCGACGCCGGCGCCACGACGGTCAACATCCCCGACACGGTCGGCTACGCCATGCCGTCCGAGATGCACCGCGTCATCGCCACGCTTTGCCAGCGGGTGCCCAACATCCATCGGACGATCTTGAGTGTCCATTGCCACAACGACCTGGGCATGGCCGTGGCCAACAGCCTGGCGGCGGTCGAGGCGGGCGCGGGCCAGATCGAATGTACGATCAACGGAATCGGCGAACGGGCGGGCAACTGCTCGCTCGAAGAGGTCGTCATGGCCCTGCGAACGCGGAATGACTTCTACCGGGCCGACACCCACATCGTCACCCAGCGGCTCCTGCCGACCAGCCGGCTCGTCTCCGGCGTCACGGGCATCCAGGTCCAACGCAACAAGGCGATCGTCGGCCAAAACGCGTTCGCCCACGAGGCGGGCATCCACCAGGACGGCATGCTCAAGGAGCGAACCACCTACGAGATCATGCGGCCTGAGGACGTCGGCTACGCCCAGACCGAACTCGTCCTGGGCAAGCACAGCGGCCGGGCCGCCCTGGCCGACCGCGTCCGCACGCTCGGCTACCACCTCTCGCCCGAGCAACTCGACGCCGTTTTCGAAGAGTTCAAAATCCTGGCCGACAAGAAGAAGGAGATCTACGACGGCGACATTTCCGCCCTGGTCGAGCAGGAGATCATGGCCGTCGGCGAGCTCTGGTCGCTGGTCTCCTACTACGCCGCCACTGGCACCGGCCGCGAGCCCGACGTCGAACTCGTGCTCCGCCGCCGCGGCGAGACCTTCACCGCCAAGATGAACACGGGCGACGGCCCGTTGGACGCCATCTTCCTGGCCATCGAACAGATCACGCAAACCCACGTCACGTGCAAGGACTTCCACGTCCACAGCATCACGATGGGCAAAGACGCCCAGGCCGAAGTCCAAGTCGAACTCGAACACGAAGGCCGCCTCTTCCGCGGCCGCGGCGTCTCGACCGACAGCGTCGAAGCCAGCACCAAAGCGTTCCTCAACGCCGTGAACCGGATCGCAGCGATGGGCAATGGGAAGAGAAGGGATTAGGGATTAGGGATTGGGGATTGGAGCCGAGCGGGGGACGTAAGTCCCCTGTTCAGCGTCCGTGACAAGCTCGCCCAACACCTGTAACAATACGAACCGATCAGGGATATTCCTCCTCCTGTTCGTTATCATAAACAAGTACAACTAACACTCCGGCCGAGTGGCGGAATAGGCAGACGCTCGGGATTTAAAATCCCGTGGGCATCACGCTCGTGCGGGTTCAAGTCCCGCCTCGGCCATTTTGATTGGGTATCCGTGACAATTGTCACTGTGTCGGATTCATTAACATCACGATCTTTTGCTTCGCGCAGCACCCGTTGAAAAACACCGAGTTGTTTTGACAAATGATCAACAACCTTCTTGGGAACCTTCGTCATTTCTGGATACCCCCAACTGCGCTGGTGAATTGGAACTTGCTACTGTGGGCACGCAAATCCCGGCCGAACACACCCCGTCCTTCGACGAGCATTCTACCGCATACCCGAGGGGGTACAAGCCTTTCACCACGAATTCGCCCAGATAGCTTCAATTGAAGGTCACTTCGGCCGCTCCGCCTTCCAGCCTGTGTGCAGTCGCCGGGCGAGACCGGATTGAACTTCGGCCAGATCGGGCTGGTCGGCCAGGTTGGTGTTTTCGGCGGGGTCGGCGCGGTGGTCGTAGAGTTCGCGGGCGGCCAGCTTTTGGGTCTGCTGGTTGGTCCATTCGGTGTAGCGATAGCGGTCGGTGCGGATCGAGCGGCCCATGTAGGGAATGCCGTCGGGGGCCGTCCACTTGTCGTCGCGAAGGTACTGGCTGAAGACGGCCGTTTTCCAGGGCCGGGTGCGGTCTTCCAACAGGGGGACGAAGCTTGTGCCTTCCAGTTCGTCGCGAAGGGGAAGGCCGGCCAGCTCGCATAGCGTGGGGTAGATGTCGACGAACTCGACCAACCGGTCGCACTGCCGTCCGTTTTCTTTGACGCCCGGGGCACGGATGATGAGCGGGGCGCGGGTGTCCATCTCGCAGTTGGTCATCTTGCACCAGCTTCGGTGCTCGCCCAACTTCCAGCCGTGGTCGCCCCAGACGATGACGATCGTGTTGTCTTCCAATCCGAGATTCTTCAGCCCGTCGAGCAGTCGGCCGATCTGGGCGTCGGTGTAGCTGACGCTGGCATAGTAGCCGTGGCGCAGCAGCCGGGCTTGGGCCTCGGTCAACGGGCCCTGGTCGGGCCGGGGGGCGTCGGTGAAGTCGGAGTAGCTGCGCAGCTCCTGCATCGTGTTCATCGCCATCAGCGGGGCATTCTTCGGCAGGAAGTCGTTCTCGGCCAGCGGAATGCTGGCCCGATCGTAAAGGTCCCAGTACTTCTTCGGCGCATTGAACGGCAGATGCGGTCGGTAATAGCCTACGGCGAAGAAGAAGGGCTGCTTCCGCTCTTTCAATTCGGCCAGTTTCTTGATGGCCACGTCGGTCTGGGCCCCGTCGTAGTAGGCGTTGTCGGGCACGTCGACGCACTCGGTCGCCTGGGTCTTGATGTACCACTTGCCGTACTGGCCGAAATACCGGTCCTTCAGGCCTTGCCGGATCAGCTCGTCGCGCCGCCGGTCGACCGCCTCGAGGTTCTCCTTCTTTCGATAAACGGCGTCCGGGTCGAACGGGTAGCCATCGATGTGCAGTTTCTTCTCGCTCCACGAGGCCGGGTCGGGCTTCGTGTTATGGTAGATCTTGCCGATAGCCACCGCGTGGTAACCGTGCCGCATGAACTGCTGCGGCAACGTGACCACGTCGGGCCGGGTGGTGCGGAAGTCGGTTTTCAGGTCCCACACTCTCAACGAGTCGGGCCGCAGCCCGGCCAACAGACTCGCCCTGGACGGATTGCACACCGCCTCCTGGCAATACGCCCGAGTGAACACCACGCCCGAGGCGGCCAGCCGGTCCAGGTTTGGGCTCTTGATATGCTTGCTCCCATAGCAGCCCAACTCGGGCCGCAAGTCGTCCACCGCGATGAACAGCACGTTGGGACGCGATTTCGGCTCGTTGGCAAAGCCCGGTGATGTGAACACGAGAAAAGCAATACAAATCGACACGAACACGGCCAGCAACGCGCTATTAGAATAGGCAAGTCGATTCGACATGGTGATATCCTTCTATTCGGAAAGCGAAGAGATTTTACCGCAGAGGCGCGGAGACGCAGAGGATACAAATATAAAATATTCTCAGCGTCTCCGCGCCTCGGCGGTGATTCTATAGCGTCTTTGCGTCAGTATCCCGCTCCGTGCCGGCGACTGTCAAGGGCGACGCGCCGTCAGCCCGCAAGACGGCTGTCGGGGGTATCATTAGTGCCCGGTCAGATTCACGCCGACGACGCCCAGGATGATCAGGCAGAGCGAGACGAACTTGAGCACGGTCATCGACTCGCGGAACCAATAGACGCCGATCAGGGCGATCAGAGCCGTGCCCAGGCCGGACCAGACGGCGTAGGCCGTGCTCACTTCGAGCCGCTTCAGGGCCAGCGTCAGACCGATGAAACTCAGGCCGTAGAAGACGAACACCAGAACCGACGGGACCAGTCGGGCGAACCCTTCCGAGAGCTTCATGCACGTCGTCCCGCACACCTCCAACGCAATCGCCGCACTGAGACAGATCCAACTGAACATCGTCAACTCCTTGCCGTGGTACGCACCCAATGTCGTCGCCGTTTCCACACGCAGCTCCCAATCAGCACCAGCCACCCCAGCCCGCTACCAACCGCGCCCGTGGCCAGAAGAATATCCAGATGTCTTCTCTCGGAATAAAGATCCCGCGTCTCCACGACCCCGAGACGCTGCCCAGACGTCGCAGATGCCCCGGCCGGCTCGTCGGGCAAGTACCAGATCGAGGCTGAAAGCAGTTCGACAGGAAGTTTCTCGCCGCCAGGCAAGTGCAATCCCTGGGGCAGGATCGCGTACTTCGCACCGGTGGCGCGCATGACCGTCACTGGATCGTTGTGCATGAGCAGACGGTAATGTTCGTCGCTCATCATCGTGCCATAGACGTTCACCACGCCGATGCGTTCGGTCAGGTTATATTTAGGCCAGAGTGTCGCCCGTTCCCAGCGGACTGAGTGGCTCAGCCGGTTGGGCGAATGGCTCCAGCTCCAAAAGATGGGCGTCCAGGAGGGATAACGCCATACCTGAATGGTATCGTGGTTTCCACGTCGCGCGGCGTCCGCCCGAATGGCCACGGCCGCCTGGGACGGTGTGCGCCACAATTTGGCCGGCGCGCTGGCGATCATCCAGCCGTTGGCCACCGCTAAGTCGATCGCCACAAGAACCAGCAAGCATGTAGAAACCGGTAATGCGCGCCGCAGCAGCCCGACGGGAGCCGTTCGCGAATCGTCTTTTGGCCCGTTCTTCCTGCGAAGCAGCCACCACGCCAGAAGGCAAACCGTGCTGGTTTGCACGAACCCGAGCAGCAGATCATTAAAAGCCCCCTCCGCGTCCAGCGATCCGAACATCACCTCCGGAGCGGCATCACGGAACCAGTCGTCCCACCACAGGCCGAGGACCGCCGCCACTGCCACACCGAGCAGACTGAGTACGCCCAATGCCAGCAGAGCCCGGCGCAGCCCTCGCGCTTGTCCGGCCGTTGCCCGATCCAGGCCCCAGCCGGCCAGGACACTCAGCGCCAACGCGGCGACACCCAGCAACTTGGCCGGGTAGCGGAAATAAATGTAGCCAGGCAACAGCACTGTCATGAACCAGTAGAGTCCACCAACCGGTTCGCCGATTGCCCCGGGCTGCAGCGGATCGGCCCCCAGGGCCACTTGCCCTTGAAGCACGAGCCAACCCAGCCCGTGCCATCCCAACGCGGCCAGAACGGCCAGCAGGACCGTCCACGACATCCATCTCCGCCGCACCGGCCCCTGGCGGAATCGCAAGCTGCCAATTGCCAGGAGCAACGGCAGGACGCCCATGTAAAGCGACGGCGTCCACACGCGACCTTCGCCCGGCAAGACGTGGATCCAACGCCGGTGTTCGGGAAACTGCCGCCCAAAGCAGTTTGGCCAAAGGTACTCGACCAACCGCCAAGGCCCGACGCTGAAGTAATAGACCGTCCGATGATGTGTGCCAAAAGGCACGTCGCGACAGAGCAGCCCGTCGGCAATTCGATTGGTCGGGTTGTCCCGCCCGAGCGCGGCCGGGATCTCCCACACGCTTCGGGCCGTTTCGGTTGCCGCCCGGTTCGACGCCCGGGTCAT
>JAFGFF010000425.1 GCA_016931075.1 Pirellulales bacterium | reverse complement strand
AGCACCATCGGCGGCATGATGGACTGCTTCGGCACGGCCATCTCGATGAGCCTGCAATACGGCGTTCCGCTCGAAGTGTACGTGACCAAGTTCTCGCACACCCGATTCGAGCCGATGGGCCATACGAAGAACCCGGACGTCCGGTTCGCCAAGAGCATCATCGACTACATCTTCCGCTGGCTGGCGGTGACTTTCCTGCCCGGCTATCGAGAAGCCAACAACGGCGCCGCGGCCAAGCCGCCGGAGGCCGAGCCGGGAGAGTCGGAGACCGAGCTCGGGCCCACCGCCACGAAGGACGGTGGGCCCAACGCAGGGCAAGGAGCCGCCACCAACCAGGTCGCCCCTTCTAGCAACGGCCATTCCGTGACCTCGGCCGACGCGCCGATCCAGGTCAAGCCTCCGGCCGGCCGGTCGTCCGTGGCGACTCAGGCCACGATCGACGTGATGCGCGGCCGCGTGGTCGCCGGGGTTCTCGACATTTCACCCACCACGCCCGCCGGGCAAAGCGAACAGTTCGCCAACTTCCAGACCGACGCCCCCGCTTGCGACAGTTGCGGCTGTATCACCGTCCGCAACGGCAACTGCTATCTATGTCACAATTGCGGGAATAGCATGGGTTGCTCGTGAGGAGGGGGCTGGGGGCTGAGGAATGTGAGTTCAAGGTGGCATTGGCACAAGTGTCGGTGCGATCCGGAAATTTTCACATCATACGGGCGTGGCACCGAGACTACTGACTCGGCGTCACGCCCATTCTCATTAATTCACCCGCGCCGGCATTTGATGGTCGTATAAGGTAGTGCGACAACCCCGGAATTAGAGAATCCCATTCTGTTGTGGCTATGCAAACTGCCAAACGCAAGCCTTTCAACGACCAGAATGCGACGGAGTAGGACCCTCCAGAGGCCGACCACACACATTCCCCCAAGAGGGAATAGCCGCCGCCTGCGTGATCTAGTAAAGATGCGCAAAGTTTACCGGTCCGGTCGAGTGTGCCGCTATTAACGGAATTTCTGACTCTGTCGGAATAATCGCCCGATCCGTCAGATGTGGAACACGTCCTACAACCCGCATGGCTTCACATGCGGCCTGGTCCATTGCCCTGTCCCATAGCAACGTCGGTTGGAGACTGGATCGTGACAATCAAACATGCAAGATACATCGGGTTGTGTCTGGCCCTAGGATGGATGATCGTGGGAGCCGGTGGACGAGTGTCTGCTGCGAAGTGGACGATCGATCCAGTGGTCGACGCCCCGGCGTCCGCGTCCGCTCTCCCATCCGAAATGAAGTCAGAGACAGCCGACTCGTCTCCTTCTGATCTGGCTCCCAAGCCGTTCGATCTGATTCCCCGAACCGAGAAGGAGCCGACCGCCGAGCAGGACGCGACGATGACGACCGAATCGTCGTGCGTCAGCGGTGACTGTGGTAGCTGTGGCAGTTGTGGGCCTTGCGGAGCACCCGTATGCAATGTTGGGCCCGAGGGCAGGGCCTGGTTTCGAGCCGATTATTTGCTCTGGTGGACCCGGAGCCCCTACGTCGGGCCGCTCGTAACGACCAGCACCGATCCGCTCGACGGCGGCATCTTGGGCCGGCCGACGACCTCCATCCTCTTCGGCGACCGGCGGACGAACACCGATGCGCGGTCGAACTTTCGGTTCACGGCCGGGTGGTGGTTCGACTGCGGCCGGACAGGCGGGATCGAGTTCGATGCCTTCACCCTGGGCGAAGCCAATGACGGCTACTCGTTCACCTCTTCCGGTAGCCCTCTGTTGGCCCGGCCGTTTTATGACGTTAGTCTCGCACAACAGAACGCCGAGTTAGTTGCTCATCCAACCTGGCTTGGCGGAACCACAAGCGGCAACATCAGCGAGTACTTCCAGTCGGCCGGATTCCATTTGCGGCTGAACTTGTGTTGTTGCGAAGCGTACTGCCCGACGCCCCGTTGCGACGAAGTCTGCACCCGGGCCGAGCTTTACTACCAGTACGCCCGGGCGTTCGCCGCGGCCCATACCCAGCCAGACTCCTACCGCGTCGACCTGATCGCCGGCTACCGCCACTACCGGTTGAACGATCGGTTGGAAATTCATGAAGATCTTCTAGTGCTCGAGAACCATCCGCCTGATGTTGCTGGCACACAATTCGACATCAATGATCGCTTTCGCAGCCAGAATGACTTCCATGGTGGCGAACTCGGACTAGTGGCCCAATTCTATCGAGGCCCCTGGTCGTTTGAATTCTTAGCCAAGATGGGCATCGGCAACCACAATCAGGTGGTCCAGATCAGCGGTAATACACTTGTGTCTAGACCCGGTGCCGATCCGTACAACCACCAGGGCGGTCTGTTGGCGTTGCCGACGAACATCGGGCACTACACCCGTGATCAGTTTGTCGTTATCCCCGAGTTTGGGATCGAGTTGGGCTACCAGATCGACTGCCGATGGCGGGCCTACGTCGGCTACAACGTCCTCTATTGGGCCAACGTCCTCCGAGCGTCTGAGCAGGTCGACTTCTCGGTCAACCCGACCCAGTTTTCCGGTGGCGAGCTGGTCGGCGAAGCCCGACCCGCTTTCTCCTTCCACGACTCTGACTTCTGGGCCCAGGGCCTCAACTTCGGTCTGGAATGCCGGTTCTAAGCACAATATGAAGCAAACCGTCCGAACGTTCGTGGCGATACCCGCGTCGGCCGACGTTCGGGCGGCGGCCGGCAAGTTGATCGAGCAGCTTCGATCCGCCTCGGTCGACGTCAAATGGGTCGAGCCCGAGAACCTGCACGTCACGGTGAAGTTCCTCGGCGACGTGGCCCTGAAGGAAACCGCCCGGGTGTGCGAGGCAGTCCAGCGGGCGGCCGCCGAGGTGGAACCGTTCGACCTGACGTTCGGCGGCGTCGGCGCGTTTCCCAACCCGGCCCGACCGAGGACCATCTGGCTGGGGACCACGGGCGACGAGACCTCGCTTCTGGCCCTGCACGCGTCGGTCGAGAAACGCCTGCAGAAGCTGGGCTTCCGCCGTGAAGCCCGCCGGTTCCACGCCCATCTGACCCTGGGGCGGGTGCGCCAGTTCGGCCCGGGCTTGGGCCAACTGAGCGAACTCCTCCGCCAACACGCACAGACCGAAGCCGGCCGCCAATCGGTCTGCGAGCTGGTCGTCTTTTCCAGCGAGTTGACCCCCTCGGGTCCCACCTACGCCCCCCTGGGCCGCGCCCCGCTGGGCGCTGGCCAAACGGGCTGATTTGGTACGCACAGTGGCACTGGCGTCTCGCCAGTGTTCTCGCCACCAGCACTGGCGCTCGCGTCAGTGCCACCCAATTGTAATTGCCACTTGCGATTTCTTCGTGAATTCTTGCACGGATTTTGGGTGGTCATGGCACTAATAGGAATAGTGGACGAGTTGGTGACCAGTTCGTGCTGAATCGAGTGGGCTCTGGTGCGATACACCTTCACCCCCGGTCCCTCTCCCGGAGGGAGAGGGGAGATTTTTGTGGCTACACGAAACGGCGATTGGAAAGGCGGTGGGTATCATGCGGTTGACCCTACGGACGTTGCTGGCCTACATGGATGGCATTCTCGAACCGGCCGATGCGGAGGAAATCGGCAAGAAGATCGAGGAAAACCCCCAGGCGAGCGCGCTGTTGCGCCGGGCGAGGGACGTGATGCGACGGTTGCGGCTGAAGGCGCCCGAACTGAACGAGCGGAGCGCGGGCTTGGATCCGAACACGGTGTCCGAGTACCTCGACAACGTGCTGCCGGACGATCGGGTGCCGGACTTCGAGCGGGTGTGCCTCGATTCGGACATGCACCTGGCCGAAGTAGCCTCGTGTCATGAGATTCTCTCGTTGGTGCTGGGCGAACCGGCCGAAGTGGACGCAGCCAGCCGGGAACACATGTATCAGTTGCCCCAAGTGGTCCGCGAACAGGCGGCGATGGCGGCTGAGGTGGATGCCGACGCACCGTCCGGGCCGTCACCTCCGCCACCTCGTCGCCCCAAGCCGGTTGTGCCCGACTATCTTCGTGAGAAACCGGTTCGTTCCCGCCGGGGTGGGCGTCGTCTGCTCGTGACATTGGCCGTGCTGGTATTGATCGCCTGCGGGACGGTAGCCATCCTGGCCGTTTCAGGTCAGCTTGATCGTTGGGGGTTGAAGTGGCCGGCATGGATCGCTCAGGGACAGGGTGACGGCGTGCCAACCGAACCCGATGCGGGCGTCGGCCCGGTTGAACCTGAGCCAGAACCCGCGCCGCCGGGGACGCCTGGGACCGAGCCCGAGCCTCCTTCAACGCCCGTGGTTCCTCCCCCGTCGCCCGAGCCTCCGGTGTCTGCACCCCCTGCCAATCCAGCGGCGGAACCACCGGTTGCCGAGCCGCCGACTGCGCCACCTGGAGTTATCCAGCCGTGGCCCGGCGCCGCCGAACCAATCGCTCCCGTAGCCCCCGCGACTCCTGGCCCTGAGGCCCCAGCCGTTCCTCCGGCTGAACCGGCAACCATCCCTTCAACCAATCCACCCTCAAATCCGCCTGTCAATCCACCGGCCGAACCACCGGTGGCGGTTCCGGGCGAGGGAACGCCCGCGCCGGCACAGCCTGAGGCTGTTGCGCCACAGGGAATTGGCCGGTTCGTTTCGGAGAACCAGGTGCTTTTGCGTTTCGATCCAGAAACCAAGACCTGGGCAAGAGTGCCTGCACAGGCGATCCTGACGGCGCGTCAGGAACTGCTCGCGCTGCCGGCGTTTCGACCGTTGGTCGCGTTGAACAGTGGGCTGGCGTTCCATCTGTTGGGCGGCGCACGGATTGCCCTGGAACCGGCCGACAAGGAGGGAGTCCCCGGCGTGCATGTTGTAGCTGGACGTCTGGTGGCCCGAACGTTGGGCGGGGCCGAGAACCGATTCCTGCTTCTGGCGGGCGACTATCGGGGCACGGTCACCCTGGCCGAGCCCGAATCGACGCTGGCCGTGTTGGTCGAGCGGCCGTTGGTCGAAGGCGCCAATCCCGAGACCGAACCAGTCGCGCAAACGGT
>JAFGFF010000424.1 GCA_016931075.1 Pirellulales bacterium | reverse complement strand
GGACGGCGTCGTCCCGCGGACCCGGCTGCCCGAGGTGCTGCGGAAAATCACCGAGATCGGCCAGAAGCACGGCATCCGCATCGTCAACGTGGCCCACGCGGGCGACGGCAACGTCCACCCGATCCTGCTGTTCGACGAGCGCGTGCCCGAGCAAATCGACCGGATCAAGGCGGCCAGTCACGACCTGATGGCCGAGTGCATCGCCGCCGGCGGCAGCGTCACGGCCGAGCACGGCATCGGGATCGAAAAACTCGCATTCATGCACCGGCTCTTTACGCCCGCCGATTTGAACGTCCAACGGGCGGTCCGCCGATCGTTCGATCCTCACGGCCTGTTGAATCCAGGCAAGGTGACTCCTGAAGACACAATAAACTCCAAGGGTGGCACTGGCGTCTCGCCAGTGTCTTGAAACCACACTTTGACACCGCGCATGAAATAAGTTGCTTGATTTGACATGTAGGAGGCGACTCCTGTCGCCGAAGGGGACCAGAATGGCAGACATTCGGCGACAGGAGTCGCCTCCTACAGACGCAGAAATAGTACAAGTTATTCTGACGCGAGCCCTTATGTCCTGAACCACACTGGCGAGACGCCAGTGCCACCCAACAAACAGATGCCTGATCCTTTGCTCTTTACCGAAACGATCAGCCCGACGGACGAGGCCGGCGTGGCGGAGGCGGTGCGCCGCGCGGCGGAGGAGGGCAAACCGGTTTGGCCATTGGGCGGGGGAACGAGTTTTGAGTGCGGTTTGCACGCCGCCAAGTCCGGCGTAGGGCTTTCGCTGGCCAAGCTGAATCGGGTGGTGGACCATGCCGACCAGGATTTGACCGTGACGGCCGAGACCGGGATGACGGCGGCGGCGTTGGCCAAAACGCTCGCCGTTAAGAGGCAGCGGTTGCCGGTCGACGTGCCGCAGCCAGAGCGGACCACGTTGGGCGGACTGGTCGCCGCCAACCCGGCCGGGCCACGTCGCTATGGGCTGGGTACGATCCGCGACTATTTGATCGGCTTCCGCGCGGTCGACGGCCAGGGGACCGTCTTTGCGGGCGGAGGTCGCGTGGTGAAGAACGCGGCCGGTTACGACCTGTGCCGGTTGATGGTCGGCTCGCGCGGCGCGCTGGCTGTCCTGACCCAGGTCACGTTCATGGTCCGGCCCGAGGTCGAGGCGGAAACGATCCTGGCCGTGGGCTTGCCCGACGACCAGACGGCCGAACACCTCCTGGCCGGCCTGGCCCAGATGCAAAATCCGCCGGTGGCCATCGACCTGGTGGCCGGCCCGAGTTGGCGGAACGAACCGATGGTTAGTTGGGTGGACGCCGGACCGTCGGGTCGGCTGCTCGTCGGATTCGAAGGAACCAAACCGGAAGTGGCCGGGATGAGCGAGGCGTTTGCGATTGCGTGTCGCCGCCTGGGCCTGCCTGCTCCGGAGATGATTTCGTCGGGGAAAGTCGATTCACTTTACCGCCGGCTGACCGAGTTGCCCGTGCCATCGAGCGACACCGAGCGGCCGTTGATTGTCCGAATCGGTGTCCTGCCCAGCGCGGTCGTGCCGACGGCCCGGCGGCTGCGCGAATTGGATGCGTCCTGCACTGTCGAAGCCCACGCCGGTGACGGTATCCTGCGAGTCCGCTTCACCCGATCGGCCGAAGAAACCAAGAAATTCGTGACCGAGCAGCTTCGTCCCTTGGCGGCGTCGGTCGGCGGCGTGGCCACTGTTTTAGCCGCGCCGGCCGGAGCAGGCTTGGACCGCCAGACGATCTGGGGCCCGCCCGGCGACGGGGCCAGCGTGATGCGCGCACTAAAAGACCGGCTCGATCCCAAGGGCGTGCTCAGCCCGGGTGGGATGGCCTTTTGTTGACCAACTTGTGAGAAAGCAATGCACGGACGCCATGTCCACACTTGCGTGAACGTGTCAGGGAATTCGAGCCCGGAGAACACGGCATTCACGACAACTTCGGGTGCCATGTCCACGCTTGCGTGGACATGCAAGGAACGTCTTTGGTCAGGACGCCTTGATCCGAACCGATCGTCTTTCGTTTTTTTACCACGAAAGGACGAAAGTACGAAAACACGAAAAAGGCGAAGAGGGTTGGATAACCTCACCGCGATCGGTTGCGTTCGTCCTTACCCCTCCTCCTCCTCCTCTTCTTCTTTTCGTGCTTTCGTACTTTCGTGCTTTCGTTGCCCCTTTGCCAAAAACGTCTGCTGGCAGAGCACGCCCAGAAGCGGATTCGGGCTTCCATTCATCCCTGGGGAATCTGCCCGACCTGGACGGATCACACAAGGGTTGACGGTCACGAATTGCCGGACATGCCCACGCAAGCGTGGAGCATGGCACCCGATTGATGGCCTGTTGTGTAGCGTACGACAATCGTGAATGAACCTTCGATGAACTACGAACGTCCTTCCGAAAACCGAACCGGTTCGCCCGCGCCGGCCAACGGTCGCAGTCCGGCCGAATCGGTCGACTATCGGTTGTTCCTCGAATGCGTTCATTGCGGGCTGTGTACGTCGACCTGCCCGACGTTCACGGAGATCGGCGACGAGAACGATGGGCCGCGAGGGCGGATTCACCTCATGCGGGCGGTGGCCGACGGGCGGCTGGACGTCGACCGGCCGATGCGCGAGCATTTGGAGCTATGCCTGGACTGCCGGGCGTGCGAGACGGTCTGTCCGTCGGGCGTGCAATACGGCCGGCTGATCGAGCCGTTCCGCCTGGCCGTCGAAGAGGCCGATGCCACGCCGCTGACCCGATACGACTGGTTCCGCCAGATCATCCTCTTCCGGCTGTTCCCTTACGCCAAGCGTCTGCGGCTGGCCCTAGCGCCGGTTGTCTGGGCGCAGCGGTTTGGGATTTATGATCTGGTCGAGCGGATGGGCCTGTTGCGGTTGGTGCCTGGCCGGTTGGGGCAGATGATTACGCTCCTGCCGCCGCCGCGAAAGCCCGGGCCGCGGCTGCCCCGGTTCCTGCCTGCGACGGGCCGACGTCGGGCGAAGGTGGCCTTCTTCGTCGGGTGCGTAGCCGAGGCCATGTTTCGGCATACCCATTGGGCCACACTCCGGGTGTTGCAGGCCAACGGCTGCGACATCACGATCCCCGACGGGCAGGGCTGCTGCGGGGCCATCCGCTATCACGCGGGCGACAGTCCCGGCGCGAAAAAAGATGCCGACGCCAACGTGGCCGCGTTCGATCTGGACGACGTCGACGCCGTGATCGTCAACCATGCCGGCTGTGGGGCCATGATGAAGGAATACGGCCTGCACTGGGACGACGCAGGCCAGCCGGCTCGCCAGGCCCTGGCCGACAAGGTCCGCGACGTGAACGAGTTCCTCGACGAGCTGGGGCTCATCCCACCGCCCGGCCGGATCGAGGCGGTCGTCGCCTACCATGACGCCTGCCACTTGGGCCACGCCCAAAAGATTCTCAGCCCGCCGCGCCGGCTCCTGGCCCAAATCCCCGGCTTGGACCTTCGGGACCTGCCCGAGACGGAAATCTGCTGTGGCTCGGCCGGCACCTACAACCTGAACCACGCGGACATGGCCCGGCGGCTGGGCGACCGGAAGCTCGAAAACATCCTTCGCACCGGGGCCCAGATCGTGTTGGCCTCGAACGCCGGCTGCCTCTTGCAAATCATGCGCGAGATCCGCGAGCACCGCGCGCCGGTCGTGGCCATGCACCCGATGGACCTCTTGGACCTGAGCTACCGCCACGAGCAGCCGGTCCTGCCTGATTCGCGCGGCCGGTGAGGGTGGAAGATCCCTGGAGGGACGCGCTCCGTCGCGTCCGCGGTGGCTCGTTGGATGAATTCGATTTCGTCGCAGAATCGTGTTGGAACGTGGCTGTTCGCCTTACGGGCCGAAGGCCCAGCCGTTCTCCCAGCCCAGGGTAACACCCTGGGGAAGGGGAGGCCCGGTCCCCAGGGCGGCGCCCTGGGCTGGGAGAACCAGGCCCCGTTGGGGCGAATGGAGACGCCCACCCTAACCGAGCACGTCACCCAATCTAGGCGAGGGAACCGCCGGTCTCAAGATCCTCGTCCGAAAGCACGGCGTTGAGACTCCCGCTGCGAAAACCTTCCAGGTCAAGGGTGACGAAGGCGAAACCGAGCGTTTTCAACCGGGCGGCCAGCTCGTCGCGCAACGGGACGTCCAAGAGCCGGGCCATTTGGTCGCGCGGCACTTCGATTCGCGCTAACTCGCCTTCATGGTAGCGGACGCGGACTTGGACGAAGCCGTGTTCGCGCAGGAACCGCTCGGCCGTATCGACCATGGCTAGACGTTCAAGCATGATCGCCTGACCGTAGGCGATCCGGCTGCTCAGGCAGGGCGACGAGGGCTTGTTCCAGACGGGCAGGCCCCAGTGGGCGGCCAGACGGCGAAGTTCTTCCTTGTCCAAGTTGCACTCAGCCAGCGGGCTGCGAACCCCGGCTTCTTTGGCCGCACGGCTACCTGGGCGATAGTCGGCCTGGTCGTCCCGATTGGCCCCGTCGAGCATGACAGCCAGGCCAAGCCGCGCGGCAAGCTGTTGAATTTCCGCCAGGACGATCTTGCGGCAATGGTAACACCGCAGGGGCGTGTTGGTCCGATAGTTGGGATCGTCGAGTTCGTGCGTTGCTATCACTTCGTGGCGGATGCCGATTTGCTTGGCCAAACGCCGGGCTTCATCCAGCTCGCCCTCGGGCATGCTGGGGCTCGTTGCCGTGACCGCAACCGCGCGATCGCCCAACGCCTGATGGGCGGCCGCCGCCAGCACGCCGCTGTCCAGCCCTCCGGAAAAGGCGATCGCGCAATTTTCAAAACTGCCCAACAGCGCAAGGAGCTGTTCGCACTTGGCACGAAGTTCGTTGGACAGTTGGTCACGAGGCAAAGGAAACTCCTCCACGGGTGGCTCGGATAGCTCGGCTATCCGGGGGCCGTCAGGCCCAAGAGGTTGTTGGACTCTGGTTTGTACGGTTGAAATCGGTCAAAGGCAATGCATCCCGCCTCTTGATACCTCTTGTCGCTTCGCGACCCCGATAGCGGAGCTATCGGGGATACCCAGTTACTCGGTTCAGCGAGCGCAAGAAAAAGGTCCTCCACCGCAATGCCGTGGCGATGCGATTTGTGAGAACCCGTTAGTAAAAGGGGGGCAACCTGGAGCCCGGGTTGTGTGATCCGAGGCCGTGCCGGCATGCGGCAAGGTCCGCGGCTATACACGCGGCCAGGATCTGTGTTTCAGGTACCCAACGGGCAACGTATCGGCTCTCCAAAATGTTGCATCGACAGCACGAGCATGGTAGAGGACCATGAATCGTCGCTTCGCGAGATCGGTCTTGATACCAATCTTCGGTAGTCATCCTATCATTCACTTCAAATCAAGGCAAGCTTGAAATCGCAATGACTCGGTTTGATACATGTTAGCTAGTCCCCACTCCCTCCTCTTTCGGAAACTCCAGGGGGGGTGGGGTCAGATCTGTTGTCACAGTGGCGTAAAGCAGTCCAACCACTTCGGGGTGCACTTTACACCGTCCGGTAGGTGTTGAACATGGTGGATGCCAGTCTTGTGGTGAGTATGGTGTTGCTTTCCAGACGACAATCTGATCCCTGACCGACCGGGAAGCTCGCGGATTTTTTCGCGAAGAGGCGTGATTCAGGCACCCCGAATTGGACCGTTTGAAGTGAGGCGAGGTCACGGTGCTGCAGCCTTCCGCCGCGCAGGACTTGGCAGACGATATCGTGTGGTGCCCGACAATGCAATGTGGGCCTATTCGCGCGCCAACTCTGGATGCAACAGCCGTGCCATCTTTTCGACGAGGAGGATGAAGCGTGGGCCGGGGATTTGGGCGTAGGGGTCGTCGAGGACAAAGACCCGACGGCCGGCGGCCGGGTCGAGCTGCAGGAGAGGATCCCAGTCGGCGCGGAGCGTGTCTTGTGATGGCGACTGGTCGCTGGCGGGCGGAACCAGATCGAAAATCACGTCGGGATCGGCCCCGAGGATGCCTTCGACCGTGATCAGGGGAATGGTCACGGCGGCGTCCTTCATCACGTTCCGGCCGCCGGCCATCTCGATGATCGCGTTGAAGTAGGGATGGTTGCCGGCCGTGTGCATGTCTTGGAGCCGGCCGGCGCCTCGACCGGTGCGGTCGACGACCATGAGCACCCGCGGAGGCGTCAGATGGGCGGTCCGTCGCTTGATCCGCGCCAGCCGGGCCTGCATGTCGTCGAGCAAGGCGGCGGCCTGCTCTTCGGCCCCGCACGCCTGGCCGATCGTCGTGATCGATGCGAGGATGCCGTCCACGTCGCGGTGGTCGACCACGAGCGTGGGGATCCGCAGCGTATTCAGGGCCGGCTGCCAACGCTTGCCCGAGGCGACCATCAGGACCAGGTCGGGCTCGAGCGCGGCCATCGCCTCGAGGTTCGGATCGGCCAGCCCTCCGACCGGCGGAATCGCCTTGACCTCGGGCGGGTAGTTGCAGTAGCGGGTCACGCCGACCACCCGATCGCCCAGCCCCAGGGCAAAGAGCATCTCCGTCAGGCTCGGGGCCATCGAGATGATCCGTTGCGGCGGTCCGGCCGTCCGGACGTTGGCCGCCGGGGCCAACAACCGGCTCCTGGCCCAGAACGAGACGACGAAGATCAACACAATAATCGTCGTTAAGATGAGCTTTATCCGCATGGAAACCTCGGACTAAACTTAAAACCCACTCGTCGATTGTACCGGCTGGCCCCGGCGATCCGAAGTGCTCGGGGTGACAAATCTGTCTACGAAGGCACTGGCCTGGATTATTCACCAGGTCGCTCTTGGGTGTGGGGTGGCTGGGGCATAGCGAAGCGCTGCCCCAGTTGCCAGATCACTGGGGCAGCGCTTCGCTATGCCCCAGCCACCCACCGTCATGGATCGTAAATAATCCGGGCTGGCGCCGTCCTTGCGAAAGGGGGGCTCGTCGGGTACGGTGACGAGATCGGGCTGCGATCGACTTGCCTTCTGGACCGCCGGGAAACGCATGGAGAATCGAGACGTGTATCAAGCGAAGGGTTGCCGGTGGTGTTGGGGCTTCGTGGCGGGCTGTCTGCTGGGCCTTATGCTCTGGCCGAGCGTGCTGCCGGCGGCCGATTCGCCCGCGCAAAAACCGGTCGAACTGACCGAGGCCCAGCGTGCTCGGGCAGTCGAAACGCTCCGCCGTCAGATGGCCGAGGGCACGCTTTCGGAAAAGGCCGAGGCGGCTGAATGCCTATTGGCGACCGACCATCCGCAGGGCGTCGTCGAGGCGTTCAAGGCCGAGCTGGACCAGCGGGCCGACACGCCGGGCGAGCGGGTTGCCATCTGGCGCGTCCTTGCCCGAGCGGTCGTGGCCGAAGCCGATCAAAAGGTCTGGATCAAGAAGCTCCGCGACGCGGCCCTTGACGTCGACGCGCCCGACCGTGTCGAGGCGATCAGCGCGCTGGCGGAATTGCGCTACGAAGTCAAACCGGAGGATCGCCGATCCATCGAAAAAGCCGTGCAGTCGCTCGACGGTCGACTGTCGGCGGCCGGCTTCCGACTTCTGACCGCCTCGGGCGACGCGGCCGAAGCGGACGTCTGGCACATGATTGCGCTTCTCGACGGTGCCCCGGAGGATCAGGCCCTTGCGGCCGAGGCCTTGTGCCGGCTCAAGCGGATTCCCCCGGATCAGGCTGACGAGGTGAAGCAACTCCTCACCGATGCAATCCAGGACGCCCCGCCAGACAGCGAAGCTCGAGTTCGACTTGTCAGCGCGGCAGCACTTCTTGCAGGGCCGGGGCCCGAGCGGAACTCGCATTTGGATGAAATCCGTCGCCATGCGACCGAGGGCCGGCCCGACCAGCGGCATCAAGCCCTGCGCGCGCTGGCCTTGCTGGCCGCGCCCGACGACGTGGCCCTGTTGACCGGCCGGCTGGACGACCCGGCGGAGCGGGCCGACGTGAAGGCGGTCGCCGCGTGGGCGCTTCTGCGTCTGGAGCGCCGCCGGTCCGGCGGACTGCACGCGTTGGACTGGGTGGTGCTCGCGCTGTACGTCGCCGGTCTCTTGGCCATCGGCTGGTACTTCGCGCGACGCACCAAGACAACCGACGACTACTTATTGGGCGGGCGGAACATGAACCCGCTGACCGTGGGGCTGTCGCTGTTCGCCACGATGTTGAGCACGATTACCTACCTGGCCTACCCGGGCGAAATGATCCGTTACGGCCCGATCTTCTTCGCCAGCATCCTGGCCTATCCCCTGGTCTATCCGATCGCCGGCTACCTCCTGATCCCCACGATCACGAAGCTCCGCGTGACCAGCGCTTATGAAATCCTTGAACGGCGGCTGGGCCTGAGCGTCCGGATGCTCGGCTCGACGTTCTTCCTGCTCATGCGGTTGTTCTGGATGGCCGTGATCATCTACGCGACGACCGACAAGGTTCTCATTCCCATGTTGGGGCTTCCGTCGTCCGCCGCCCCCTTGCTCTGCGCGGTGCTCGGGGTGATCACGTTGATCTACACCTCGATGGGCGGGCTCCGCGCGGTCGTGCTGACCGACGTTACCCAGTCGGTTATCCTGTTCGGCGGCGCGATGTTGACCATTATTCTTGCCACTGTCAGCCTCGGCGGCGTCGGGCAGTGGGCGCCCACGCATTGGTACGCCCATTGGCCCAAGCCGACATGGACATTCGACCCATCGGCTCGGGTCACGTTCCTGAGCGCGATCCTGGCCCATTTCTTCTGGTGGACCTGCACGGCCGGCTCCGACCAGATGGCCATCCAACGCTATCTGGCCACTCGCGATGTCAAGACGGCCCGACGGGTCCTGGCTACTTCGTTGATCGCCAACGTGGGCGTCGCCCTGTTGTTGATGGCGGTCGGCCTCACGCTGCTGGCCTTCTTCCGCGCCAATCCGCAATTCCTGCCCGACGGAAAGACGATCCTCGGCGACTCGGATCAGCTCTTCGCCCAATTCATCGTCCGCCGGATGCCGGTGGGCGTCAGCGGACTGGTCATCGCCGGATTGTTGGCCGCCGCCATGTCGAGCCTTTCGTCGGGCGTCAATTCTTCGTGTTCCGTGCTGACGGTTGACTTTGTCGATCGCTTCCGTCGCAATCGGGAAAGCGAACTCGATCACATTAAATTGGCCAAGTACATCTCCGTGTTGGTCGGTGTGGTCGTCGTGGGACTCAGCGCCAGTGTGGGCCTGGTCGAGGGCAACCTGCTCGAACTGGCGTTCAAAGTGGTCAATCTGTTGACCGTGCCGTTGTTCGGCCTGTTCTTCATGGCCATTTTTATCCGCTGGGCCACGGGGCCGGGTACCCTGATCGGCGCGGCCGCCGGCGTGGCGACGGTCGTCTTCATCAACTACTCCGAGGAACTGACCGGCACGCGGTTTATTGGCATCTTCTGGGCCATGCCCGTGGGCCTGATCGTTCAGGTCAGCGTCGGCATGGTGGCCAGTCTCTTGCCGTTGGGCCGTCGAGGTCCCTTCTGGGATGAGCTGAACGACGCCCCAGCCCCATGAAAAGGCCGACACATCAATTCCGTAGGTCAGGCACAGCCTGACCTACGGAATTGATTGGCCAGTTCGTTGCCTCACGGAAATCAGTCGTCTCAGATCGTAACCCGAAGCGTGACAGCTTTTTTCACTACTTGATATAAGCTATTGCGCGAAAAGGAGTTGGTGCTCATGATAGTCTCTTTC
>JAFGFF010000423.1 GCA_016931075.1 Pirellulales bacterium | reverse complement strand
GGGCATGTGGTCGAGCGACGGAAGCGGCGGCGGTGGCGTGGGTGGCGAGCGGATGAGGAAATCGAGGTGCCGCTCTATCAGCGGTTGGTCGTGATGTTCCGGCTCCGGCCACACCGGGACGTGCCGGGCGACATGGACGTCAAGCCGGTCTATGTAAAACTCTTCAAAAACATCCCGCAGCAAGACATCGACATGCTGCTGCCGGCCACGCGGTTCCGATTGTCGCTCATGGACCGCGGGAAGATCATCCTGCCGACCCTCTCGGGCGTCGCCATCGGGGCCTACAAGATCGTCCAGGGAGCTCTGCTCGTCGCCGTCGCGGGACTCTACGGAGCGCTGGCCTTTCTAGGACTCGTCGGCGGGACCCTGGGCTATGGCGTGAAGTCGTTTCTCGGATACCTGCGAACCAAGGAACGCTATCAGTTGAGCCTGACGCGGAGCCTCTACTATCAAAACCTCGACAACAACGCGGGCGTGTTCTACCGTGTGCTGGACGAGGCCGAAGAACAGGAAGGGCTCGAAGCCGTGTTGGCCTACGCCCTGCTGCGCCGCCGGGCCGGGGGCGAAGGCTGGACCCAGGAACAGTTGGACCGCGAAGCCGAGGACTATCTGCAGGAACTCCTCGACCGCGCGATCGATTTCGACGTCCGCGACGCCCTGGCCAAGTTGGCCCGACTGGGCTGCGCCACCCAAGACGCCACCGCCCGCTGGCACGCCGTGCCCCTGGGCGAGGCCATTGCTCGGTTGGACCAGGCTTGGGATGATTACTTCCGGCCCATTGCAAGGCCGGGTGTGGAAACGGGGTGATTTCTCTGTCTATTGGTCGCTGCCCCAATGCGGGCACTGCGAGGGACGAGGTTGTCGTCGCCGTCGGCACACCGGTAGAATGAGGGCGGAATCTGTACGCTTGGCCTTCCATCCTTTCTGGTTGTTCCCATGAAGAACTGCTCCCGGTTGTTTCTTGGTTTGGTGTTATTCCTTTCTGGCGTGGCGGTGAGTTCGCTGGCCGTTGAGACGGCGTCCGGGGCGTCGGGCCGGTTGGTTCGGGCGCGACCGGAACAGGTCGGGATGGACTCGGGCAAGCTGGCCGAGATCGACGCGGCGGTGGCCGACGGGATTCGGACGAAGAAGATGCCGGGTTGCGTGGTGGCCGTTGGGCACGGAGGGAAGCTCGTATGGCTCAAGGCCTATGGGCATCGACAGCTTAAGCCCAAGACGACGCCAATGGCCGTCAACACCGTCTTTGACCTCGCGTCGGTCACCAAGCCGGTTGCGACAGCCACGAGCGTGATGGTCCTGGTCGAACGGGGAAAGATCGAGTTGGACCAACCGGTGGCAAAGTACCTGCCCGAGTTTGGCCAAAACGGGAAGGAGGGAATCACGGTCCGCCACCTGCTCACGCATCAAGGCGGCCTGATCCCCGATAATTCCGTGGCCGACTACCGCGACGGGCCGGAAAAGGCCTGGCAGCGGATCTGGGCGCTCAAGCCGATCGCCAAGCCGGGCACGAAGTACGTCTATTCCGACGTCGGATTCATTGTCTTGGGCAAGCTGGTCGAGCGCGTGTCGGGCATGCCGCTCGACGTGTTCGCTCGACAGGAGATATTCGGCCCGTTGGGCATGCACGAGACGGGCTATCGCCCCGGCCCGACGCTGCGACGCCGGGCGGCCGTGACCGAGCAACGCGAGGGCCGATGGATGCAGGGTGAGGTCCACGACCCGAGGGCGTACAAGCTCGACGGCGTAGCCGGCCACGCCGGGCTCTTCTCGACCGCCCAGGATCTGGCTCAATACGCCCAAATGCTGCTGGGCCACGGCCAATACAACGATGTCCGCGTCCTGCGACCCGAGACAATCGACCAGATGACCACGCCCCATCGCGTGTCGAACGGCTTCCGCGCCCTGGGCTGGGACTATCGCACGGCCTATTCGTCCAACCGGGGAAAGACCTTCTCGCCCCGCGCGTTCGGCCACGGAGGGTTCACCGGCACGTCCCTCTGGATCGACCCCGGCCTGGACCTGTTTGTCATCTTCCTCTCCAACCGCGTACACCCCGATGGACATGGCTTTGTCAATCCGCTGGCCGGTCGCATCGGCACGATCGCCGCCAACGCGGTCCGGCCGCCGACGCCCGCGCGTGGTCCAGCCAAGGTCCGGACCGGCATCGACGTGCTCCGCCGCGACGGTTTTAGCCGGTTGGCCGGCCGGCGCGTCGGTCTGATCACCAACGACACGGGCCGTGCGAGCGACGGGATTTCGACCGCCCGTATTCTACGCGAGGCGAAACAGGTCAAACTGGTCGCCCTGTTCAGTCCCGAGCACGGCCTGGAGAGCAAGCTCGACGTGCCCGAGATCGGCGACACCCGCGATCCGATCCGAGGTCTGCCCGTCTATAGTCTGTATGGCAAAACCCGAAAACCGACACCCGAGAGCCTGCAAGGCATCGACACGCTAGTGTTCGACATCCAGGACGTCGGCTGCCGGTTCTACACCTACATCTCGACGATGGGCCTGGCCATGCAAGCGGCTTCGGAGCGCGGGCTTCGGTTCGTCGTGCTCGATCGGCCCAATCCGGTCAACGGCCTGGTCGTCGAGGGACCCGTGCTCGATGACGGCACCGAGTCGTTTGTGGCCTTCCACCGGCTGCCGATCCGCCACGGAATGACCGTAGGCGAACTGGCCCTACTGTTTAAAAAGGAACTCCACCTCAAGCTCGACCTCGACGTCGTCCGGCTCGAAGGCTGGCGACGCAGCGACGATTTCGACGCGACCGGGCTGCCCTGGGTGAATCCTTCGCCCAACATGCGGAGCACGACCGAAGCCTTCCTTTACCCGGGCGTGGGACTGCTCGAAACGACGAACGTCTCGGTCGGACGAGGCACACCGACGCCGTTCGAGGTGCTCGGGGCTCCCTGGCTCGACGGCCGACGCCTGGCCGATGCACTGGCCGGGGCCCATCTGCCGGGCGTTCGGTTCCGGCCGGTCGTGTTTCAGCCGGACGCGAGTACGCACGCGGGCAAGGTCTGCGGCGGCATTGAACTGACGGTCACCGACCGGGTGGCCTTTCGTTCCGTCCGAACCGGCCTGGAGATTGCCCGGCAGTTACGGCTCCTCTATCCCGATCAGTGGGACCCCAAGAACTACAACCGCCTTCTCGGCAGCCGACAGGCCTATGATGCAATCCTCGCAGGCCGCCCCGTCAACCAAATCGAAGCCGACTACCAAAAAGAACAAGACGCCTTCCGCCTCCACCGCGCGGCCTGCTTGCTTTACCCGGAGACAAAAAGGTGACGGCCACCAAATTTAGGAGGTATAGGAAAGAAGCCAGTCGGTTTCCTCCCTGGATTACCCAGATTTGGTGGCAGTCACTTTTTTTGCACTTTTGCGTCAGTGCACGCGGTCGACCATGAAGTAGGCGTTGTCGGCGACGCCGAGGATGGGTCGGAAGGGGTCTTGGCTGAGGCAGTGGGCCGAACGGCCGGGATACCAGACGAGTTGGAGGCTGACGGCCCAGCTTTCCTGGGGCTGGCCGTTGACGCCGTGACCTTCCTTGGGGATGAGGTAGTTGAACCGGTTCTCCAAGGCCCAGGAATCGCTCAAGGGCACGCGGAAGTCGGCGCCGACCAGGGTATCGTGGTTGCCGGTGAAGCCGGTCCAAAGACGTCCCTCGCTGCCACTTGAGAAATGCTTGCGGTAGAAGAACGTATAGAGGTCGGTCACCTTGTAGGTCGTGCCGGTTACGGCGTCGTCTTTGGTGCCGAAGGAGCCCCAGAAGCCGATCTCGCGATAGCCGGGCTGGGCCCAACTGATCTCGGCGCGGACCTGGCCCAGGTCGATGGTGTCATAGAACCGGTCGTGCAGCAAGTCGTAGGCAGCCGCCCATTGCCACCCGCCGCAACGCGCGCGATGGAAGATGCTCCCCGTGAAGAAGAGTTGGTCCCGGCCCTCTCGGCTCGCCCGGACAACCTGGTTGCCCGACAGGTCGCTTTGCACAGCCCGGAGGCCCGCTTGATACCCTAGTCCCCACGGTCCGCCAAGCGGTCCGCCGAAATCAAAACCTTCGTGGAAACCGAAGTTGCCGTTGACGCCCTGGTCGATCGGGCCTTTGAATCCTTCGACGCCGGCGAAGAATGTGAATCGCCGCAACAAGCGACCGCGTAGATGCCGGTCGCATCCAAGATACTCGCCGCAGCCGGGCTCGTTGCACGTTGCCACGGAGCCGCAGCCTAATTCATCCTCTTCGTACAGGGGCGTCGGGGGATCGATGATCTCACTCGACTCGTTCAGTGGCTTCGGATCCAGCCGCATCGAGGCGTAGGTGTCGTCCGTCTCGGTCAACAACGGGCTGGTCACCCGACGAGCAACCCGTGCCGTTGGGCCGGCGTTAGCGTCGCGAAGGATCCGCTGGTCCCAAGACGACGAGCTGGCTCTGGCCGCCGGGGCCAACGCCAGTACGAGCAATGCGGTCGTCAGGAAGCCCCAGAGCGATTTGTGGGTGACCTTCATGGGTATGCCTGTCGCGGTGTGTGCAAACGTCGAAACGGACCCTCGGCGAGGTCCTCTCGCAGCAAACATCGGAATTAGCCTAACCCAAACTTCCGTTAAAATTCATACGATCGCTAATCTCAGCCCAGATTCTCAAACAGTCTGTTGTAGGATCCCACGTAAACTGTGCAACATTAACTCGTTTTATGATAAGACTTTAAGCCGCAAACGGACCCCATTTGCCGAACGCACCCCCGTTCCTCGTCCCCCGCCCCTCGCCCCCAACACCCCCCACTTCCACCCCCGGTCCCCCTTCCTGGCTAGCACACTACAATGGGATTTTTGATCTTTCCGCAAGCAGGATGGCGACATGAATCTACTCATCATCGGGAGCGGCGGGCGTGAGCACGCCCTGGCGTGGAAACTGGCTCAAAGCAGTCGGGCCGATCGGGTCTTCGTGGCCCCGGGCAATGCCGGGACGGCCGTGGATGCCGAGAATGTCGACCTGGCCGAGAACGATTTCGCCGGGCTGATCGCCTTCGCCAAGCAGAACGACGTCGGGCTGACGGTCGTCGGGCCCGAGGCCCCGCTGGCCGCCGGCATCGTCGAGGCGTTTTGCGCCGAGAATCTTCGCGTTTTCGGCCCCAGTCGCCGGGCGGCCGAACTTGAAGCGAGCAAGGTCTTCTGCAAGGACCTGTTGCGCAAGGCCGACATCCCGACGGCCGACTACCAGACGTTCGCCGACGCCCGCGGGGCACTGAGCTTTCTTCAGAACCGCGAGGACGCCCCGATCGTGGTCAAGGCCGACGGTCTGGCGGCCGGCAAGGGGGTCATGGTCTGTGCCAATCGCGAAGAGGCCGTCGAGGCCGTCGAGCGAATCGCCCGGGACAGGGCGTTTGGGGCCGCGGGCGATCGCCTGGTGCTCGAGGAACGGCTGGACGGCCAAGAGGCCAGCGTCCTGGCCGTCACCGACGGCAAGACGATCGTCACGCTCCAACCGGCCCAGGACCACAAACCGGCCGGCGAAGGGGACACGGGCCCGAACACGGGCGGCATG
>JAFGFF010000422.1 GCA_016931075.1 Pirellulales bacterium | reverse complement strand
TTCCAGATCGCCTCGCTGATCTCGCGGGCGGCGACCGCCTTGGTCAGTGTGTGACGCCAGTAGTGGCCGAGGATCTCGCCCGACACGCCCTCGAACAGCTTGGCCGGCAGGCTGAATCCCAGCACGAGCAGCTTCAGCGGCTTGATGCCCAGCAGGGCCAGCGCCTGGTTCAGGTCCGAGACCTCGCGCGACAGGCCGAACAACGAGCTGTTGACCACCCGCAGTAGCCTGCTGGTCAGGGCCGGGTCGTTTTCGATGCACTGTTTGAGTGCCCGGGTGTCAACCTTGGGATTGCTGGTCAGTTCGAGGACTTCCATGGCCACGGCCGGCAGGCTGTAGAGCTGTCCGGCGCGGCTGGCCAACAGGTCGATCGTGGCGGCGGGGTCAGTCATCTCGCACGTCCGGGTGGAGTCGCAGGCGGCTCAGGCGGCCTGGTCGGGGCAACATCCGCATATAGGAAATCTACCTCGCACAACCGGCCTCTGCCTGATCTATCGGCGCGCGGTCCCAGCCCGGATTTCGGGAGGAAAGAGCATCGGACCGGAGGTCGAAAACCGGCCGATAGGGCCAGCGACTAGCCCTTGCGATGCCGGATTTTCGATCGCATGCGACGTTTCTTGCGACCGAGCTTGCGGCGACCTTTGCCTGTCTTCTTCGTGCCCACGCAGCACTCCCTGGGTTCGAGTCAATACGAGCGGACGAGTCCGTGGCCGGGCAGGACCTGCCCCACCACATTGAGGTTAATCGCTCAATATAGCACGTCTAGAGGCGGGAACGCAAGGGGGGTGGGGACAAGGGATTGGGGATTGGAGGTTGGGGGCGAGGGACGGGGGGCGGGAGTCGCTGGTTTCAACCGCCAACGGGAGGGACGTGCTCTGTCGCGTCCGGCGGTGAAAGAGAGGCTCTAGGCGTTACGGTCGCTCTTGCTGGTCGTGGGGCCAGCGCCCCAGTCCCATTCGGTCGACTCGCGGATCGCCTGGCGGATGAGCACCAACAGGGCGTTCGGGTCGTAGGGCTTCCGGACGAAGTAGCAACACCCGGCCGAACGCGAGCGGCGAATGATGTCGGGCCGCTCCATCCCGCTGAGAATGATCACCGGGATGTTGCACGTCTCGGCCGAATCGGCCAGTTGCTCGCAGATGGCGAATCCGTCCATGTCGGGCAGCCGGAGATCCAGTACGATCAGATCGGGCTGCTCCGTCCGGGCCAGTGCCAGGCCGTCTCGGCCTGAGTCGGCCGTGCGGACCTCGAAACCCTGCTGTGTCAGACGCCGCGACAGCACGTCGGCCAGGACCTCGTCGTCGTCGACCACGAGGATCGTCTGCCGGGGCCCCAACTGGGCCGGCTGCCGCTTCGGTTTCTCCAAAATGCCCGTTGTCATCGCCGCCTGTTGCCCTGGTGCAAGCGTCTGTCCCACCGGCACGCTTCCTCGGTTCCGTGTTCCGGGATTGGTGGTAATCAAACTTAGGTCGCCCAGACCGCCTGTCAAACGGCTTTTCCGGTTTGGGACGATCGGGAAAGAAATGCAGGGACGGCGGGGCTCGGGAGTCGGGATTCGGAGCTCGGGGCTCAGGACTCGGAGTTCGGGACTTGGGATCAGGACCGAGCGGGGGACGTAAGTCCCCTGTTCTGCGCGAGCGAGTGAACGGTCGAGATCAAATATCTCCCCTCTCCCTCCGGGAGAGGGGACGGGGGTGAGGGTGCACGGCAGAGGAAAATGCGTCGAATCTGGCTCGCGACTAGTTCCCGAAATGGTTGCCCTCGAAAAGACTGGTGGTACCCTCGTTTCAATCGTCCATTCCTCGGCGGGAACGAATTGCCCCCCTCTCGCGTCTATCTCCACAAGGCCCGGGCCACGAAATCACGCACTTTTTTTGAAGGGAACTCCCGACATGTCATTTCTCACCGCTCCCTTTCTTGTCCTCGTGCTGGCCGGAGCTACGGACGCTCAGATGCCCTCCGACTTCCTCAAGGTGGACTCCAAGGCATGGAGTGCGTGGCTGGACGACGAAGTCGACGTTGGCTCATGGGGGGCGATTCCGCTGCGGGACGTGTTGGCAGACGAATTCGGGCCCGCGGCCTTCGCTGTCGACGACCCGAAAGCGCTCGACCGCCCCATCACCCTAAACGTCAGTGGCCTCACGCGAAGAGCCGCCCTATGGCGTCTGAGTCAACGGTATCACTTCACCCTGCGATGGGCGCAGAAGCATGAACCGAGAGTGTTCCTGGGCTTGTCCGAAGCGAAGAAACGCACACACCAAGTGGGCGGCGTGACGTTGACGGCCGTCACTCAAGTCATGCGATCGGACTATCGAACCTACGAGACGCTGAAGCGTGAAGGGCGAGTGACCAAGGAACAGAGGATCGGCGGTACGCTCTACTACGCTATCGACGTGGATCGCGACCTCAACTTCGGCGACATGTCCGCCCACGTGAACGAAGTCCAGCGTTTCAAGACCACGCCGCCGCCCGGAAAGAGACCGTTTGTGGCGCAGTTCATCGCGAAGGTCACGTGGATCGAAGCCGTCGGAAAACGCAAGGCCAAGGTCGTGCCCATCGGGGTAGATTCACGATGGTTGGTAGGGATCGACGTCCTTTCGATTGAGAAGCCTGGGGGAACGTTTGCCAAGAAAGGGGCTGTCGTTCTTGCCATCCATAGTCCCGTAAGGGCCTTTGGAGAAGACCGGGAGCACATTCCAGGCAAGATCTACCAATTCAACGTCTCAGGCACGATGTCCGCCGGTCGTCCTTCCTACCACACCGTGGAAACCCGAGAGAAGAAGGAAGCCACGGTGTCCCCGCTCTGATTTCCGCCGGCAGTGCCCCTCACGGCAACTTCTTAAACTCCTCATAAACTCCTAGCCAGATCCGTTTGACCTCGGGCTGGTAGCCTTGGGGATTCTTTTCGACGGCCGTTTTGATCTTGGCGGCGGCGCCGCTGCATTTGCCGACGAGGAGGAAGGACCGCTTTTTCATGGCCTCCTTGCGCATCCGCTCAATGTCGGCCAGGACCGCGTCGGGCTTGGAGAAGTCAGGCTGGTCAGACTTCTTGACGGCGCTCAGGTCGGGGCCGGCGTCCGTTTGCTCCGCCAGGCCGAGGGCTTTTGCCGAGATGGCCACGGGCGGACTCTGATGCGTCAGTTCCAACGGCCCAAAACCGCCGGTCAGCAGGCGGTATTCGTGAAACGTGCAGGTTTTGAAGTAGTACTTGCCGTCGGCGTCTCGATAGGCCGCGGCGGCCGCTATGTGACGCGAATTGATCATCGAGTTGCCGCCCGCCACGCGGTCGAGCCACCAGTCCTTGTCGACGATGTGCAGTTTCAAGACATTCGGCCAGCCGGCGTTTTTGAGCAGGCCGGTCATCTTCGCTTCCATGCTCTTGTTCGTCATCTTGGCCGGCGGGAAGCTGCGCCCGGCACTGAGTTCCTTTTTGATGTCGTCGTGGAGCTTCTGGTACATGCCGTAGTCTTGCCCGGCGATCGTGAACTGCCCCAGGGCCAGCTTCCGTCCTTTGAGCAGGACATAGAACTGGACCGTATGCTTGCCCGGCGTCTGCTTGGCCAGGTATTCGGTGATCTGGCACGCCCCTTTCTTGATTCCGCCCGGGGCGTCGCCGTACCAGACGCCCTCGTCGCGATAGGCCGTCATCTGGTCCATTGCCGGCGCGACGTCGAACACCAGGTGCTTCGCGTCCAGATGTTTCGGCGATCGCAATTCCATGTAGGCCCCCAGCCGCTTGGAATCGATGATCGTGTAGACGGCCATCACCAGCTTGTTCTTGCCTTGGGCGCTGCCCAACTCCCGCCACGTGCCCGGTAACCGAATCAGCCCATAGATAGGATCCCCTGCCGCAAACTCCGTCGCCAGCTCCTTCGGCTTGGCCGGATCGATGGGGCTTTTTGAGAAGACGAACGAACCTTCGTCCGCAGAGACGCTGGTTCCTTGCGACAGCAGGCAAACGAGAACCAGGCCCATCACCGTAAGAGTCCTCACGTTCACCCTTCCGGCAGCCGCCCAAAGATGCCAATGAAACGGTCCCTGGTGTTCTGCCGTTTTCGATCGAAGTTGAATCGTCATGTTATCCCCTTTCTTGTCAATGGTTGAGTGCTACACGCGAGTTGCTGATCTTCCCGTTTGGCTCGCCCTGTCATGCCTTCAGCAGCCAATTCCCGCACCGATCGTTCCAAGGACTATCCAGCAGATCGCGGCAATGACAACTAGCGCTGCCGTCCACCCGTTCCGCTTGAATGCGTACGCCACAAGACACGATAGCAGGACAACGCACGAAACGATGCCAAATATTTGATTCTCCGGGCAGGAATCCGTCACGAAATGGATAGGGCCTTGAAGAACCTCGAACATGGCACCATCTCCAATCCTCACAAGAGGGGACCGTATTGGGGAATGCTGTCGCCTTGATAGACGGAATCAGGAATAGTCCGTTTAACGATCAATATCAGGTGGTGGGCACGTTCTGTAGTGTGAACAGAGGTTGCGACAAAACCAGCCTGAAAGGCTGGAACATACCAGCCCAGGGCAATGCCCTGAGGAGCGGTTGGCCATCCACCTCACGCCCAACAGCGCTTCCGGCACGCTAAACCGAACAACGCCAGCCCGAGAAGCAGAACCACCGTGCTCGGCTCGGGCACCGGGGCCCCGGAGACGGCGAAAGCGCTAAACCCGTCGACGGTGAAGCTGGCGAAGATGCCATCGTAGGCGAGGTCCTTCGCATCGAACTCGGCCCAGCCGGCGCCGTCGTGGCGCCAGACGGTCATGTCATGGGTGAAGCCAGGGCCGATTCCCAACGAGACATAGGCCGGGTTGCCTGACGCGTAGCTGCCCGAGACGGCGAACTGCCAAGCACTTTGGAGTTCGTCTCCCTCTTCGAGGAGAGTTTCCAGCTCAGCCGCCATGGCACCGTCGACGACCGCGGCCGTGACGTCCACCGCTCCGCCTGGTCGGAAGCTGATACCGGCCTGCTGCGTGCCGCCGGTCTGCCCAAACCGGACGCGTTGCGTGCTGGCCAGATCGACCGACACCGTGTCACCCGAGTCGCCCAACGCCACGTCCGACACCGTGAACTCGCGGCTGGCCCCGTTCCACGTCCCCCCCAGCGCCTCGTAGCTCCCCGCCCCGGTCCAGGTACCGGCCTGAATCGGCAGGCACACCTCGCCCGCGGTCGCGCCCGCCCCGGCTAGGATGCGGATCGTGCCGTTGTTGGTCAGGGTGCCGGCGCCGTCTTCGATGTTCAGTTGACTACCGTGGGTCACTTCAACCGCCAGGCGGGACTTGTTGTTGATCGCCACGGATTGAGTCGTTACCGCACCCCCGGCAGCAAGGTTGAGGATGCCGGAGTCGACATGACCGACAACCAGATTACCGCTGCTGTCCCATCGTGACCCAATGCCGCTGACCATCACATGCCCGTCAGCGCGGAATGATGGATATTCACCTTCGTATCCAACGAAGCCGTCACCGCTTTCTACGGCTCCGCCGTCCGTGACAGCGAGCTTTCCGTTGCACATATAGCCAACGTACACAGCGCTGCTATTGCTCCACTTTGAACCCGCACCTCGCACAAAAACCATGCCCGAAGATGGAGTAAATGACGACTCTATGTCGGGTTTGTATCCGATGAAGCCCCGCGAGCTGGTGACGGTTCCACTTTGGGTAATCGTGAGTTCTCCGTCTCCCTGAAAGCCGACCGAGAGCTCTTCACTATTGTTCCACGCTGAGCCAGGACCGCTGACAATCACCTCGCCGGTGAACCGAGGACCATCACCGATTGAACCCGACTTGCTGTTTACAGTGCCTCCCTCGATGATTCTCATTACGTTGTGTTCCGTACCGTCGGCAACAAGAGAAAATCCGGGCACACTGCCCCCAAGGTAGAGTCGTTGGCCTACAGTCAACGTGGAATTGGCACCACGGACGGTTACATTGCCATTGGAGCTAGGTTCGTAGCCGATGTGAAAATCCCAAGTAGTGGAAACCGATCCGCCGTTGAGGATCTCAAGCGTGCCGTCTCCAGTGAATCCGACCGTAAGTTCGCGGGCTTGCCAATCGGATCCAAGCCCTCTCACGGTTGCCTGCCCTATCGAAGATGGGCGGCTGCCGATGCTCGCCGAATAGTTGGTTACCTTTCCACCGTCTGCGATTAACAAAGTTCCGTTGCCCATGCTGCCAATTTCGGCATAATCACATTCCCAAAGCGACCCCAACCCGCGAACGGTCACTTCGCCCACACCGCCGGTTTGCAGGTAGCTCCCGCCGATATAGCTGCGCAGACTTACAGTTGCGCTACCCCCTGCCATGATATTCAGCGATCCAGTGCCAGAATGACCGATGAACACCTGATTCGCTTGCCAGCTTGAGTTGGGTCCAACAATACTCACATGCCCAGCCGCTGTCGATTCCTTGCCAATATGGCTAACGTCGGAGGCGAGACCATCGCCGCCGTCCACCGTCAGACTGCCGTTGGCCGTGTTGCCGACATAGCTCGTTGTCGAACTGTTCCACGTCGTCACGTTAGGCGCGACATCCCCGACCGCCGTGATATCCGCTTGCGTAGTCGCCACCGGTACCAGAAGCCCGAACAGGGTAACAATAACAAGCCAGAACCAAGTGTTGCGTTTCATGTTGGCACATGTCTTTCGGTGATGAGGGCAAACCGGCTGAGCCGGCTAGTGGAGGTATAAACGCCCCGTGAGGCGGGTACATAAGAGGTCTCTATTGTACCCTCAATCGGAGGTGGTGCAACCGGGCTGATAGACGTGAGCGGTACGGGCCGACCAGGGCCGAGGGTTCGAGAGGAGCACCGCCGAACACCGGCCCGATTTACATCTTGTTGCCAGGTGCGAAGTTAGAAACACGCCGGGCAAGCCCGGCCTCTAAACGAGCGTACAACAACGGAGCCGCCTTTGAGGGTCGGACTAACTGTGTCTTCATAGTCTCACAGACGAACTGGAGCAAGTGCTAAGGATCAGGGCTTGCCTTTCCTGGCTCCGGCGACATGGTCACCAGGACGAGGATTCCGGAGGGAATTCCGGGGACGGGGGGACACAATCTAAGTTGTGAGAACTTAGCAAAGATTGCCAAGTGAGACCAAAACAGAAACGCAACTAGTCTCTACGAGATAAAGGTATTCCATATTTCCTTGGCGGCCTTCGGAACGCATTGTGTGGTTTAGGCCGAAGTGTTTGGCTGGCTCGGCCTGCCAGATATCGTCGCCGTGGGGTCGATTCCGCACGATGCACGCGCTGCGTTCCCGTCTTATCGCATCGTCCTCCGGATGATCTCCGAATCAAAATAATTGATCGACATGCCCGCGTCGACGACGAGGCGTTGGGCGGTGATGCCGCTGGAGCGAGGGCTCAGCAAGAAGGCGACGACGTTGGCGGCTTCGGTGGTTTGGACAGCCTGCTTGCGGGGGATGACCTGCTCGGCGTAGAGATACGAATCGACGTAGCCGGGGATGCCGGCCGAGGCGGATGTTTTTAGTAAGCCGGGGGCGACGGCGTTGAAGCGGACGCGGGAGAACTGGCTGAACGACTTGGTCAGGAAGGCCAGCGACGAGTCCAACGCCGCCTTGATCGGGGCCATGTAGCCGTAGTTCTCGCTGGCCATCCGCGT
>JAFGFF010000421.1 GCA_016931075.1 Pirellulales bacterium | reverse complement strand
GGAGGGCTCACCCTTCCACGTCTCCGTCGAAGCGTCGACCGACGATGGCCTGACGTGGAAGCTCCTCGGGGATTTCCCCGTGCCCAAGGACGCCAGGATGCTCAGCTTCGACGAGGCGCACGCGGTCGAGACGGCCGACGGCCGGCTGGTGGCGTTGTTCCGCGACTGCAACCCGCCGGACCACTTGTGGCAGTCGGAAAGCACCGACGGCGGCCGGACGTGGACCGTCCCGCACCAGACTCCCATGCAGGGCCATCCGCCGCACGCGATCCGGTTGGCCAACGACTGGCTCCTGGCCGTCTACGCAAAGCGTCAGCCGCCGGTCTTCAGCGAGTGTGCGTGCGTCAGCCGCGACGGGGGCAAGACCTGGGACGTCGCCGACGAGATCACGCTCGCCCGGGGCACGAGCGGCGACATCGGCTACCCGGCTTCGGTCCAGCTCAAGGACGGCTCCATCTCGACGGTGTACTACCAGGCCGAGCACGCCGGCGAGAACCCGAGCCTGATGGGCACGCACTGGCGATTGAAGGGACCGTAGCGGGCATTTTGGGGTGTCTGAATACTGGCGGGCCAGCCGAGCGACCAGGTATAACCGGGTATAATGGGCTTGGTGGTTGTTCGTTTGCTCAGTAGGTACGTCGCCCCGAAGGGGCCGAGTTCACCCAGCCTAGGGCAACGCCCTGGGGACCGAAGACAGCTATCTTCTGGTCCGTCCGGCCCAACGGGCCAATCATTCCGTCACCGAACAGTTGGGCCGTTGGCCCGGCTGACGTCGTTCGTGCGGACCCATCCCCAGGGCGTTGCCCTGGGCTGGGTGAACGGAGGGCCTTCGGCCCAGAACAGGAGAAAGACGAAACGCTCGATGGCGGCGAGTTTTCACCGCCCCGCACCATTTCCCAATCGTTCAAAACCAGCGGTGCTCGTTCTTCTGACGCGAAGTCCGGCACGTCAGACACGTCATTTCTGAACACTGTGCTCTCATGGCCCGAAAATCGACGCCAAAATCAACCGAGTCGATAGTCCTACAGCGGTCGCGCCGCCGTTGCGCGTTCTGTTGGGGGCTTGAGCACGACCTTGAAGTGAAACGCGTACAGATTGCCCACATCGACCGTAACCCGTCGAATGCTTCCGAAAGGAATCTCGTCGCATTGTGTGCTAAGCACCATGACGAATATGACACGATACCGCGGCAAACGAAGAGGCTGACGCCTGAAGAAGTGACGCGATTCCGCGACGAGTTGTACGACATCTTGGAAAAGAAGAGACGCAGCGTCACGGAAGCCTGCAATCTCGCAGATCTCTGGACTACCATGCCTCGGAAGGGCATCGTGGTGAGTGGGCGTGTATATGTCAACGACGACACCGAGCTGACCGAGGTGCTTGAGCATGTCCGTCGCCAGAAAGCAGCAGGAGAACGGGCAATCGATCGCCTGACCCGTTGTCTGCACGACGAGCACCGGCTGCTCTGGCAGCAACCGAAGAGCGACATGTCCAAGACCTAGAGTCCGTGGGCGAAACGTCAGCACGAGATGTGGCCGGAAGCCGGTGGCCGACGTTCAGCAGGATACGGGTTTGCCGATTCCACTCTACAGGGGCAGTGCTGCACTTTCGCCTTCTGCAGACTGGCCCCTAGTGAGCTACGATTGACGGGCGACGGTGCGTCTTCCTCCGGAGCGTGCGTGCCGGAATGACAGCGATATGGTAGACTTTGAATGGCATCTGTCAGAATCGTGGCGTCTAATGATTGATTTCCATCACGGTCGTTGGCATAATGGTAGGTGATGACGAAGACATGGTCGCCCGGGAACCCCGTTGATGCTGGCCGAACAACGGAGAAAACGACTACTGGAACTGGTTCGGGTGCGGCGATTCGCCTCGCTGCCCGAGCTGGTCGACGAGTTGCAGGTCTCCGAGTCGACCATCCGCCGAGACCTGGAACACCTGGAGCAGCAAGGCTCGGCCAAGCGGATCCACGGCGGAGTGCTGTACGCGGGCACGTCGCCCAAGCTGCCGCACTTCGACCAGCAGCAGCCGGGACAGTGGGAGAACAAGCGGGCGATCGCCCGGGCGGCGGTCGAGCTGGTCGACGACGGCGACACGATCCTGTTGGACGGCGGGAGCACGACCTACGAAGTCGCCCGGATGCTGGTCGGCCGGCCGCTGCACGTGGTGACCACGTCGCTGCCGGTGGCCAACCTGTTTGCGGCGGACACGAACAGCGACCTGGTGCTGGTCGGCGGAAACATCTGCCCGCGCAGCGGCGTGGCCCAGGGGCCGCTGGCCGACCGGATGATCGCCTCGCTGCGGGTGCGAAAGACGATGTTCAGCGTCGCCGCGGTCGGCGACGAGGGTTTTTTTAACAACAATCTGCTTTTGGTCGAGACCGAGCGGGCGATGATGCGGGCGGCCGACGAGGTGATCGTCGTGGCCGACAGCTCGAAGTTCGGGCACCAGAGCCTGACGCACCTGTGCGGGCTGGGCGACGTGCAACACCTGGTGGTCGACCAAGGCATTACGCCCGAGTGGCGAGACAAGATTCTGGCGGCCGGCGTGGATCTCCGGATCGCCGCCCCCGGTGACGACAACGGCAGGGTGAGGGAAGCATGAGCATTGCTCCACCGATTGATCGGAGCGTCGTCGAGCAGATCGTCCGCGAGTTGGTCCTCGCGCAGATCGGCGGCCCGGCGGACAAGCCGAACCTGGT
>JAFGFF010000420.1 GCA_016931075.1 Pirellulales bacterium | reverse complement strand
GAAAAATGATGAGGTTGTAGCTCAGTCGGTAGAGCAACGGACTTTTAATCCGTAGGTCTCGGGTTCGAGCCCCGACAGCCTCACTCTCTTACACGGGGCCCCGCACGATTTTGGGATAGATCGTGCCGGGCCCTTTCTGTTGGCTACCAGGGGGCAAATCGGCACCTCCCGCTCCGAATACTCGCGTCCCAGTCGGGCCGCCGGCCAGCTATCTCGACGGTCCATGCCGGCAAGGCGGAACTAACTGGCCCTGGTCGTCGTCCAAGACGCATCAGAAACCGGATCAACACGCCAAGTTGCAGTGCAAGGGCAGATCCATGCTAAACAGAGCGATTCTCGCAACGTCGGTCGGCTTGGCCATTTGGACCTCGTCGGTTTCGGCTGACATGCCGGACGGCAGGAAGGCCACTCTGGAACGGATCGATCGGCTATTGGCTTCCGGTGCGGCCGACGAGGCGTTGGGCGAGGTCCGTCGCCTGCAAAACACGCTGCCTTCGACCAAACGTCTGACGGCGTGGGAGCTCGATTTTCGCGGCGAGGTGTTCGCACTGGCACACGGCCGCGAGTGTCTCTACTATCTTCTAAGTCGGCCGAGGCCTGGCTCGGATGCTCCCGGCTACCAAGGCGCGCTCCCTTCCGTCAGCGCGAACTTCGAACACTCCGATTGGGAGTCGTTGGTCGTTTGCGTCGGGTTGAAGATAGGCCGGATCCGCTGGTCCCGAGCCGTCAACGGCCTGGTTCACCTGGCAGTCGATCCTCGCACCGACGTGCTCTACCTGTATCGGGAACGGCTCGTAGCGATTGACCCCGATTCGGGCGACGTGCTCGATCGACAGGACCCGCCCGAGCCAAGAAGCACGATGGAAGGGCTGGTGCTTGGCCGGGGCCTCGTCGTCCTTAGAGAAAACAGCAGTCGCCCGACGCTCCGGGACGGCCGGGCGTCGCTCTACGATCCCGAACGCAGGCTCACCAGGGAAATGAGCATAGGCGACTACTGGTGGCTGGCGCCCGACGAGAGTAAGCGGCTGGTTCCCGTGGGCGAGGGCTGGGATTGCGTCGGGGTGCCCGACGGTCAGAAGCGGTGGTCGTTTCCAGGCCTCTTCCTCAATCCCGCTCGCCTGCAATGGTGTGGAGGCCAGCCGACGTTCATTACCGGAACGTGCACACAACGCGGCGTCGTCACGTCGATCGACCTTGCGACGGGAACCCCCCGTTGGTCCACGGTGCTCGGATGGGGAGCCTATGAGGCGGGACATCACTACCTCCGCGGTAATAGAACTCCGGACGATTGGGATCCCCTGACGATGCTCGACGAACATCTTTTAGCGGTCGACAACAGCGCGCGTCTGTACTTCCTGAAACCCGAGACCGGGCAGACGGTGGCCGCGCCACGGCTGACTCACCACCTGCTCGCGGCGCCGTTTCAGTACGAGGGGCAGTTGATCGTTTCGTCGTTCGGATGGATCCGATCCTACGCGATCGCCGACTTGCTTCGACCGGAGTCTTCGCTGGACGCCGCCCTCCGGATTCGCGAAGCCCGATGCCTGTCGGCGCTCGGTCGGCACAAAGAGGCGCTGGGCGTGGTCGATCTGTTGGTCGAACGGGCGCCGCAACTCGCCGCCGCCTGGTCGCAGCGGGCTGCCACGCGCGAAGCCATGAACGACCCGGCCGAACAGGCGGAAGAAACGTTCAGTCGCTGCCGGGCGATGTCTCTGTCGGGACGGGTGACCGACGACACGCTTCGTGGCCGCGTCGGTCTGCTGCGGCTCTACGATCTCCAAGGCAAGCCGTGCTGGTTGCCTAAGGAAGATAGCGACTTCTTGTATGTCGGGACGCTTGCCGGGGATCTGTGGCGGGTAAATACGCGATCGCTGGACTTCGAACGGGTGGCTCGTGTCGACCACGAAATCGAGTGGCTCAAACGCAACACGACGTTGAAGGCCGCTCTGGGCGATTCGGTGCATTCACGCCGCCCGGTTCCGAAGACGCCGGCCCGATCCGACGCTCGCATTCCCCCACACTGGTACACCCTCGGCGGCGAACAGCGGATCAGCGAAGCCGTTTCCTATCGGGGACGACAGTTCCGATCGATGCGCGGCGGCGCGGTGCGCGTCCTGTCGGGCACGGAAGTGACCGATCTCGCGCCCCGACTGGACGTCGTTGGAGAATGGACGATTCACGTGTCGCCCGCCGGTCCGCTCGGCTATGGCGACGGCGTGTTCGAGTTGGACGAAGACATGCGGCCGATCCGCTGGCTCATCCGGCCCACCGTCGGCGGCAAACCAGCCAAGGTCAGTCTGCTGCAACAGACGCCACAGAGCATCGGCATCGTTGCCTGTGGCAAGGAGGGAGCGGCGTTGCAGACCTACACTCGTCAGGGCGTATTGCTCAATGAGGTGGCTCTGGACGATTCCCTCTCCGCTTGGGTGCGGCCTGCTCAACTTCTGCCCATGGCCGACGGCTACCTGTTCTCCGACCACCAACTGACGTGGATCAGCGCGGACACCGATCGTCGGTTCTGGAGATTCGGTCCCTCGCCCGCCCAAACATGGTTCGACCGCCGGGAGCGCCGCTGGCGCGATTTCGGCGACCCGCTGCTCGTGCGCGGCTGTCTCTATGTCACCGGCTTCGACGGCCACCTCTACGTATTCGACCCCGCCCAAATCGTCGCGACGTCTTTCTCCACCAACAGCAAAGTCCTCCGTCCCGGTCGCCGTTGACACCCGCGGCCGTTTCGCCCTCCACCACCCCGGCCACCCGCACACCAAATCGATCGCCTGCGGTCTCGTCCTGCATCAAAGCCCCGTCAAACTCGCCGCCGCTGTTCTCTTCCTGGTTATTGAGGTCTGCATTGCCCATGAACGTTTTCACTGACCGGAGGAGTCGATCAGGCCGCGAACCGGCCCATCGGCGGCGAAGCACGAATTTTGACTAGGCAGGAGTCAATAACTTGATCCTGCACTCGACCGCCTGTTTACCCTGCGGATAGGCGTCAGGACGAGCGGAACACCGGGAACGGTAGGACGGGGCGGGAAGCGATGATATTGGAACCCGCCCGGCCACGACACGGCCTTCGCTCTGAGCATTTCGGCTGGCCCACGCGTCGATCGTCATGCCCAGCAAGGGCGTTGGCATTTCGGCCGCGGCCAAGCTCTTCTCGGAATACAAAAAGTGCCCGGGCGACCAGTCGGGCCACGACTGGCGGGTCCCCGCGGTCAAGAGCCGGCGGGAGTTCCGCACGGTCAACATCGACACGAACTACTGGAAGTCGTTCGTCCCCGCCCGCCTGGCCACGGCGATCGGTGCCCCCGGGGCCCTGACCCTCTGGGGTAATGACCCCACGGCCCATCGACTCCTGGCCGAACACATCGTGGTGGAAGTCCGCACGCCGACCGAAGACCGAGGCCACAAGGTGGTCGACGGGCGACTCCGCCCGGCCAAGCCCGACAACCACGGCTTCGACTGCCTTGTCGGTGCAGCCGTCGCCGCCAGCATGCTCGGCGTCGCCGTCCCCGGTGCCGAGCCCACCCCCAAAAAACGCCGGCGCGTCCGACTTTCCGAGATCCAGCGGAGGAAACGAAACCAATGACCCCCGTCCAAACCAAAGCCAGCCCCGACCCCCAGCCGGCCGAAAATGAAAAGCCCGTTCCAACCGGCATCCGCCGCCCCCGCTGCAACTGCGCCCACTGCCCGGTTCTCTACACCCGCCACATGGTCAACAGCCGCATCATGCGCCGCCGACAGTGCCGCCACTGCGGCAGAAAGTTCTCGACGATAGAACGAGTGCCGTAGATTCCTTCTGGTTCAGCAATCCTGCACACCTCGACATATCCAGCAACTAGCCTTCTCGGGCAACAAGCCTGCGTCGCAACCGGTTGATATCTCGTTATTCCTCAGTCTGATCCTGAGGCCATGCTTCACTGGGCCGTGATTCGGCGATGTCGCTCAGCATATAGAACCATCTATTCTGCGACTTGAGCTTCCTCTCAAGAGGAGTACCAACAGCCTCGTCAAGTAGTTTCTGTGCAGCTGTGCCAATCCACGGGATAAATCCGACGGGCATGGTCACATAACCCAGTACACTGCGAGCTTTCCTGGCTGATTTTTCAGCGTGAAGAACCTCGTTGAGGACAGACTGTGCAAATCCTTCATCGAATTTCACTCTACCATTGACAGCATCGTCAACTAACTGTCGTAGGTCCTGGATGCGCTTGTCATTTAGTGCTCGGAGTAACGACTTAGCATCGCGGATTGCCAGGTTTGGAAAAGAGATATTAAACAGCTTCTCTAGGTGTTTTTGAGATTCATGCGCTCGGTCTTCGGTCCTGCCGACGGAGAGAAACTTCACGGCATAGAACGGCGTGAAGTCAAGCCAGTCATGAAAGCCCACGTTGAGTTCGTTCGAGAGTATTAGGTTGGAGTTGACATGAGCCAAGTAGGACCGGACGACGTCTCTCAAGGCACCACGATACTCCTTCAGTCTGCGTTTCCGTGCTGAGTGAAGGGCCATGTTCACGAAATCGGTAACTCGCTCCACCTCGCCTGCCGCCCTGTGCAGATCGCGATTGACTTGATACTCTGGCACCAGCCTATGGCTCGGTTCGTGAAAAGCGTGCCACGCATGTATGCCCAGAAAGAGGTCTCCTTCGCCCTGCTCGCTATCTCTTCTCCTGTAATCCTCCTCTGCCATGTGGCGAATGACGTCCCATGACGCGTCAGCAAAGCCGCGCCACATCATCAAGGACTCGCGTAGAGGGTCAATCCATTGGTCGAGTATTCTAATATCATGTTCCAGCATTCGGTCGAGAAGGCCCGCATTGCGTCGCACAATCGACACGAAATCCACCAACTCAATCCGACCCTCGCTGCGCAACGCCCGGAACGTGTCTGCAACATGAGTGTATGCGCTGAACGGAGATCCTACGAGTTGGCCGAAGGACTCACCATCCATTAGGACCTTGTCGCACAGCAGCAAGAGTTCGTAGTCCGGCATGAAGGGACTGCTAACTTGCCGAAAAGAGACCGGCGGCATTCCGCGGAACATCGAGTCCACGTCACTCTCACCGGCAATTGACTGCTCAATCCCAAATGACGTTAGCATGAGCTTCACGTGAAGGCCTCCGCATCTTCGTCCAAATCGTCTACAATACGTTGTCGTAAGTAGCCATCTTCTTATTATGTTCCCCAAGACACAAGGACCCTATTGGAATGAAGCTGGTGACTTTCTTGGGGGGATTCGTGTGCCCAACCCAGAACTTGCGAAATGGAGCCTATTTGGCACGTAAGGGGCTGAACCGCAAGCGGGCCCCTCGTTCTAGGCAATCGGGATTCCCAGGATCTCACAACTGCCGACTGCGTGGTGGCTGGTACACATCCGCTGCTGGCCTCGCAGTTTACCGACTAGTGACGTCCTCGGGGCTCGCTACCGCCGTTCCGTCCCTCCCCGGAGACCCCTGTGTTACATATCTGTACCTATTTTCGATTATCTCATCGATCCCGCCAAATCCGGCTGGACGTTTTCTCTTCGGCCGGTAAGCTCACATTCTGACACAACCGAACCGGGCGACGTCGGCGGCTGATCCCTGCCGACGAACCCAAGCCAACTACAGGCCGTGCGGGGCCGCATCCCCGCGTGGCCTTTTTTGTTTGGCTTCGCCCGGATCGGTGCCTTGCCGTTTTCCGTTGCCCGGCAACCCTGGGAGCCCGTTTGAGGGCAGTCTCGTATGGCCGAAAGCGACATCGAGCAAGCGATCGATGAAAACGCCCAAGGCCCCGCCGAGGTCGGTAGTGACAGCGGGAGTAGCCGATGGTCTGGATCGTGCAGTGTGCTACAATGCTCCCATTGGCTGGAGAAGCCGGTCAAGGAAGCCTGTGAAAATGCCCGTCCTTGCGGCAATGACGCGTACCGACGCCAGAAGCGCTCCGAGGTTGGGCTATTGAATCCTGCATAGTCAATGTTCGTGCTTCACCGCCGATGGGCCGCTTCGCGGCCTGATCGGCTCCCCCGGTTAGCGGGAAACG
>JAFGFF010000419.1 GCA_016931075.1 Pirellulales bacterium | reverse complement strand
CGCGGACGCTAGCGCCCCTGGCGGGCGAGGTTGTCCAGCCGCCGGGCTGATTGTGCTTAGCCGGTCTAGGAGACGTCACTATCACACGGAGCTGCAACGGCACCAGGTGTTGTGGCGGCGGTGTTTGGCCTTCGCCAGGCGGGGTGATCTCGCTGCCGCCGGGGATCGGCTGTCGCTGCAGATAGATCGGCGGAGCGACCGCACCGCGGCCCGAGACCACCACCTGCCGCCGTTCCATGTTGAAGCCGGGCTTCGTGGCCACCACGTCGTACTTGCCCGGGGGCAGGGGGACGGTGAGTCGTCCGTTCCTATCCGTCATGAAGAGTTGCTTCTGACCGCTGATGCGAATCTGGGCAGCACCCAGCGGGATCGTTCGCCGTCCGGCACGTTCGAAAACCTGCAGGACCAGATTCAAGCGGCGTGGGCCCTCGGGCGGTCTGGTTTCGCTGCCAGGTCCCGGTTCCACAGGCGGCGTGCCAGGCTCGTGCGGACCCTCTTGAGGTGTGCGTTCCAGCACCAGAAGCGTTTTCGGCATTCCAGGATGCACGCGAACGATCTTGGTCATGTGCTGGTAGCCCCGCGGCGGCACGACTTCGGCCGTGTAGGCGCCGATACCGAGCTGTAACGAGAATGCGCCTCCCTTATCGCTTCGCACGGCTCTTGGCTCGGCAAGTGTCGCACTTCGCGGATGCCACTGGACGACCGCGCCGGGAACGCCCGCATAGCCACCTCGGGCATGTGGTGATCGGACGACCACGGCTCCCTGCACGTCGACGTTGACCCGTCCCGGTTCTCCAGGCTCGGGCTCGACCGTGCCGGGCTCCCTCGGTGGGGCCTTCAGGGCGTAGAACCATTGTTTGCCCATCCCAGCCCGGACTTTGACCAGTTCCGGACGTTTCGGTTGATAGTCGCCCGGCAACTTGAACCCGACCCGATAGTCTCCTTCCGGCAGCACCAGGTCGAAGTTGCCCGTCTTGCCGGTCGAGACGTTTTGGGGCCGACTACGTCGGTCACCAACTGGACTCCAAATCAGACTCGCGCCTGAAACGCCATACGCGCCCGTGGGGCTCTCGGGGGCCTTGCGGATAAGGTAGCCGGACACGCGGACCGGCTTGGTTCGGTCGCCGTGGGCATCGTCCGGTCTTGGTCCCGGCTCGATCGGCGGCACACCTCCGCGTCGGCTGAGAATGATCGTCCTGGAAAGTTTTGCGTTGGGGGCTACTTCGAACTTGATCCCCGATGGCTCGAAACCTTCGGCCTGGGCCAGTGCCACGTAGGGACCGGCTTCGGGGAGAACGAATTCGGCCATGCCGCTCTTGTTGGTACTGCCACGTTGGGCATCACGCAGACGCTGGTTGCCCCGGCGCACCAGTAGCTTGGCGCCCGGCAGTGGACGTTGCCCTTGTGGCGACTCCTCGACGACTTTCAGTGCGAGTCGTATCTTGGTCGGTCGCTCAATCCCGCCGGGTTCCTCTGGCTGCCCGGGCGGTGTCTCGGGCGTCGTTTCTGGAACGTGCTCGGCAAGGAGCAGCAGGTCGACCATGGTGTACTTGCCGGGGAAGACGAACTTCACACCGCTATCGGCGGTGCGGTAGCCTTCGGCGCTGGCTTGGACTCGATAAGAGCCCGGGGCCAGGTCGCGGCGGAAACCGCCTCGCGAATCGACGGTGACGGCTTCCCCGCCGGCCATGGGACTCGTGACGGGATGTATCTCGACCTTCAGGTCGGCTGGCAATTTTTCTGTTCGAGGGCTGCGAACCCGGACGATGCCCTTGATTCCCTGATTGGTCGGCGGCTTCTCGACGCGTCGGCGGAGAACGAAGTCGCGAGTCGTTTCCTTACCCTCGGCAATGGCGATCGGCTTGGGATCGACCAGCATTTCGAACCCGGGCGCTTTAACCGAGGCCCGCCACGAGCCGGTCTGCAACACCACACTGTAGAACCCAACCTGCTTGCCGGCCCCGCGTGTGAAGACGCTGGTCATTTGGGGCGAGCCGTTTCGTCGCAGCGCGATCGCCGCGTTGGGGATACCGATCAGGTCGCCCTTCTCGGTCTTCTCCCAGACGTGCCCTTTGAGTTTGCCGATCTCGACCGCCGGGATCTCGGGCGGTTTTTTATCAGGGTCGTTCGGCCCTTGGATGAGCCAGAAGTCGTAGATGTGCCCCTGGTCGCTGCGTTGCAGCGTGAATCCGCGGCCTTTATCTTCGTCCTTGTAGCCCGGGGCGGTGACTTTATAAAAATACTGTCCGGCAGGCAGGTCGACTTTGTAGTAGCCGTTCTGGCCGGAAGTCACCGTGGCCACGACGGCGCCCGCCTGGTTTTTCAGCTCGATCTTGGCTCCACTGACGTTGCCGATGATCTTGCCGCTCTTGTCCAGGGCATACACTCGGCCGTGCACGCCGGCGCTCTGCTGTGATCCACTTGGGGCAGCCGCGTTTGGGGCGGTTGCGCTCGCCGGCGGGTTCAGGGCGGGCAAATCGGTCTGGGCCCGTGCCTGCGGCGCCGAGCCAGACAGGGCGGCCGAAAGGAGCCCCAGGCAGACGACCTTCAGCAGGCCTCTCGTGGAAGAAACGAGTTTTCGTTCTGTTATGGATCGAGTAGACATGGCGTCACCTTATTGGTTGTCCAAAGGGCGGCTATGGTTCATGGTTACGGTTCGGGTACAAACCTGGCTCCGAAGAACGCAGGCGGATGGTCGACGTCCAAAAGGCCTCCAGCGACTTTTGCGCGAAATTGCAGGAGATACACTCCGGAGCCCCCGTAGGCCGAAGAATCGAAAGGACAGTCGATTCTCTGCATTGGCTGCGGCACGCCGGCGATCGGATTCGCTACGGTAAGTGGAGCCATCCCCATCATAAAAGCTGGCCCTCCTAGTTTGGTGATCGCGCAGGTCACGCTGAAATCGGCCGTGTTGACGGCCCCCTTGCCCTTGGCAAAGCCGATGTAGGACACAAACCGCGCCTTCTTCGCAGGTCCGGGCGGAACGGCCACCGCGACCACCAGCGGGAAGTCCAGCGAGGCATCGCCCATCGCCGGACGCAGGGCGACGTTCCATGCCTGGGCCGAACCGTCGAACTCGAAATCGATATGGCTCTGCTCCAGACCGAACGTCCACACGGCCCTCGCACCGCCCGGGTCGTTGCCCGAGACAATCGGCCCCGTCGGCAACGGAGGCGGAAGCGGTGGACCCACCGGTTGGATCTGATATTGCATGGGAATGATGTGCAGCTTGTCCAGCAGCGGATCGGTGTTCGCCGGGAAGACAGCGTGGGCCGGGCTGAGATCGGCGTGCACCGTCCCGTCGTTGAAGTCGGCCGTGACCTGGGCGATGATATAGTCGGTGCCTGCAGGAATCGGCAAGTTGAGCGTCGTGCTGCGGACGCCTACAGGCTCTGTCTTCGAATTGAGCAACAATTGGATGGGGTTGTTCGCCTCAGGTTTGAAAACATAAAGAGTGATGCGGTACTGACTGACCGTCGATTCGTCGCCCTGGAAGTCCCACTCCACGGTGAACGGATCGTTCATTCTCCAGCCTGAGGTGATCCGGGCGTCCTTGACCTGAGGAACCGGACCGGCTGGGGGCGGGTTCGCGCCGCCACCGGGCGGAGGCCACCAACCGCCAGGTGGAGGCCACCAACCGCCACCGCCACCGGGAATCGGAGGCCACCAGCCTCCGCCACCGCCGGGAGCAGGCCACCCACCGCCGCCGCCCGGAATCCATGCGCCGCCGTCGTCCGGGAACCAGTTGTTCTCACCGGGGAAGAAATCGTCCTCGGGGAACCCTTCATCCTCGGGCTGAACCTCGCCCGGCGCAACGTCTCCCTGTTCGGCGTCGGGCAAGCCCGGCTCCGCTTCGGGGAAAGCGGGATCGTTCTGCTCGGGCAGCGGCAACGGACTGTTGTCCATCGCGTCCAGGCCCATGGCCTTGCCCGATTCCCATTCGTAGACCTCCCGGGCCGTATGGTTCTCGTTGCTCTTCGGGCTGCCGTCTTCTGCCAGTTGGGCTGGTGGAATGATCCGAATGGCATCCAGCGATTTTCGGTCGTAGGGATACTCGTCGCTGTCGTAGACGATGCTTCCCTCCAGCTCCACCAGGATACGATCAGGGTGCCATCGGTCGGGCGCGTCGCCCTGGGGCTTGTCGTTGGCCAACATCCCCACCGCATAACCCCGCACGTTGCCCGCGGTGAGCGGGCCGGACAGGAGATCCAGCTCGAACACCTGTGGGCCGAGTGAGGATGACAACGGATGGTCGTACGACGAGAGCAGGTACTTGTGCCCTCCCGTGCGGAAGTAGACGCGGTTTTTAGTATCCGCTCCGCTGTGCGCGCGGGTTAGCAACGTAACCCTGGCCGACTTGATCGGCGCGCCGGCCTGCCCGAAGGGCACGAATTGGTCTTCCACGAACCACGGATAGCGGCCTTCGGTTTGTGCCCGGAGGATCTTGAGTTTCTCCGCTAGCGGCTTGAGCTTCTGTTTGGCCTCGGCCAGTTGTTCCAGATCGGCCTCGGTGGCCAGTTGGGCCGCGGCGAGGGCTTCCAGATCGGCCACCGTTTTTTCCAGCGGCGAGATGGTCATTCCCAACTCGGCAATACCGAATTGGGCGTTCGACTGGGTGTCGCCCGCCTTCTTGTTGACCTGGTCGTTGGACGCCAGCAGTTCGTCGTTGACGCGGATCTCGTAGCCGGCCAGCGTCCAGTTCTTCTTCCCCAGGCTGGCGAGCCCGATCCGCGAGATATCCGACACGCGAATGCCGGCCAAGAGTTGGTCGGTCGTGCGAAGTTGGTCCTGTCCCGGGTCCGCCCCGAGAGCGAACGTGAACTGGCCGCTGCCGCCGGCGGCGATCTTCTGGCCGGCCGTCGATTGCTGTGGCACGGCCCCGAAGGGAACGGCCTCGGACGGCTGCCGGCCCACCGGTTCGAGCAGGAGCGGGAAGCCGAGCCCCAGGTCCAGGGCGACTCCCTCCTCCAAGTCGTCGCCGTCGTTGCCCACGTTGAGTGTGACGGTCACCTTCTTGACTTCGTCGGCCGGTTTGAGCACCTTGCCCAACTGAAACTCGGCCCTTGCGGTGGTCGACCACACAGCCGCCGCAACCAGACAGACCAGCCCCGCCGTCCAGGGGCACTTGTTTGCGCGTTTCATGACTTGTCTCGCTCGGAAAAGACGATTCTGGAAAAGCACACCAGGCACACTCGCTGCCGAAGTGTAGCGCGTTAGAGTCCGAAATGCAATCACCCGTGCGACGCTGACCTATGAGCCATCTCGCACGAAGCCCCTTTTCCGCCCGAGGCCCGATCGAACGCCGGGCTGGATTCGAGCCGGAACGTGCCTCGGGAACTGACCTTCAGTATGGCAAGTCACGTGCCACGATGATTGCCCCCGCTGGCCGGGATGCTGTAATCCGTTGAAAGGCAACGCGTTAGGGGATCGGCTGCATTTGCCGCAGATTGCCAGGCCCACCAGAACCGCCGTCATATTGACCGCACGGCGTTGCGGTGACGATCCTCGCTCTTGGCTTGCCTGTGGCGAGGCAAGTGCCGCCCGACTGACCAGAGAGAACTTCCAGCCTGACCGATCCCTAACACTCCAATTGTCAGAAATCCTCGGCACGGTTCCATGACCGTCGGAGAAACCGGCCGGATCGAAGACCGTGTGCTCCACGTCCACCGTGATGTGGAATCCTGATCACAGTACCTGATCGAAGTCGGCCAGCAGAAAGCCGACGAAGCACGGGAGCAAACCGACATCCGTGTCAATACACCCCGCCGGTATCAGTACGCCTGGCAGGAATCGAACCTGCGACCTACGGTTTAGGAAACCGGTGCTCTATCCCCTGAGCTACAGGCGCTTGGGCACTTTCACCCCTTGTTTTCTAGGGTCTTCTGTGCTAGGATTGGGCCGTGGCCATTTAATTGGCCATTTCCGCCTTCGTTTCGGATGATATTTGGACCGCTCAATCGGGATATAAAAGACCAATCTACAAGCGCGCCAAGAGGCTACGCACAAGCCATTTATCCTAGCAGAGGCGATTCGATCCGAACAGTCCACCTTGGGGGCGACCTGGAGGGACGATGCGATGGCAAAAAAAGCCAAGAAAACGGTCGGCCGGAAGCGGGGGAGCCAGAACAAGGGCTATCACTTTCGCAAGGGTCGCGGCTGGTACGCCCTGGACGGCACCCGTCGCGTTCCGCTGTGCTATCCGAACGGTGAGCACATCAAAGATCGCAGCGCCCCTGCGGACATCGTCAAGGACGCCTACGACCGATGTAGACTGGCCCTGCAAGCCGAGAAACAAGCAGCCGAAATTGAGGCAACGGCCGAGGTCACCCTGGAAGAGGTCTGTGCCACCTACCTGTCCTACGTGAAAATGACCGGGGCAGAGACGACCCACTACACTCGGGCCAACACGCTTTTCGATTTCTGCTACGGATTACCGGCGAAATTCCGCCGCAAGGAAGGCCAGTCGGCGGAATACACGCCCGAAGAGACGAAGGCCATGAAGCAGGCCCGGTGCAACCATCCGGCCTACGGCAGCCTCCGGGCCACCGACCTAACCCCGCTGCACGTCGATGAATGGCTCGCGGCGCATCCCAACTGGAAGAATAGCCGCCGCACGCACATCCAGGCTCTAAAACGGGCACTCAACTATGCCGTGGAACGTAAGCTGATCCCCAGCAATCCGATCAAGGGTTATGTGGCCGGAAAACCGGGGAGTCGGATCACCTACTTCACGCCCGAGCAGGAGG
>JAFGFF010000418.1 GCA_016931075.1 Pirellulales bacterium | reverse complement strand
GCCCCGTTCGTCCCGCCGCGCCAGCCCAACCGCCCAGCGGTCGCAAGGTCGCGCGGCTGATCACCTCCGACGCGGCCGACTCGACCCTGAACCTGGCCGAGGACGGCAACCTGCCCGAGCTGAAACTGCACGAGAGCCTGACCAAGGACGCCTCGCAACAGAAAAAAACGTCTTCCAACCCGCTCGTGTTGATGGCCGTGTTGAGTGCGAGTATTTTGGCGTGTATCCTGATGCTCTTCTGGGACGGCTCGGGCGGAGGGCACGACGACCGGAAACAGGCCGTCGAACAGATCATCCGGGACAAGTTCTTCAACACGCCCGGCGGGGAGTTGGAGCCCTATCAACAGTGGCTCCGTGAGGCCCAACTGGCGGCCGAACGGGGCAACACGGCCCAGGAGCAGCAGCTCTACCGCCGCGTGCTCGACCGCCTCCACGCCGAACGCGACCGCTTCGACCGCACCGGCCTGACCGGCTCGATCGAGAGCGACGACGAGTTGGAGGAGTTGGTGTTGAAGATGCTGAAGAAGTGAGGGATTGGGGATTGGGGATTGGGGTTTTTTTCTAAACCGAGCGGGGGACGTAAGTCCCCTGTTTGGGAACGGGATTGGGAACTCGATTGCTATCCGTCGGGTCGGGCATGGTAGTGTGACTGAGGATTGAAGGCATGGATTCCGCGTCGCGATATGAGATCATCGATACGATCGCCAAGGGCGATTTCGCCACGGTCTACCGCGCGCGGGACCGGCAGTTGGGTCGCGAGGTGGCCGTCAAGCAGATCCACGAGCAGTTCCTCAGCGATCCGAGGCAGTTGGAACGCTACTGGGGCGAGGCCCAATTGCTGGCCTCGCTGCAACACCCGAACATCGTGACGATCTACGACCTGGTCCGCCCCCGGGGTTGGATCGTCCTGGAGTTGATGCGCGGCAGCTTGCGGCGGAGCCCTCAGAGCAAGCCGATCGACCTGGACCTGTTGCGGATGGTCCTGGTGTGCAGTCTCAACGCCCTGCAGTTCCTGCACACCAACGGGGTGATCCACGGCGACGTGAAGCCGAGCAACATGCTGGTCGACATGCAGAATCGGGTGAAGCTGGGCGATTTCGGCCTGGCGCGTCGGGCCAGCAGTGAGGAAGGCAGCCTGCTCAAAGGCACGACCAAATACATGGCCCCCGAGCTGATGTCGGCCGACTTCGGCCCGGTCGGCCTGGCCAGCGATCTCTACTCGCTGGGGTTCGCGGCCTACGAGCTGATGTGCGGGGCCCAGTTTGTCGACCTGTTCCCCGGGCTGACCTCGTACGGCCGGAACGAGCAGGTCGCCTGGATGATGTGGCACAGTGCGGCGGACCGCAAGCTGCCCGAGATCGGCCGCGTGCTGCAAGGCGTGCCAGACGACCTGGCCCGGGTGATCCAGCGTCTGTCGCTCAAGGATCAAAAATCTCGCTACAAGAGCGCGTCGGAAGCCCTGGCCGACTTGAAAGCCGACAAGGTGATGATCGACGCCCCGCCCGAGACGGTCGACCCGGCCGAGTTGGCGGCCCAAGCGGCGGCCGCGAATAAGAAACGACGCCGGCGTTGGATCGCGATCGCCGCGGTCGCCTGGTCGGTGGTCATCAGTGCGGTCTTGCTGATCCCCACGCCGGAACCGCCCAAACCGCCGGCCAACAAACCGGTCGTCGGCGTGCTCCGCGACGACTATCAAGAGGGCCGCAAGTTGGCACTGGAATTGCCCGACGGCTCGATCAAGGAAGTCAAACTCGATGGCAAGGTCCTCGTCTCGATAAACGATCGCGAGTCGTTGCCCCGCGATCTGCGGCCGGGCGACCAGGTCTGGGCCAAGACCTATCGCAACGAGTCGGGCCAACTGATCACCGAGCTTCGGGCGACGCGGCCCGAGTTGAGCATCGGGCAGATCGCCTCGCTCAAGGCGGACGAAGGGACGTTCGTTCTCGAAAAGGCCGGCGCCGAGGCGGGCCAGACACTGTTGGTGGCCGTGCCGCCCGAGTTGGCCATCACGTTCAACGGCCGGCCGACTCACGACGGCAAGCCCATGAAACTGGCCGATCTGCAGCCGGGCGACCGGGCCACCGTCCGGCACGTCGCCGGCAAGCACGAAGGCCGCGAGGCAACCTCCCTGGCCGTGCAACGCCTCGTCTCGCTGGACGGCGTGATCCGCCGGATCGACACGAGCAAAGGCGAGCTGGTCATTGCCTTAGGCCAAGAGGACGACGCCCCGCTGGACACCTGGCCGCTGGCGCCCAACTGCCAGGTCACCCTGAACGGCCGGCGGATCCTCGGCGCGAAGGAGCTTCTACCGAGCGACCTGATGCCGGGCGACACGGCCAAGATACGCCACGATGCCGAGGTCCGATTTGTCGACGCCTACCGCGTGCTGGGTCAGCGGGGCCGGATCGCCCGGATCCGCTACGGCGAGCGGACCGTTGAAGTCACGCCCACCGGGGGCGGCCGCGCGTTGCCGTACGCCGTCGGGGCGAAGACGACGATCACGCTCGACGGCAAGGCTGTCTCGTTCGACGTGCTCCGGCAGGGCGACCGGGTCGAAATCACCTACGACACGCCCGAAGGCGCCACGCCCGAGGCGTTGACCATCGCCGCGACGCGGGCTTCCGACCCAAAACGGTTTGCCGTGCTTGTGGCGACCGACCGGTACGACGACCAGACGGTCGGTCCGTTGGGCAACGCAGTGGCCGACGCCACGTTGCTGCGCGACCAGCTCGTCGGTCGTTACCGCGTGCCCGAGGACCAGGCCCTGTTGTTGGCCGACGTCAGCCGCGTGCGTTTGGAGCAAGGGTTGGCCTCGTTCATCCAACGGGCGGGCCGGGCCGATAAGCTGATCGTCTACGTCGGGGGCCAAGCCTACCGCGACGCCGATGGCAAGGTCTACCTGGCCCCGACCAACTTCGACCGCAATCGGATGGCCGGCACCGGCCTGCCCTTGCAATGGCTGGTCGACCGGCTCGAAACCAGTCCGGCCAAGGACAAGCTCCTGTTTCTGGATTGCAGCCACGCCAATCCGGGCGGTGATGCCAGCCAGCAGCCTTCGACAGCCGAAATGTTCAAGGCACTTAACGCGCCGCCCAACCGGGGACCGTTCCGCAGCGTGACTGGCGTGGCCAGTTGCTCGCCCGGCCAACGGGGTCAGGTTAGTGCCGACCAGAAGCACGGCCGATTCGCCGCGGCGCTGGCCGAAGGCTACTCGGGCGCGGCCGACAAGAACCGGGACAACCAGCTTGAGACGACCGAGCTATTCGGCTATCTCACGGCGGCCATGGCCCAAGCCGGCGCGGACCAGACGCCCCGCCTGGTTTTGCCCGACGACACGCCGCCGCGTCTCTCGCAGGAGGCCAAGGCGGCCATCCAAAAACTGGCGTCCGACGTCCGGATGGACCGGATCAACCTGACCGAAGTCCGCCGCGCGTACGACGCCGCTGCTCGTCAGGCGGGCGACGAGCCCGAACCGAAACTCCTGCTCGGCCTGGCTTTGACAAAAGCGCGGAAATGGAACGACGCCTTGCGGCAGTGGGAGCGGATCCGGACGGCCCATCCCAACGAGCTGTTGCCGCTGGAAGGGTTGGCCTGGTTGCACACGATCCACGCGACGGGCCGATACGACTCGGCCGCCCGCGATCTGTCCGACCTGGTCGGCCGGATCCCCAAGCCCAGCAAGCCGGGAGCGTCGCTCGGAGCGTCGTCGCTTCAAATCCTCGAACGGTCGGGCCAGCTACGCGAGTTCCTCGCCGTCGCGGCCGAGGATGCTCGACGTCCCTCGGCGTCGCTGTTGGACCGGATCGACGCGGCCGTCGCCGCTCTCGGGGCCGAGGCAACGTCGGCCTACGCCAAGGGCCGGCAGAAGACGATGGCCGTCTCGAAGGAGTTCGACCAAAAAATCCAGACAGCCTCCTCTCAGTCCGAGGCTATTCGACTCGGACTCGACCGCTACCGGCCCGAAAAATACCTGACGTTCCCCTTCGACCAAGCGATCGATCAGATCTTGAACGGGTTGGATTATTAGGGGGATTGGGGATTGGGGATTGGTGGATTTCAAATCTGAGATCTGAGATCGGAGATCGGATCCGAGCGGGGGACGTAAGTCCCCTGTTTTGTCGTGTCACCCGGCCGACAGTAACGTCCTCTTCAAGATGCATTTTGCCGGGGCATATTAAGCTGATCGATTTCATCGCGGGCGACGACCCAGCCGCGGCAATGGGGGCTGCCACATTGGCAGGGGATGGCCACCGAGGCGGGCCAGCCGTAGTCGATCCGCAACTCGTCGCCCGGCTCGATTGCCGAAAGGGCTTCGATCCACAGGGCCGGTTCGCTTTCGGCCTCTTCGTCGTAGGCCTCCTCGTCGAAAGCCAAGTCGCAGTTCGGCTCGCAGGCATGGTTGAGGAACCGGAACGGCGCCGACGGCTCCAGCGACGACATCGAATCGAGATGGATGCAGTAGTCCGATTCGTAGCCCGAATCGTGAACCACCTCGCCGTGAACGGCGCCGATAATCTCACCCGGCGAATAGGCGCGCGTCGCGAAGACGCCCAAGCCCGTTCGGGCTTCCCTCACGTCGACCGTGCTCTCTTGTTGATGTGATTCCGAAGCCCCTTCTGAACGGTCCGTCTGCAACGGTGGATCTCCTTCGATGTGGGTTGGGCGGGTTCGCCGGTCGAACGGCGACCTTGAAGCGTCAGGGGTGTTCCGGTCGGGCCCCGACGGCGAGAGTGAAAGATTCCCAGTATGAGAGCGTCAGCCTCGGTTGTCAATCGGCGAAAACCGCTCCCAGGCCGGATCGAGCCGATTGTCGATTGTCAGAATCGGCACGTCGTGGTAACTTGACCTCTTCCGCACCGCCGCCAGCGCGACACTCGGCCGCAAAGGCAATTGTCGACCATTGATCCGAGTGGCTTTAGCGGCCAAGCAAGAAGGCGTCAGAGTGGCTCACTCCATGCTCCACGGTATCTTGGCCACCCTGTTCGGAGTAACCCCGCTGGAGATGATCGAGACTACCGCCTAGGGAGAAGGATCCGATGATGGATGAAGCGTCCCCGTCCCCCGAGTCAATTCAATCAGAGTCAACCCAACCCGAATCGACCCCGCCCGCTTGGCGACTGTTGTCGCCGATCGAGCGGCGCGTGGTCGGCGTATTGGCCGAAAAGGCGAAAACCACGCCCGACGCGTATCCTTTGTCGCTCAACGCGGTGACGACCGGCTGCAACCAGAAGAGCAATCGCGCGCCGCTGATGCAGCTCGAGCCCGAGGACGTCGAGGAAGCGCTCGACCGGCTCCGTGAAATGGGCGCGGTCGGAATCGTCCAAGGGTATGGGCGGGTGTCGAAATATCGGCACTATCTGTACGAATGGCTCGGCGTGGACAAAGTCGAGCTGGCCGTGATGACCGAACTGCTGCTGCGCGGAGCCCAAACCGAGGGAGAGCTTCGCGCTCGCGCGGCGCGAATGGAGCCGATTCCCGGCCTGGCCGAACTCCGCCCGCTGCTCGACTCCTTGACCGCCAAGGGCCTGATCCTTTCCCTGACGCCCGAGGGCCGAGGACACGTTGTCAGCCACGCGCTCTACACGCCCTCGGAACTGACGAAACTTCAGGCCGAATACGGCGCCGCCGGGGCCAAGACGCTTCAGGCATCCTCGACATCGTCTGCCCCCATCACGTCAACAGAACCTGCGTCACGGCCGCGGACCGTTGCCTCGCCTTCATCCGCTCAGGCGTCTGGCGAAGACGAATCGCTGCGCCGCGAGGTGGCCGAACTTCGCGCCGAGGTCAGCCAGTTGCGCCACGACCTCGAAGAACTCGTCGGTCAGGTCCACGACGCGGAAAACCACCTTCGCCAGTTGCGCGACGCCCTGGGCGGGTGAAAAAGAAGGTCGGAAGATTGATTTGGAGGGCCACGCTCCGTCGTGGCCGGGGTGTCAGGCAATTCGCGGCCACGACGGAGCGTGGCCCTCCAAATTTTGGCGCCTGTGCTAATGGGAAGCTCAATATGGCCTTGTTTTCCGCCGTTATTCTTCTCTCCACCCGTTGGCGGGAATAAGCTATCCTAGACTTGAGGAACGAGCCCTAGAGAACCGGATCTTCCGCCCTTTGAGCGAGGACAAGCCATGTTCAAAACCCTGACGGCGTTGAATCGCTTTCTGGCGACCCTGCTGGCCTTGGCGATCGTGGGCCTGCTCGGGGCGGGCGGATGGTATGGCTACCAGGTGCTCAACCGCGACCGGCTAGCTCAACAGGCACTCGAAGAGCGGGACGCTCAAATCGAATCGCTTAAGAATGACCTGGGCGCCAGCCGCGAGGAGAACAAACAGCTTGTTCTCGATCTGGAAGAAAAGCGTCGCCAGATCCGCAAGCTCGAAACGGCCAACCGGCTCCTGAAGGTCGACCACCGCGTCGCCCAACTCGAAGTCGTTTCCCAACAGGGTTCGAAAGAGAACAAGGATCTGGTCACCAAGGTCGGATTCGTCGAGGTGGACGAGCAGGGCAAGTCGCTGGACAAGATGCGGGTGTTCAACGTCGAAGGGGACGTGGTCTATGTCGACGCCTGGGTGATCAAGTTCTCCGACAAATACGTCGAACAGGGGGATGCGCTCCGCTCGACATCGATTTGCCTGTTCCGGCGTCTTTTCGGCGAGTCGCAGCGACCCGAGGACGGATATGTGCTCGACCCGGTCGGCGCCCGACCGGCCGCTTACGGCCTGGACAAGCGGGTTTCGCCCGAGGAACAGGAGCTTTGGTCCCGGTTTTGGGATTACGCAAACGATCCAGACAAGGCGTCCGAGGCCGGCGTCCGCGCGGCCCACGGCGAAGCCCCCTCGATCAAGCTCCAGCCCGGCCGCCGCTACCGCGTCCTCCTCCGCTCCTCCGGCGGCCTGTCGATCGCCACCGAACCCACCTCGAAGAAGACTTCGCCCCCGGGATAGCCTCCAGACCAGTCTTTCCATTTCGCCCAGATCCCCACGACATCGATTGTTTCGGGGTGATTGGCCCTCGTGTTAGATACCCATCCTCACTACGTTCAGGCAGCAAACCGACCTGGACACTTGCGAGGGTTTCGAGTACCTTCCCCGCCTCTCTTCTACTGTTGAAAGTCCCCTTTTCCCGGCAGAGTTCGTCCGGAGCCACGGATGGCGACCGCTACCGCCCCGCGCGCCAATTTGTCCAGCTTGCTCGATCGGGCACGCGACCTCATCCTCCCAACGGGGATCGTGGCTAGCGTGCTGGTCATCATGGTGCCGCTGCCGTCGGCCGTGATGAACATGCTGTTGGCGGCCAATATCACGGTGGCCGTGATCATCCTCCTGACGACCGTCTACGTCCGGACGCCGCTGGAGTTCAACGTCTTCCCCTCGCTGCTGCTGGCGACGACGCTGGCCCGGCTCGTGCTCAACGTGGCCACCACCCGTCTTATCCTCACTCGGGCGGAGCAGGACGGCATGTTGGCCGCCGGCGGGGTGGTCAAGAGCTTCGGCGAGTTCGTGGCCGGCGATAAAATCGTGGTCGGGCTGATCATCTTTGCCATCATTGTTCTCATCCAGTTTGTCGTTATCACCAAAGGCGCCACGCGTATCAGTGAAGTGGCCGCCCGATTCTCGTTGGACGGGATGCCCGGCCGCCAGATGGCCATCGACGCCGACCTGAACGCCGGCCTGATCGACGAGCGCGAGGCCAAGCGACGCCGAGACGAAATCACCAAGCAGGCCGACTTCTTCGGGGCTATGGACGGTGCCAGCAAGTTCGTCCGCGGCGACGCGGTGGCCGGCATTGTCATCACCGTGATCAACATCGTCGGCGGGCTGTTCATCGGCGTGGTCCAGGCCGGCATGACGTTTGGCGAAGCGGCCGAGCTGTTCACCAAGTTGACGATCGGCGACGGCCTGGTCAGCCAGGTGCCCGCCTTTTTGATCTCCATGGCTGCCGGCTTGCTGGTCACTCGAAGCACGACGGCGACCAATCTGCCCAGCGAATTCCTCCGCCAGCTCTTTTCGCGGCCCCAGGCCCTGTCCGTGGCGGGCGCGTTTTTGGGCGTGCTGATCTTCACGAGCCTGCCCCGGCTGCCGCTGATGCTGATCGCCGGGGCCTGCATCGGATTGGCCCTGCAGATCTCACGCGAATCGAGCACGGCCCAACGCAAGGCCGACGCCGACAAAAAGGCCGAGGAGTCGAAGAAGCCCGAGGAACGGATCGAGGACTACCTGACCACCGATCCGATGGAGTTCGAGATCGGCGTCGGCCTGATCAAGCTGGCCGATCCGAAGCGGGGCGGCGATCTTCTCGAACGGATCCAGGCGGTCCGGCAGAACGTCGCTTCCGACATCGGCATCATCCTGCCCAAGGTCCGCATCCGCGACAGTTTCCAACTCGACCAGAACCAGTACCGCATCAAGATCGCCGGGATGCCCGTGGCTGGGGGAGTCGCCCGACCGGACGGGCTCTTGGCGATGGACTCGGGCGTAACGACGGGCAAGATCCCCGGCGAGCCGACGACCGATCCGGCGTTTGGCACGCCGGCCCTGTGGATCGAGCCGGGCACGCGCGAACAGGCCGAATTGTACGGCTACACGGTCGTCGAGCCGGGCAGCGTGCTGGCCACGCACTTGACGTCCACCGTCCGCGAGCACGCCGACGAACTGCTCACCCGCGACGCCACGAAACACCTGATCGATGAGCTCAAACGCACCGCGCCGGCCACGGTCGACGAGTTGATCCCCGGCGTGATGAAGCTCGCCGAGGTCCAGCAGATCCTCCAGATGCTGCTGCGGGAAGAAGTGCCCATCCGCCAGCTCGCCCTGATCCTCGAGACGCTGGGCGACTATGCCCCGCGAACCAAGGACGCGATCCTCCTGACCGAGTACGTCCGCAACCGGCTCGCCCGGACGATTTGCACCCGCTACCGCGACCGCGAGAACCGCCTGCACGTCGTGACGCTCGACCCGGCGCTCGAGGACCGGATTCGGGCCGGTTTCGAGCACAACGAGCGAGGGCTGTTCATCCGGATGTCGCCGCAGGCGGTCGAGACGACTTGCCAGTTGATCGCCCAGCAGCTCGAAGCCCTTAGCGTGAAGCACCACTGGCCCATTCTGCTGGTCAGTCCGCAGATCCGGGCGGCCGTGCGTCAGATGACCGCGTCGCACCTGCCGCGTCTGGTGGTGCTCAGCTACAACGAAATCACCCGAGACACGAAGATCGAATCGGTGGCCATGATCACCGACGCCGCCTAACAGACATAAGGATCTGCAAAAAAACCGAATTGAGGTCATCGCCGTCACTGTAGGGAACGCCCTCCGTGGCGTTCCGTGAACCGCGAGTATAGCTCTTTTTTCGCAGCCCGCTGAACGCCACGGAGGGCGTTCCCTACAGAACAAAGTTACCCATAGAACAAAGTCGGTAACTTATTCCTTGACAGCGTCTAACCACACCTCGATAGCCCCCTTTGGCTGAGGATAGAATTCATGGAAGTCAAGACCTACCGAGCGTCCAGCATGCACGACGCGTTGATGCTGGTCCGTCACGAATTGGGCCCCGACGCGGCCGTGTTGCACACGCGCGAGGTCCGCCAGCGCCGATGCTTTGGACTGCTGGCCGGGCGTCAAGAGATCGAAGTGACCGCCTCGGCCGGCGTGAACGTCCCGAGCCGCCTGCCCCAGACGGCCGCCAAGGCCGCCGCGCCCGTTGCGGCTCCTCGGTCCGTCGCGCCCGCGCCGCCGCGAGTCGCCACGCACGGCCGGTTGGAGAGCCAGTTGGAGCATCTGCAGGGCATGGTCCGCGACCTGTGTCGCCAATCGAACGATCGCGAGCATTTCGATCTGCCCGACGTGCTCTTCCGGCTCTTCACCGACCTGATCGAGGCCGACGTCAATGAAAAGCTGGCTCGCGAGATGGTCGAACAGCTTCGCGCCCAGACGCCTGACGCCGAGCTGTCCGACCCCGTCATGGTCAAGGCCCGAATGACCCGGCTGCTCGAAGAGCAGATCCCCGTGGCCGGGCCGATTACGGTCACCCCAGGCACCAGCCGGGTCGTCGCCCTGGTCGGACCGACCGGCGTGGGCAAGACCACCACGATCGCCAAGCTGGCCGCCAATCACCGCTTGAAGATGCGTCAGAAGGTCGGGCTGATCACTGTCGACACCTACCGTATCGCCGCCGTCGAGCAGCTGCGGACCTACGCCGACATCATCGATCTGCCCATGCAGGTCGTCTCGACGCCCCGCGAGATGCGCGAGGCGGTCCGACGCCTGGCCGGGCTGGACCTCATTCTCATGGACACGGCCGGCCGCAGCCCTCGCGACGACATCCGTATCCAGGAACTCAAGGCCTTTTTGAACGAAGCCGGCGCCGACGAGGTCCAT
>JAFGFF010000417.1 GCA_016931075.1 Pirellulales bacterium | reverse complement strand
GCGGCCCGAACCGGCCAACTGCTGAACGTGGCCGACATGGCCCGCGACGTCGGCGTCGCCCCGAACACGGCCAAGCAGTGGCTGTCGATTCTGCAGTCCTCGGGTGTCGTTTACTTGCTCGAGCCGTATCATACGAACGTGACCAAACGACTGGTAAAGGCCGCGAAGCTCTACTTCCTCGACACGGGCCTGGCGGCCTACTTGACCAGCTGGTCCAGTCCCGAAACGCTCGAGGCGGGCGCGATGAGCGGCGCCGTTCTGGAAACCTGGGCCGTCGCCGAAGTGATCAAGAGCTACTGGCACGCGGGACGCCAAGCGCCGATCCACTACTACCGCGACAAGGACCTGCAGGAAATCGACCTTCTGATCTTCCGCGACGGCGCGGTATACCCGATCGAGATCAAGAAGACCTCGGCGCCGACGAAGCGAGACGTTCGCCACTTCTCCGTGCTGGATCGGCTGGGCGTTCCGCGAGGTTCGGGCGCCGTGCTCTGCCTCGGCAGCGAGGCCATGCCGATCACCGAATCGATTTGGGCGTTGCCGATTTCTCAAATCTGATCGTTTCCTTTCGTTGCGTCACCCTTGCAACCAACTGTGTGTCCTACCGTGCCCGATTCGTGTGCCCTTTTGGCAGTCAAATCCGGGGAAGTACCTATGCCTATATGACCTAGCGCACCTAGCTTCGAGCCGTTTTGCCAATATGGCAGCCATTGGTAATTGCAGCGTTCGATAACGCGGTGGTTAGCACGTCTTGCATGCTTCGCGTCTGCCGTTTTGGCAGGGAGTGTTTCTTGCCATCGAATCCTTCCGCGAATCCTTCACATGCCCCACGCGTACGCGCGGGTGCCCCCGCGTGCGATCTCGCGTGATATGGGAAGGATTCAATAGAGAGGAGAGAGAGTGTGTTGATATATATAGATTTACGCCGATTGGAATCCTTCCCGAATCCTTCACAATCCTTCACGCTTTGCGTGAAGGATTCGCCCCGTTTTGCTCCAAATCCTTCCCATTGCGTCTGATCGCGTGAAGGATTCGTGAAGGATTCCGTGAAGGATTCGATGCGCCGTTTTGTCATGTCAGTCGATATCCTTGGGCTGTCTTGGTCTTGGTGGGTATGTCCACGGACACGATCTCGCCCTGCTGCTTGAGTGTGTCGATGATTTGATCGAAGTCGGCTGCCTTACACCGCAAGGCCCTCAAGAGCTGTTGTCGCTGCAGGCATTGCCCAGGTGCGTCGCGCAGCCGGCCTTTGACCTTCAGACACTCCGCGTGGAATGGGTTGTCCGCGACGTGAGAACTGGCCAGGAAGAGCATCCTCCCGGCCAGGTGGCGCACGAACCGTGACGCCCACTCGGCCGCCTCACGATCGATCGTGGGGGCTTCATGGTCACGGCTGCAGGCGTAAACGAGCGCCAATCGGGTGGCGTTCTCGCACACACGCGTCCAGAGGACGGCCCGCACGCGATCTCCCTCAGCCGTGGCCGCGTCGTACTCGTCGTCGGCCTGTGTGCCCAGTTCGTCAAGGACGGCAAAACCCTCGTCCGTGTAGGGAACGACGGCAGGCGTGGGATGCTCGTCGTCCAGGTTGGGCTTCAGCCCCGTGGCCGGATTCACCGGCGCCGGGTTGTAGTCCTTCCACCAACGGGCCGTCTCGATCAGGTGCCCTCGCCGTCGGGCGGCAAAAGATGAGCCTCGTCGACAACACCGGTCCAGCTCGCACGCTCGGCGGTAGACGCTCTGGATGCCGGCCACGATCACCGGGTGGTCCGTGTCGCGCCGCTTCAGCCCGGCCGAATAGACGCCTACGTTCAGATCGGGCGCCATGCGACGCAACGTGCCGGCCGTCTGCTCCAAAAGTTCTTTGACGTGTGCGAGGACTAAAACACGGCCGTTCCACTTGGTGATGGCGTCGCGGCAGATGGTGGTAATGAGCAACGTCTTGCCCGCGCCGGTGGGACACACAATGCACGGATTGTCGTTCCGCTCACGAAGATGGCGGTAGACTGCGTTGACCGCATCTTGTTGGTATTTGCGAAGTTCCATCGAGCACCGGAGTTGTGGCCTTGACGGGCGAGCCAGAAGTACGTATACTTCAGAGGAAACTATACGTACTGGAGGGCGAGATGAAAAAACTCACGCTCAACGCGGAAGAATCGGTCATCGAGGAGGCAAAACGCATCGCCAGGGAACAGGGAACCAGTGTCTCGGCGCTGTTCAGCCGCTGGATCGGCTCCCTCGCGCATCGCAAACAGGCCAACCCGATTCCTGCGAACTCGATCGCCGCCCGAGCCCGGGGCATCGCCCAACTGCCGCAAGGGCAATCGGAGAAGGACGTTCTGGCTGACGCCCTGACGGACAAGTACGGAGCAAGTCGCTGATGGACGTCTTTCTCGACACGAACGTCCTGATGGACGTCCTGCTGGACCGGGAACCGTTCGTCGCGGATTCGCAGCAGGTGTGGCTTCTGGCCGAGCGGGGTAAGATCCGAGGGCTTGTCTCGGCGATCAGCTTCCCCAACGTCTACTACGTGGTCCGCAAACTCAGCGGGGTTCGGCAAGCCAATCGCATGATGATCATGCTCCGTGACGTCTTCGTGCCAGTGGCATGCGACGAGCAGGTCCTCCAACAGGCCATCGACGCCGGATTCAAGGATTTCGAGGACGCGATTCAGTACTTCACCGCGCTGCGGGCTGACGCCGATTGCCTGGTCAGCCGTAATCCGAAGCATTTTCGGGATCCGGATATCCCCGTGCTTACGCCAAGCGAGTTCCTGGCCGCCCACGACTTCGCGTGAGACGATGTTGTGCATGTCGCTTTGAGTCACGCGTTCTCCGCCAACGTCAAGTAGATCTGGGCAGCTAGCCTGGGGAGATCGTCCAGGCGCACGATCGCCACCCACGGTTTATGGTTCTGGCGATGCATGACGACGGGCGCCTTCTCGCCGGCGTCGTCGATCGCCTGTTGGAGCGCCTCGTAGAGCCGGAAGCGTTCCGTTCGTTTGCACTCGATATGGATGTCGGGCATGTCGGCTACAATGTCGGGCGAGCCCGGCCCACCGTGGTATTGGCAACCACGGCGGGCCTCGACGCCCAGCACGCGGGACAGCTCGCGAGCCAGTTCCCGTTCGCCCGACGCCCCCTTGTCACGCGACTTTCGCCCCATCAGGTTTGCTCCACCGAACTGAGTCGCGTCCGTGCTGCATCTCTCGTCGCATCCGCGCGATGAGATCGTCCAACGGGTTACTGCGAGCGGCCATTGAGGGCCGGTTTCCATCGTCGTCGATGACGACGCACACGGTCACTGCGATCAACACTTTCACGTTCACCTCCTATCGGGCCCAAGGCGGGGTCTGGTCATGGACGGGCGCCTGCTGAGGCTGGCCGACGGCCGATTCCCGCTTGGCGTAGCCCTTCACTTCGTTGGTCACCTCGCCCGTGTCGTCACGCTTTTTGCACTTGACCGTGATGACCAACGGCAGGTTGTGCAGTTCGACCGAGTCGCGGGGCTGCATCACGCCGATGGCCCGGCAGATGGCCGACAGATTGCCGCGGGCAATCTTCTGCGTCAGATCGTTCGGATGGTTGATGCACAGCCGGTCCCACACCTTGCGGCCCTTCGAGGGGCCGTCCAGCAGGGTGTACTCCAACTGCAAATAGCTGCCGTTGCCCGTCTTGGTGGGCTTCATCTCGCTGCTGGTGATCTCGGCTAGGTATTTTCCAGCCGGCAGCGGCTCGAATACGGCGGTTGGTTCCACGTCGTTGGCATTGAATTCAAGGGTTGCCATGGGATTCTCCGGAGAAAAAGGATTGACACATTACCGCTATGCGGTATAATGTTAAAGGCAAAGGGAGGCCGTATGATTGGAAGCTTCGGCAATAGGCATTTGGAGGCGTTCTGGCGGGATGATTGACGACAAGAACATTCCGGCGATTCCCGTTCACCCGGGCGAGATTCTCTTGAAGGAGTTTCTCGAGCCGATGGACTTGACACAAACGGCGTTGGCCCATCACCTTGACGTGCCGGTGCGCCGCATCAACGAAATCTGCCGAGCGCGGCGCGCGGTCACGGCGGAAACGGCTTGGCTGCTTGCACAGGCTTTCGGCACCTCACCGCAGTTCTGGCTCAACCTCCAGGCACTCTACGAGTTGGCCGTCGCGAAGAACGAGGGCCGAGTTCACGAGATCGAGGCGATTTCGACATAAGGGGAACTAGCCCGAACGTGCTTGGGACAGGCTGCTGACCAGATCGGGCCACGACAGGGGAAGCGACTCGGGCAGGCCGTAGCGGTTCTTGGCCACGCACGCGGGCGTGCCCACGCAGCGAAGAATCCGCTGGCCGCCGCTCTTCTCCCCCTTGGCCGCGCCGTGCTCGCGGGTGGCCAGGAGGATCGCGTCGCACCATTCGCACAACAGGGCGGTGGCGTTCTTGTTCAGTCGGGGCGAAAAACGATCGAAGGCCGTTGATTCCGGATCGGTGAACCGTTCGATCTTGGCGTGGGCCAGCAGGATGACGATCATTCCCTTCTGCTCACGGAGATAGCGCAGGGCGTCGATCACCTGCCGCCATTGCGTCAGGGCATGCACGTAGCCCTTGCCGTAGCCCCCGTCGACCTTCTCGATCGACTTGGCGCCGTACTGCTTGCAGACGTGGTCGAAGATGAGCCGCTCGAGCCAGTCGGCGCTGTCGAGCACCACGGTCTGGTAGTCGTGGTCTTCGGCGGCAAGGACGGTCAGGCAGCCCAGCACGTCCTCGAACGACTGGGCCAGCGGGAATGAGTCGCACTCGATCTGGTCGAGGCCGTCTTCGGTCGGCAGGAAGATGGGCTTGGGCGCCTGCGCGGCGAGCGTTGACTTGCCGATACCTTCCGTGCCGTAGATCAGCAGACGAGGCGCCCGGTGACGCCGGCCGCTGTGAACTTGGTCAAGTAGGGACATGGAATTCCTTTGACTAGGGTGGGGATTGAGAGAGCGAGAGGCCGGGCCGGTCGGCTACGCGACGTCGAGAAGCCGGACGTCTTCGTAGCCGGTCGGGAAGCGGTCGGTCTGCCGGGCGATCTTCAACCGCTCGATGGCCGCTTCGTTCTCCTGCCGAGCGATGGCCAACGTGTCGTCCGAGACTCGCCAGACACCGCACCGGAAGGGCTCCTTCTTCTCGACGGCCACGATGTGGACTGGCACGTTTTGGCCGATCGCCTGGGCGAGAACCGCCTGGTAGAACGCCATCTGGTGGTGATAGCGCCAGCGGCGGGCGTCGGCCTCAAACCAGGTGAGATCGTCGCACGACTTTAGATCGACAACGCCTCGCTGCGGATGCGTCCAGTCGAGTCGGATCTGACACGGCACGTCGCAGTACGTCGCACGCACGACGCCCTCGGCCCGCCCGTAGAGAAGCAGGTCGACCGCCGCATCGTTCATGGCGACGCCGGCCGCCATGTTCTCGATCAG
>JAFGFF010000050.1 GCA_016931075.1 Pirellulales bacterium | reverse complement strand
AGGAGTCGGCGTCAGGTTGCAGGTTGTCGGGCTTGTCTACCGGTGGCATGTCGAGCAGTCTACCGAGGATTCGATTCCCAGTTCGCGCATCAGCCGTTCGCCCAACGCCCGGGCGTCGGCTTCCAAGATCTCGGGGTCTTCGGCCAGGTTCCACCGCAGATTGGTCATCTGCTCTTTCGGGCGGATGTGCGGGGCCGCGTCGCGATGGCAGTCCAGGCACCAGGACATGCTGAGTGTCTCGGCCTGATAGACCCGTTCCATCCGGTCGATCCGCCCGTGGCACGAAACGCAACTCACACCCCGCGTGACGTGGGCGCTGTGGTCGAAGTAAACGTAGTCGGGCAGATCATGCACACGGATCCAATGAACCGGGTCGCCCGTCTCGTCGCTGCGGCGGATCGGCTCGAGGTCTTTCAGATCAGGCCCGATCGTTCGATGGCAGTTCATGCAGACCGACGTCGGCGGCACGGCGGCAAAGGCGGCCTTCTCGACCGTCGTGTGGCAGTAGCGGCAGTCCATGCCGATCTTGCCTGCGTGCGTGGCGTGGGAGAAGGGAACCGGCTGAACCGGCTCATAGCCCACGTCGGTCGTGCCGGGCGATCCGCCCAGATAGAGAAGCACCACGCCGTAGACCGGCGCGCCCAACACGAACAGCCCAACCAACGGCCAGACGCGATTGAGCCATGCTGGAAAGAGAAGTTTGTCCGACGTCACTCGAACCCCACCCGGCGGAATCAACGCTTCCAGTCAGGACAAACCCGGCTGTCCCAAGCAGAAGCTGGATCTGGAAGAAACTCCGGTGGCCGCCAGGCAAGGCGCCCACGCCGACATGCGATCAACCCGCTCACGCCATCGCACTACGGCCCAATGTACCGTCAACCGGCCGGCGGTCCAAGCAGGCCGTGAGGAAGCAAATACCGTAGTAATGCAATCATAGAGCCCCGGGTTACCCCGCCGAGGGTGAAAGACAATACCCCCAGCCCGGAAAGCTCCGCGGGACACAAGCAGCACAACCGGCAAAGAGCGGCAGACTCGCCCCAGCTTCGCTTAGTTCTCCGGCTCGGCCGGCTTGAGCGGGGAGGACAGGGCCTGGTCCGCAAAGACGTTTGAATAGAGCGGTAAGTGGCGGTAGTAGACCTCCAGCATGTAGAGCGTCAGGCACGTCACGTAGAGCCGGCCGCCGATCCGGTCGTAGTTGTCGTCCCTCGACGGGTCCCAACTGCCCGTCTCGCCGCCCCGCTTGACCTGATGGGCCGGCAGTTCCTTGGCCATTTTCACGTTCCACCGCCGCCAGTATTCGCCTTCCATGTGATGGGCGACCTGGGCCGCGTAGTACCAGCAATAGAGGTTCCGATTCGTGTCATAGTTGATCAGGTTTTCCGGTGAGGTGATCCACTCGACGCCGCGAATCAACCGGGGATCGTCCCGTTTCCAGCCCAGGTACTGGCGGCATAAGAGCGCCTCGGCCGTCATCGACGGCGTCGCCATGTGGCCCGGCTCGTATCCATACCGGCTCCCCCCCTCCGACGCGGTCGAGTCGAGGAACTTTTCGATCTGGCGGAAATGGTCCGAGGAAATCTCGATCCCCGCCATTCGGGCACTCTGCAAGGCCATGACGACCCAACCGGTCACCGAGACGTCGCTGCTGCCATTGGGCTGATACTTCCAGCCCCCCTTGGGACTTTGCGACTTCAGCAGGTAGCCGATCGCGTTCTCGGCCGGCTTGCGGAGCGTCGGGTCCTGGTGGGACATGGCGTACAGCTCGCAAATCGCAATCGCGCATTGCGCCTGGGCGTAGAACCGGAAGTTGAACCCGTCGCCCCGGTAGAAACACCCGTCGGCGTCCTGCTGGGCCAGGAGAAAATCCCAACCGCGCTTGACGTTCTCTTGGTAGGGGCCCTTGCTGTGCCGGGTGTGGCCGTCGCCCTGGAAGGCCAGCAGAGCCATCGCCGTGGCCGCCGCGCGGCTCTCGTATGGGCCGCCGCCGGAATAAGGTCCCTTCAGGCTCCATGAACCGGTTTGCTTGTCCTGATTTCGGACAAGCCATTTCAAGCCGACTTCGACGGCTCGTTGTGTCCCCTGACCACCGTACTTGGCCAACAGCCCCCGCTTCATTCCCGGTTCACGCCCCTTCAACGCCAAGCCGATTTGCGACGCGTCGATCTGGCTACTGGCCGTGACGCCGTCGAGTTGAACGTCGATCTTCAGCGGCGCGGCGAACGGATCGTCGACTTTCGCCAGGTCCTCGGGCGTGAGGATCGGGTCCTGAACTTCGTCCGTGTCGTCGCCGGCCAGGGGCGAATCGAATTCCAACTGCTCGCCCGGCTTGTCGGCATAGGTGGTCGCCTCGATCATCACCGCTTGGCGCACGTGCGGAGACAGAATGAGCAGACCCATCGCGATCAGAACGGCCATGTGGACGATCGCGCTGATCAGCCAGGGCGGGGCCTGACGCGCGGCCTTCGCCACGAAGTCCTCGCGACCTTGCTCGGCGCTGTCCGATTCGGTCGAGGTCGCCCTGCTGGTCGGCGCGTCCGATGCGCGCCGCCCGGGCCTCGTTCGGCCTCGCCGAAATGACTCCTCCGATGCCATGCTCGGGGCTCCTTCCGTCCCGTCGTCGTCCGGCCGGGCAGGTCGGACGCCTCGCGCCTCCCGGCTTCCCCCTGCTTGCCGGTTTTTTATCCGCCCGCTGCCCTATTCCTCAGTCTAGCCAGCCCAAGAGAACAGGCCAACCAAGAGTAAATCCGGCTTCACGCTCCAGAGTATTCCTCGACCGGTCTCGGGCGCTCAGCTACCAAACCAGCACGAACAGGGGGTTCAGTCTCACGACAAACTGTCTTTCGAAGCTGGAGAGAGGTGTAATCACACCATTTCCTCAGCGCCGGCCTCGACGGCGGCCGAAACACTGCTAAAATAAAATACTTCACTCGTGCAAGACACCCGGCCACCTATGGCCTCCGATCTCCCGGGTGAGTACCGAACGAAATATCGCGGGGTGGAGCAGTCCGGCAGCTCGCGAGGCTCATAACCTCGAGGTCGCAGGTT
>JAFGFF010000416.1 GCA_016931075.1 Pirellulales bacterium | reverse complement strand
GGTGCAGGTCTCGCAGACGTTCGTCAACACGGGCAGCCAACAGATGGAAGTGTCGTTCGTCTTCCCGTTGCCCTACGACGGGGCGATCGACCGGATGACCCTGATGGTCGACGGCAAGGAATACCCGGCCAAGCTGCTGGACGCCAAACAGGCTCGCCGGCTCTACGAAGACATCGTCCGCAAGAACAAGGACCCGGCTTTGTTGGAATGGCTCGGCGCGGGCCTGTTCAAAACGAGTGTGTTCCCGGTTCCGCCCGGGGCGAGCCGGACCGTATCGCTGCGCTATTCGCAGCTCTGCCGGATGCAAGAGGGCCTGACCGACTTCCTCTTCCCGTTGAGCACGGCGAAGTACACGTCGCAAGCGGTCGAGAAGGTCAACTTCCGCGTGACGATCGAGAGCAAGGAGAAGATTAAGAACGTCTACAGCCCGACGCACAACGTCACGATCAAGCGGCCCGACCGGCGTCATGCCACAGTCACTTGGAAAATGGAGAACGAGGTGCCCTCGTCCGATTTCCGGTTGCTTTACGACGTCGGCCGGGGGAAGGTCAGCGCCCGGGTGCTCAGCTATCGGCCCGACAAGGACGAGGACGGCTACTTCCTCCTCTTGGCCTCGCCCGAGATCAAGGCCGAGGACACCGAGCCGGTGCCCAAGACGGTTCTGTTCGTCCTGGACCGCTCGGGCAGCATGAGCGGCAAGAAGATCGAGCAGGCCCGGGAGGCGTTGAAGTTCGTCCTGGGCAACCTTCGCCAGCGCGACATGTTCAACATCATCGCCTACGACAGCGAGATCGAATCGTTCCGGCCCGAGTTGCAGCGTTTCAATGAGAAGAACCGCAAGGCGGCCATGGGCTTTGTCGAGGGCATCTACGCCGGCGGCAGCACGAACATCGACGGCGCGTTGGCCACGGCCCTGGGCCAGTTGAAGGACGACGAGCGGCCGACCTATATCGTCTTTCTGACCGACGGGCTGCCGACCTCGGGCGAGACGGACGAGATGAAGATCGTCCAGCACACGAAGACGGCCAACGACGTCCACGCCCGCATGTTCACGCTGGGCGTCGGCTACGACGTCAACAGCCGGCTCCTGGACCGGCTGGCCAAGGCCAACTTCGGCCAGAGCGAGTTCGTCCGGCCCAACGAGGACATCGAGGACCGGGTGAGCCGGCTCTACCGCCGGATCGAAGCGCCCGTGATGACCGACGTCAAGATCGAGCTGGCCCTGGACGACGACGAGGACGAATACGGCAAGACGATCAACCGGGTGTATCCCTCCGGCCGGCTCGACCTGTTCGCCGGCGAGCAACTCGTCCTGGTCGGGCGGTACAAGCGGCCCGGCGACGCCAAGGTCATCATCCGAGGCAAGGTGGGCGACAAGACCCAAAAGATCGACTTCCCCGCCAAGCTGGTCTGGCACAGCAGCGACGAAACGCAAAGCTTCGTCCAACAGCTCTGGGCCGTCCGCCGGGTGGGCGAGATCCTCGACGAGCTGGACCTCAAGGGCAAGAACCAAGAACTGATCGACGAGCTGGTCCGACTGGCCACGCGTCACGGGATCGTCACGCCCTACACGTCCTTCCTGGCCGACGAAGGCACGAATATCCACGACCTGGCCGGGAATATGTCGATTGCCCGCGAGCGTCTGGCCGCCCAAGCCGACGCCTCCGGTCGTTCCGGCTTCGCCCAGCGCGAGTTCAAGGGCTCGCTCAAAGCCGCGCCGAACTTCCTGGCCGGCAAGGCCCCGGCCATGCGCGTCCCGGCCGAACCGTCCGCGAGCGCCCCCGGCGGGCCGGCCATGGGCGTGGGAGGCATGGGCATGGGTGGCATGGGAGGATTCAGCGGCCAGTTGGAGAAGGCCGACCGCGAGATCGCCCAGGCCGACCAGACCATCCGCAACGTCGGCAGTCGGGCCTTTTATTATCGCAACAAGCAGTGGGTCGACTCGACGCTCAACGCCAAGCAAGAGGCTGCCCCGATCCGCGTCAGGCAGTTCAGCGACGACTACTTCAAACTGGCCCGAAAGCACGGACGGGCCCTGTCCCAGTACCTCGTCTTCGACGAAGCCGTCATGGTCAACGTCGCAGGCCAGGCCTACCTGATCGAACCCTGATCGGCACGCGATATTCCCATCGCACCCTCGCCGGACACGGTCGGCACGACGCCTTCCGTGTCCGGCGTGTTTCTTGTCGGGCAAAGTAGAAGCGGCGTCCCGCCGCTTTGTATAACGCGGCGAGACGCCGCGTCTACGGGGGTGATCCTACCGAGTGTACCTGTTCACACGGTGATCAATACGCGACGCTCTGGCAGGAAAAGCCTGACCTACGGCTCCTCCCCAAACAACAAATCCACCGCCTTCGGGCTGAGACGTGAAGGCCTCGGTCTGTTGGCGTGGGTGTCGGCGAAGGACTGGGACCAGGCCAGGGCGAAGCGTTGGGCTTGGGAAAGCTCCACCGCGGCGCCCTCGGTGGGTTGAAGTGAGGCGGCTTCGCTCGGGGGCGAGGTGGTCGCGTGACGTTCGGGAATCGTTGCCGGATCGAGAACCGTTCGGGCCGGACGCGCAAGGCCGGTGTGATTTAGAAGGCGAGGACCGACCAGCGGCGCGGTCAAGGGCGGAGGCGACACGGGGGACTGCTCGGGCATGCTGGGCGTCCAGTTGGCGGCCATGATCGAGGCATCCAGGTCGTCGACCCGGTGGTCGAAGTTGAAATCGCCGTCGGTCCAGACCGCGTCGTTGGCCAGCCAGTGGGCCGCGAGCACCCGGGCGTCGTCGGCATTGACGGCCTTGTCGAGATTGGCGTCGCCCGGCTGGGGAAGACGTTCGAGCCAATGCGCGGACAGGACTTGAACGTCCTGGACGGTGATCTGGCCGTCGCCGTTGAGGTCGATTCTCGGCCCGGCGGTAGTCGAGCCTATGTTGGCGATCAGGATCGAGTTGTCCAGATCGTCGGCCCACAGGTCGGCGTTGATGTCGCCCGGCGCAACATACGTCCAGAAAACGAACTCCCCGCCCGGGTTGCCGTCGCCCGAGGTCGCCGCGCCGGAGCCCGTTTGCCACTCGCCATCCAGGGCGTCGCCGAAAACATCCTGGACAACGTCCGACAGGGCGATCCGGACGATGTCGTTGCCCAGCGGGGCGGAGAGCGTCCACGTGGCCGTGTGCGTCGGGGCGTCGTAGGTGAAGCCGGCGAACGTGTACTCGGGCACCCTCGCGCCGCGGACGACCAGATCGTCTTGCGTGACAACCACGTCTTCGCTGAAAACGAGCTTGATCTCGCTCATACTGCTCCACGGGAGCGTTTCGAGTTGGTCCGGCCCGTGCGGAACGGAGAAACCGCCGTAGTGGGCGAAACCGGGCGACCAGGCCGGGTTGTTCAACAGCACCGCGTTGACCGTCGGCGCCGCGTCGTTGTCCAGGTTCATCAGACTGACGTCCGGGGCGTTCATGCCGGCGTAGGCCGGGTCGTCGCTAACGGCCGGAGCGGTGATAATCGAATAGCCGACGCCCCCGTCGGCCACGCCGTCGTCCTGGCCGGTGACCGTGACTGTTTGCGGCTCGTCCCAGTCGTCCGGCGTGAACGTGAGGCTCGTCGGCGAGGGCGTACCTTCGCCGGGCAGGGTCGATGTGAGGTTGATGATCACGTCGTGGGTCGGCCGACCGTGCAGCACGACGGTGAACGAGGCCGTCCCGCCCGCTTCGGTCGTAACCAGCCCGCTGACCGGCTCGATGATAATGCCCGCGATGTCGGCGATGTCGGCCGAGTAGACATAAGGCGTGCCGGGCGTGCCGCCGTTGTTGTTGTAGACCTGGCCGACCGCCTGCGAGGCCTGGCCCCGATAGAGCCGCACCAGCCCGTCGGCCGCGCCGAGCAGGATGTCGGCGTGTCCGTCGGCGTCGTAGTCGCCCAGGAAGGGACGCGAGCGGGGCGTGCCGGGCAGATCGATCGGCAGCTCGTCGGCCAGGACGGCTTGCGCCGTGTCGAAGGCCGGCTGGGCGTCGGTGCCCGAGTTGGCGTAGAACAGAAGCTGTCCGTCGGTGTTGCCCACGACCAGATCCTTCCGCCCGTCGCCGTCGAAGTCGATCACCTCGACGCTCGACCGTCCACTGGGCACGAGCAAGTCGCCCATGGCGTCTTGGACAACCAGTTCGCTCCGGAAGTCGGGCACGCCGGCCAGGGCTTCGTCGAGGAAGACCCGCACGCGGCCGTCGTAGGCCCCGACGACCAGGTCGAGCCGGCCGTCGTTGTTCCAATCGACCACGTCGAGCGTGGCCCGAGCGCCGACGTTGATCGGGCTCTTCGAGCCCGGCT
>JAFGFF010000415.1 GCA_016931075.1 Pirellulales bacterium | reverse complement strand
ACCAGTACCCCCTAGGGGAGTCGAACCCCTGTCTTCGGACTGAGAATCCGATGTCCTGGGCCACTAGACGAAGGGGGCGTGGTTGGAACGGTAACGGCAGAGCGAACCGCCAAGCTCCACAGTCTATCCTGGCCGGTGCTGAGCGTCAACTGGCCCTCGGAGGCAAGTGGGAGACGGAATGGGAATCAGGTCTTCCCTGATTTGGAGGGGTATGTGGTCTGCTGGAGATTCTGGGACGAACGGCAAATCGGATCACACGATGGGCCGCGTCTCCAGGAGTATTGGTGGGATTGTCTTGGGCGAGAACCATTTCGATCGCCAAGTATCCTACGCCTTGCCTTTCTCAGATCATGTCCATCAAGATGTGTCCCCGGTGCCGAGCGAGGCGTGTCGAACCACTGGGGCTGCTTCGTGAGCCAGATGCCTCCTTGGCTGGGTAGGAAAATCGAGGGCCAATGCATAGAGTTTCAAAAAAGCCAGGTCCCGATAGGACAGAATGTCCAGCGGGGTTGCGACACTTTTCTCTTCTTTCATCCAGACACAAAGGAGACTGCCATGCCGACGCAACGCTTGAAGCAGTTTCTCGACGAGAACCAGATCAAGTACACATCAATCCGTCATTCGCCGGCCTACACGGCGCAGGAGATCGCCCATTCGGCGCACATCTCGGGCAAGGACGTAGCCAAGACGGTGATCGCGAAGATCGACGACCGGATGGCGATGGTCGTCATGCCGGCTTCGGAACAGGTCGTTTTCCAGTTCCTCCGCGACGCCCTAGGAGTCGACGAAGTCGTGCTGGCCACCGAAGAGGAGTTTCAGGACCAGTTCCCCGGCTGCGAGCTGGGGGCGATGCCACCATTCGGCAACCTCTTTGGAATGGAAGTCTTCGTCTCGGAGACGTTGGCCGACAACGATGAGATCGCCTTCAACGCCGGCACGCACACCGAACTGGTCCGCATGCGCTGGTCCGACTTCGAACGGCTAGTCGAGCCTCGTGTTCTGCACCTGAGCTACTCTGGCCCGAGTGGATGGTGATTACTCAAGTTGAATCCGATTCATATCGGGAATTGTGTGTGCCACTGGCTCTGCCAGTGCATAAATTGTGGAATGCCTCAGCACTGGCAGAGCCCGTGGCACCCTACGGGCAATGTCAACCGACATCGGCCAGTTCGAGGACCTTGCCGTAGCGGGCCATGACCATGCGTTGCAATCGGGCGTGGGCGGGCAGGGCCAGGCCCGGGTCGGAGGCGACTAGGGCGGCCGCGTCGCGCCGGGCTTCTTCCAACAGTTTTTCGTCGCGGGTCAGGTCGGCGACCCGCAAGGGGGGCAGACCGTGCTGCCGGGTGCCGAACAACTCGCCCGGCCCTCGGAGCTTGAAGTCCTCCTCGGCCAGGACGAAGCCGTCGGTCGTCGAGACGAAGGCGTCCAGGCGCTTCTGGGCTTCCTCCGACTCGGGCTCGGCGAAGACGGTGCAAAAGCCCGGGTAGCTACCCCGTCCAATCCGACCTCGAAGCTGGTGCAGTTGGGCCAGGCCGAACCGGTGACCGCTCTCGATCGTCATGAGCGTCGCGTTGGGCACGTCGACGCCTACCTCGACGACCGACGTGCAGACGAGGACTTGGAGTTTGCCGGAGCGGAAATCTTCCATCACGGCGTCTTTTTCCTGGCTGCTCATCCGCCCGTGGATCAGGCCAACACGAAAGGCCTCGAGCGGCCCATGGACCAGGGCTTCGTAGGCCTCATCTAAACTCGTGGCGGCCAGTTGGTCCGATTCTTCGACCAGGGGAGTGACGACGTATCCCTGCCGGCCCTCGCGGAGCTTGCGGCAGAAGAAGTCCCACCACTTCGCGCGTTGGTCCGGTTCGGCCAGGTAGGTCTTCACGGGCTGCCTGCTCGGGGGCATGTCGCGGAGGATCGAGACGTCCAGGTCGCCGAACAGGGTCATGGTGACGGTTCGCGGGATGGGCGTGGCCGTCATGACGAGGTAGTGCGGATCGAGCCCTGCCCGGCGGAGCGCGGCCCGTTGGCGAACGCCGAACTTATGCTGTTCGTCGATCACGACCAGGGCCAGCTTGTGGAACACGACGTCCTCTTGCAGCACGGCGTGCGTGCCGACCACGACGTCGATTTCGCCGGCGGCAATTTGCTCAAGCATCACTCGCCGCTCGCCCGCCGGCATCCCGCCCGTTAGCGACGCCAGCCGGACGTGGCTCTTCGAGAGCAGCCGGCCCAGGGTCTGGGCGTGTTGTCGGGCGAGGACTTCGGTGGGCGTCATAAGGACGGCCTGGAACCCATGGGCGATCGCCGCGAGCATGGCGTAGACGGCCACGACCGTCTTGCCGCTGCCAACATCGCCTTGCAACAGCCGGTTCATGGGCGACTCGCGGCCCAGGTCGGCCGCCACGTCGGCGATGGCCGCCTGCTGCCCAGCAGTCAACTCGAACGGGAACAGCCGGCGGATCCGCGCGTCGATTTTGGGCGTGACTTCCAACGGCGGAGCATGGCAGTTGCTGTGTTGGGCTTGTCGGCGCAGGGCCACACCCAATTGCAGGATGAACAGCTCCTGATAGACGAACCGCCGTTGGGCCTTGTCCAGCGCCGCGCGATCCTCTGGAAAATGGATCGCCGGCAGGGCCTGGCGGATCGGCCAGAGGTTGTGCTTCGCCAGATATTCGTTCGGAAAAACCTCGTCGAGGCAATCCGTTAGTTTTTCCAGTGCCGCCCGGACCACGCGGCGGACGTGCCATTGGCGCAGGCCTTCGGTCAGCGGATAGACGGGCAGCAGTCCTTCCTCGGGCTCCTCGGGTTCTTCGTCGCCTAAGGAGACGATCGACGGGTGGATCAATTCCCAAAACAGGCCGTTGAGTTTCGGCTTGCCCGAGAGCACCATCCGCTGGCCGCGCGAGAACTGCTTGAGCAGGAACGGCTGATTGAACCAGACCCCGCGGAAGAACCCTCCGTCGGTCGCCCGAAACAGAACGCCCAGGACGCACTTCCCTCCGCCCGAGTCGCGCAGCTCGGCCTCTTCGACCGTGCCATAGACGCTTTGTAGCGTTCCCTCTTCGAGCTGGTCGACCGAGCGGACCTGGGCGAAATCCTGATAGTCGCGCGGGAAGAAGAAGAGCACGTCGGCCGCCGTCTTCAGCCCGAGCTTGGCCAGCAACTCGGCGCGCTGCGGCCCCACGCCCGGCAGAAACTGCACCGGGGTCGAAAGCAACTCGGCGGTCGTCGGTTCGGGTGGAGCCATCGCCCGCATTGTAGACCGGGCGATGCGAGAGGAAAAGCGGTAGGGTGGCACTCAACGCCGTTCACTAGGTGTTGAGGTTTATGGGCGTTAGTTGTTTGGCGAGAAGGCGTTGCTTCTCGGTTGGCGATT
>JAFGFF010000414.1 GCA_016931075.1 Pirellulales bacterium | reverse complement strand
CCGATGAACCCCGCCCCGCCGGTAACCAGGATCGTCTTCATGGGCTAGAAAAGGGGTCGGGAGTCTTTGTTTGCTGTGGGGACTTATGTTTCTTGGAACGGGTTCAATCCACCCGCCCAGGCAAGAATAGGCTCTTTCGCGGGTCGAGCCAAGGGAGATGCCAGCCTCTGGGGTGGTTTTCGGGGGTGGCTGGGGCATAGCGGAGCGATGCTCCAGGATGCAGGAGTCTGGGGCATCGCTCCGCTATGCCCCAGCCACCCGTAGGGATGCTTCTCACGAGAAATCCGGCCCCTTCCGTCTTCGCCGTAATCCTGATATGGTCTAGGTTTACGTGAATTGACCCCCTTTCCCGTTTCGCGGTTGCCCGCTGTTTGAAACTCGCCGGAAGGTCGCCATGCCGCTTCGAGCCGTAGCGTTTGACATGGACGGGCTGATGTTCAACACGGAGGACGTCTACACGGCGGTCGGGGACGAACTGCTGGGCCGGCGGGGGCGCCAATTCACCAGTGAGCTGAAGGACGCGATGATGGGCCTGCCGCCGCAGGCGTCGTTCGAGCGGATGATCGAGTGGCACGAGCTGGACGACTCGTGGGAAGCGCTCGTGCCCGAGTCGGAGGAGATTTTTATTGAGCTGTTGGACGGGATCCTGGCGCCGATGCCGGGGCTGATGAATCTGCTCGACGCGCTCGAGGCGGCTGGAGTGCCCAAGGGGGTGGCCACCAGCAGCGGGCGGCGGCTGACCGACACGATCCTCACCCGGGCTGGCGTGGCCCGGCGTTTCGCCTTTGTGCTGACCTGCGAGAACATCACCTACGGCAAGCCCGACCCGGAGATCTATCTGCTGGCCGCGAAGCAGTTCGGCGTCTCACCGAGTGAGATGATGGTGTTGGAGGACAGCAGCGCCGGCTGCCGGGCGGCCGCCGCGGCCGGGGCGTTTGTGGTGGCCGTGCCCAACGAACATACCGACCACCACGATTTCAGCCCGGCGACACTGGTTGCCTCGGGGCTTAACGACCGGCGGATCTACGAGGCGTTGGGGCTGGCGGCTCCAGCAGACTAACTGGATACAGGAATGTAGGAGGCGACTCCTGTCGCCGAACCTGATTTGTGGCCAAGCTTCATTCGGCGTCAGGAGTCGCCTCCTACAGGGGTATAGAGGAAGCTGGGTGGCGGTAGGAGGCAAACCACGGTGGAGGATCTGATCATTCAAGCCATGATCGGGCTGTTGGCCGGGCTCTTGGGCGGATTGCTCGGGCTGGGCGGGTCGACGGTCGTGATCCCGGCGCTGATCGTCTACCTCACGCATATCGGCGCGTACGACGGCAGCAAGCAGCACCTCCTGCAGGCGGCCGCCATGATCTGCAACGTGTTCATCGCCGCCCCGTCGACCGTGGCCCATCTTCGAGCCAAGGCAGTCGTCCGCCCGGTGGTCGTTTATCTCGTGCCCGCGGCCGTGGGCGGAAGCTTGTTGGGCGTGACGGTGAGCAACAGCTTCCTCTTTGCCCGAGAGAAGGGGCCCTATCTGGCAATGCTCCTGGCCGGGTTCTTCCTCTTCGTCGCCGTGCATAACCTGATCCGGTTTTTCCGGCCGGCGTTCGGACCCGGCGAGAGTGAGGACGTGCCGACTCCGCCCGTTTGGAAAATCCTCCTGGTGGGCCTGCCGACCGGGTTTACGGCCGGGCTGCTGGGCATCGGCGGGGGCACGATCTGCGTGCCGACCCAACAGTTGTTCCTCAAGATTCCGCTCCGCAAAGCGATCGCCAACTCGGCCGTGACAATCGTCTTCGGGGCCCTGATCGGAGCGATCTACAAGAATGCGACGCTGGCCAGCCATGGCGAGGCTATCTGGGAATCGCTCCGCCTGGCCGCGATGCTCGTGCCGACCGCCATCATCGGCAGCTACGTGGGCGGCTGGCTCACACACCGCCTCTCCCGGCCCTTGCTCCGGGTGATCTTTGTTGGCTTTATGATTACGGTTGCCTACCTGACGTTCACGAACGCCTGGAAAGCGGTGCCGGGGGCTGTTCGAGCGAAAGAGGAAGTGAAAGCGCATCTAGATAAAACCGACGAAAACCAAAACGAGAGCGGACTGGATGGGAGTTTACCCAGTTCCACCGGGCCAGTCGAAGCTGGCTAACCACACGTTCGGTTGTCTGTCTACACGATTCCACAAGGACTGAATATGAGCTCAACAGATTCTGATTCTTGGGAACAATACAAACGGTCCCATCCAGTCGGAAGTGTCGTTGTCGGTCGAGTAAACCGCCGTGAAGTACATGGATTCTTCGTGGATTTGGACGGGCCTTTTGAAGGACATGTGGATATCTTGAATTTTAGGGACAGTCCACCGATTGACTCCATTGAGGACTTCCCAGCGCCGGATTGTTTGGTAGAGGCAATCGTCTTGGGCTACGTTGAGCGGAATTGTCAGGTGGCACTTGGAACCAGGGCTTCAGACTTTGGTCCCAAACCGGAGACAGGGTAGCTGTGCAGTGACACCCTCCGCCGTCTGATCTGACTGGATGAGAGACTAGGCGGCGCGCTCGGTCTGGGTGGGTGTCTTCCGTTCGCCCCAACGGGGCCTGGTTCTCCCAGCCTAGGGTAGCACCCTGGGGAAAGGGTCGGCAATGCGATTGTCTTTCGGGCCAACGGCCCAACAGTTCGGCGGAACGGTTGGCCCGTTGGCCCGAAAGACGATCGAGGCGAGAGTTTCCCTTTCCCCAGGGTGCTACCCTGGGCTGGGAGAACGGCTGGGCCTTCGGCCCGTGAGGCGAACAGCCACATCCAACACGGATCGACTAAATCAACTCCACTCGAAGGGGTTAACAACGCAAAGTGGCACCCCTTCTCCCCCACCGAATTCGCACGTACAATCGCGAAAAACCATCCCCCGTAAGGAGACATCATGCATCCGACGATCCAAGCATTGCTCGACGCCGCGCCGGTGGTGACCGATGGGGCCTGGGGAACGCAGCTTCAGGCACGGGGGCTGGGCACCGGCGAGTGCCCGGACGCGTGGAACCTGAGCCAGCCGGACAAGGTCCGCGAGGTGGCGGCCGCCTATGTAGCAGCCGGCAGCGACGTGATCTTGACCAACACGTTCGGGGCCAATCGGTTCATGCTCGCCCGGCATGAGCTTTCCGACCAAGCGGCCGCGATCAACGAGGCGGGCGTGCGGCTCTCGCGCGAGGCGGCCGGCGACCGTGCTAAGGTGTTCGCGTCGATGGGGCCAACCGGCCTGATGCTCATGATGGGCGACGTCGACCCGAGCGATTTTGAAGCCGCTTTTGCCGAACAGGCCGCCGCGATGGCCGCCGCCGGGGCCGACGCGATCGTGGTCGAGACGATGTCCGATCCGGCCGAGGCCCAACTGGCCGTGGCCGCCGCCAAGAAGACGGGCCTGCCCGTGGTCGGATGCATGACGTTCGACTCGGGCGCCGACGGCGACCGGACCATGATG
>JAFGFF010000413.1 GCA_016931075.1 Pirellulales bacterium | reverse complement strand
TCCTGGCCGACGTGGGCCGGCACTGCGTCATCGGCGCGGGAGCCGTCGTGACCGAGCCGATTCCCGACTATGCCGTCGCCGTTGGCGTGCCCGCTAGGGTGATCCGATACCGCAAAGCGTCGACCGAGCAGATGTCCCGTGCGGAAGCGAGTTCCTATCCCGGCGGCCATGAAGGGACGTCCAACGCTGCGAGGAGTGTACTGAACGATGAGTAACGGCAACGACGAGAATCGCACACGGTCGGAAGCGGATCGGAGATCGCCGGCCGTTGGTCGGCGACTGGTGGTCATCCTCCCGGCCCTGAACGAAGAGGCCACCATCCAGGATGTTGTGCGACGGATTCCGCGTGAAATGGCGGGGATTGCCGAGACCCATGTGATCGTGATCGACGACGGATCCATGGATCACACGGCGGCGTTGGCCCGGGAAGCGGGGGCGGCGGTTGTCTCGCACCCAACGAATCGGGGCGTGGGCGCGGCCTTCGCGACCGGTATCGACGCGGCTTTGCTCGCCGGGGCCGACGTGATCGTCAACATGGACTCCGACGGCCAGTTTCGGCCCGAGGACATTCCCGCCCTGGTTCGCCCGATCGTCGAGCAGGATTACGGTTTCGTCACTTGCACACGATTTAGCGATCCGGACTACATTCCCGAGATGCCCTGGATCAAGAAGTGGGGCAACCGGATGATGTGCCGGCTGGTGAATTGGGTCATCTGGAACGCCAGTTTCACCGACGTGTCATGCGGTTTCCGTGCCTACAGTCGAGAGACGGCCCTGCGTCTGAATCTTTTCGGCGACTTCACCTATACCCAGGAAACATTCGTCGACCTAGCGGCGAAGAAGATTCGAATGACCGAGGTGCCTCTTCGAGTTCGCGGCGTCCGCGAGTTCGGCTCCAGCCGCGTTGCTTCGAACCTCCACAAGTACGCCATGGAAACGTTTCCCATCATCGTCCGCGCGATGCGCGATACGAGGCCGCTAAAGTTTTTTGGAACTCTAGCAATGGTGTTCTTCGTTCTCGGGACGATCCTCGGCGGTTTCGTTTCCGTGTGGTGGCTGTCGACGGGACGCACGTCGCCGTGGACGTCGCTGATCACGCTCGGCATAGGATTCGTCATTCTGGGCGTGCTCATCGCCATCATGGCTCTGATAGCCGATCAGGTGGGACGGGTAAAGAAGACACAGGAGGAGATGCTTAGTCGTGTTCGGGAGCAGCAGTATGGCCAGACGTTGGTGGATGGCTTGATGGAGAAGCAGCACCCCATGCTGACAAGGTACGATAGACAATAGATGCTGCTAGCGGAAAGAAAGACTGGAAAGTCCCATGATACATTTTCTAATAGGCACGAAGGCTCAGTTCATCAAGACGGCACCAGTGATGCGCGAGCTGGATCGCCGCGGGTATTCTTATCGTTTCGTGGACACAGGGCAACACGCGGAATTCACAGCAGCGATACGCCCCGCCTTTGGCATTCGTGCACCCGATGTCAGATTAACTGATGACGAAAAGGATGTAGCATCGATGTCACGTGGTATATTGTGGATGCTGGAGCATGGCAAGAATATACTATTCAGGCCAAGGTGGATAAAAAGGGAAGTATTTGGTGGTCACGGTGGGGTGTGTGTGATTCACGGAGACACGGTGAGTACTCTGATTGGTGCACTGCTTGCACGGCGAGCAGGTTTGGCAATTGCACATCTCGAGGCCGGGTTGCGCAGCTACAATTACCTTAATCCATTTCCGGAAGAACTGATTCGGGTGTGGTGCATGCGACTAGCGACACTCTTGTTCGTGCCGGACGAGATAGCTATGGGGAACATCAATAAGACCCGCACGGCTGCGAGGTGTGTCGCCACAAATGGAAACACCGTTCTTGATGCAATTCGACTACAAGAGGCTGCCAAGGTTGCTTCAGATCGATTGCCGCGCAGTTATGTTCTCGCGACTTGCCACCGCCTAGAGACGTTGAAGTCACGTCGCCGTCTAACAGCTCTCGTCAGAGCCCTAAATGAAGTCGCTCAAAAATACAGTGTTGTTTTCGTATTGCATAAGCCGACGGAGACGGCTCTTCGGAAGCATGGTTTGCTCGATGAACTTGCCGCGGGAATAGAGCGCTTACCCATGCAGCCGTATTTTGACTTCATTGCGCTTGCCCGTGATGCGAATTTCGTGATGGCAGACGGTGGCAGCATTCAAGAGGAGTGTGCTGCGCTGGGGGTTCCACTGTTGATTATGCGTTCGCACACAGAACGCCCAGACGGTCTGGGGGAAAATGCACGAATAGTCGGGTTTGACTTTCACGTTACGCAGCGGTTTCTCGACGACGTGGAACGGTTGCGCAGGCCAAGTCGGTCTCCTGAAATGAGCCCCTCAAACGTCGTGGCGGAGAGTCTGATAGAACATGACAAGTGAGTAATGATCCGGTGTATAAACTGCCCGAGGAGGTCTGGCAATGCCGGAGACTGTCTCAATGAATTCGGCGTCTGAGGAGTGCCCAACGGCGATGAGTGATGATTCACCTGGCAAGCCACTCTCCTGCCGTATACTCCGGGTAGGTGCGAAGTATACGATTCTACCCCTCCTGCTGTTCTTCCTGGGACGGCATGTGTGTGGACAATGGGAAGCCGTCGAGGGCGTGAGCACACCACAGTTCGAGTGGCTTGCGTATGGCACGATTGTGGCGATCGCGGCCTTGTTTACGTCTGTCTGGGGATACCGTTTTCTCATTCGATCGCATGGATTCGACGTGGGATTTTCTGAAACAGTGGGATTATGTTTTGTCCCTATGCTTGGTAAATACATCCCAGGCAAGGTCTGGGCAATACTGGCGGCGGTACATTTCTACGGAACATTGGGAATTCCCAAGAGGGTGGCGGCCGCGTGCGTGGCCCTGTTCATGACACTCGGTTTGGCAAGCAGCGGCCTGGTTGCACTAGTGCTGGGGCTTCCGGTCGGGGCCGCAGAGGGACTGGTATGGCCGGTTGTGGCCGTGATGATCGTGGGGTTGTATCCGCCCGTGTTCTACCGTGTGACGAATCTTGCGCTGCAGATGTGTGGACGAAACAAAATCGAGGCTAACGTATCTCTTGTCGGAATCCTCCGCGTCTTCACGATCCTTGTCGTGGTGGCGATATTGTACGGAACCGGGTTCTTTTTGATTCTCCAAGGCTTCCGCAGCACGCCATGGCAAGAACTTCCGGCTGTTATTGCTCTTTTTACTTTTGCTCAGGTTGCAGGCTTTCTCGCTCTCTTTGCTCCGGCAGGGATCGGGGTGCGGGAGGGGGTGCTACTGTTGGGGCTGCAACCGATTGTGGGGCCGGGACCGGCGATTGTGATTACGGGCGTGTGCCGACTTTGGCAGACGGCGATCGAGTTGATCATGGCCGCGTTCGGCTGGTTCGCGCTAAGGCGCCGAAAAGCGTTTGTGAGCGAGGGATCTGTGGTGAGCGCGGCGACCGGGCAGACTGTCTCGCGCGAACCGTGCCAGCAGGAAGGCAGCTGACGAGACATTCCATGAAGTCGGCTGCCTGCGTGCGATTCAAATAGGCAGACTATTCGTTCCGAGGAGAACCATTCATGAAGTCGGTTGAAGTCCATGAGAATCCTGGCGCAACGCGGGGACAGATCGCGATGCTAGTCGGACTTGTTCTTCTTGGAGTCATTGTGCGAATCGCGTTCCATCCGCAGGCGATCGAGCCGATGCACCGGGTAGTGGCGAATCCGGCCATGGAGATAGTCGAAGGCCATTTTCATCCTCACAGCTTTGGCGAGTTTCGCTACGGTTTAATTTATCCGGCCGCGCTGAGTTTTGCCTTGTTCGGGGTGAGTCTGGCCAGTTTCAGTCTTTATCCGCTTCTGTGTTCAATCGGCTCTTTGATTCTGGCGTATGCCATTGGCAAACGAATCGGCGGCACGCGCGTGGGATTGGGGGCGGTTTTTGTGCTGAGCGTGCTACCGCTGGACATCTACATTGCCGGACGAGGCGAGTGGCCCGACGGCCCCCAGGCGTTCTTTGCGACGTTGGCCCTTTGGCTGTTGATGGTCGCGGTGGACAAGGATAAAAGGCGACAAACACTCTGGGTGGGATTTGGTTGCGGATTGGCGTTGGGCATGTCGTGTTTGGTGAAAGTAACGACGCTGTATTTGGTGCCTGCTCTGATCGTCTATGCCGTAGTGAATAGGAAATCTCGTTGGCCGCTAGTCGCAGCGGTTGCGGGACTGGGTGTGGTGTTTGTTGGCGAGACAACGTTGGACTACTGGCTCACAGGCGATCTAATCGCCCGGGTCCGGTCGATCACGGGCGTTTCCGCGGGGTTGGGCGATCAAGGCGGCACCGGATACTCGGTTAGTCAACTCTCCGCCTACCCGAAGAAGTTCTTCCTTCAGCCCTTGATGTATGGTTTACACATGTATGCCGCGGTGGGAGCGGTGGTTTATGCGATTCGGAAGCAATGGAGGCAGAGCCTGCTGTTGTTGCTATGGGTACTATGGTTCTTCGGTTACGTATGGTTGGGTTCGTCAAGCCCGACCTCGTACCGCCGCCTCAGTCAATTCGCGCGCTATATAGCGATTATCAACGTGCCGTTGGCCGTGCTCATAGCTCTGTGGTTCGCATCGCTCCGTTCATGGGTCCGATGGGGCGGCTATGTGCTGCTTGCGGCGGCTGGGCTGTTCATGGCCAATCTTAATGTGGCGGATCAGGGTGAAAGGACCATTGCCGTCCGCGAGGCCGCGCGCTATCTCAACGAACAGAAGGATTCGCATCCGGTGTATGTGAACCTTCACACCGACAGCGCCCTTCGGTTCTTCCTGGGGTCAAACTCGAACCGTCGGATTGTGTGCTACGGAAGAACCAGCCGTCTGGAAGAAGGGAGTGTCCTGGATATCAGTTCAATCGAGGGTGCATACGTCCTATACGATCGGAATCATGTCGAGGAACTACAGCGGCGCTATCCAGATAACGCGTTTCCCAGGGAGGTCGTTTCCCCGCCGGCGCATTGGAAAGAGGTGCTTGTCATTAGCAACCCAGGCAGAGCAAGTTCCTATTCTCAACTACGCATGATACGGGCGGTGGCCAAACTGCCGATCATTCCACAACGCTTTTCATCCAAATTAATTGAAACGATTGACAAGACACTAAAAGAGCGCGATCTCGTGCTCTATTTCGTACCCTAGCTTCCAAGAATCATGTGCGGCATAACCGGCGTTCTCTACCGCGACATGAATCGGCTTGGCGATCCGGGGATCCTTGAGGCGATGGGGCGTGCCATTGCGCATCGGGGGCCGGATGGTGCGGGTGTGTTTTGCGCCAAGGGCGTCGGATTGGCCCACCGGCGGCTCTCGATTATCGACCTCGATGGTGGCCGTCAGCCGATGGGCAACGAGGACGGATCGGTTCAGGTGGTCTTCAATGGAGAGATCTACAATTATCAGGAACTCCGTTCGCAGCTTGAAGCCAAAGGGCATTGGTTCCAAACACGTAGTGATACGGAAGTTCTTGTACATCTATACGAAGAGGAAGGTGAAGAACTCGTCGGGTGGTTGCGGGGGATGTTCGCGTTTGCGATCTGGGACGCCCGACGGCGGTGGCTTGTGCTGGCGCGGGATCGGATCGGGCTCAAACCGCTATACGTCTACCAAGACGACGAGAAACTACTCTTCGGTTCCGAACTCAAGGCGATCCTGGCGCATCCGAACGTCGATCGGCGTATTGACCCGGTGGCCGTGGACGAGTACCTGGCGTTGGGGATGATCGGTGGCGCGAGGACGATTTTTCAAAAGGCTCGGAAGCTGCCGCCGGCGCACGTGCTTTCAGTTGAAAACAACGTGCTGGATCGAGAGCCGCGCCGCTACTGGCGGTTCCGCATCGTGCCCGACCGGACACGGACGTTGGACGACTGGAGCGAGGCGGTCGAGGCGAAGATCGACGAGACGGTTCGGGCGCACCAGATCGCCGACGTGCCGGTCGGGGCCTTTTTGAGCGGAGGGCTGGATTCGAGCGTGATGGTGGGCGTCCAGTCGGGTCTGAGCGAGACGCCTG
>JAFGFF010000412.1 GCA_016931075.1 Pirellulales bacterium | reverse complement strand
CGCGCCACTTCAGCGAGCACACGGCCCAGGTCATCGACGAGGAGATCGTCCGGATCCTCCGCGAGGCGTCCGATCGGGCAACAACCCTATTGACCGAACACCGCGACAAGCTCGACACGCTGGCCCACGCGCTCGAACAGGAAGAAACCCTCGACGAAAACGACATCGAGCAACTCATCGGCCCGCCTGCCTATCGCAACGGCAAGGACGAAGAGAAGAAACAGCCGTAAAGACTGGGTGCCCGGTAGCAACCCACACCCTGTAGGGAACGCCCCCCGTGGCGTTCCGTGAACCGCGAGTATGGCCCATTTTCCGCGGCCCGCGGAACGCCACGGGGGGCGTTCCCTACAGGGTGTCAATGGGTGGTTCATGTCAGACACAGCCTGACCTATGGGCTCAACAGGCTGCTATCAACCCTCTTCACGAACACTGAACTCGAGCTTCCAGCGGTGATCTGTCTGGGTGCTGACGCACCAGAGTTCCAGGACGCCTAGCTCGGTCAGCTTGGCCAGGAACCGGACGGGCACGCACGGCTCGTCGAGCATCTCGTCGGCCGGGAGGGTCGCTTCGAGCGGGTCGGTCTCGGTCAGTTCGTCGTCCGTCCAGGTACTCAAGATATCGCCTGGCTGGTCTTGCCTGCGGACCGAGGAGCTGAAAAAGCGGAATTGGGCCGGCTCGCCGACGACCAGGCCGACCTCGCCCGAGGGCACGTCCAACTCGGTCCCTTCCTCCATCCCGATCGGCACGACGCAATGAGCCCGAAGGGGACGCGGCGCCCCGGGCACAGCCAGCCCGGCCGTTTCGATGCCCAGGTAGTACGCCCGGGCCGTCCCGCCGCGGATCCGCACGCCGCCGGCGTGTTTCGACCAACCGTAGACGGCCGCGCCCCGGGCCGCCGCGTGGTCCAGGTCGTGCTCGCCTTGCAGCATCTTCGGAGCCGCTCCGGGAAACCAGTCGCCCAGGACATCCAGCAGTCGCCGGCGCAACACGTCGGCCTTGAACACGCCGCCGTTGAACAGGATGTGCGTCGGCCGGGCCGGTTCGGCGGGGCTCGCGCCATGGGCTTGAAGAAATGCGGCCAGGTGACGCGTCACTGCCGTGTCCGACTCGAACGGTAGACCAAGTTCCTGAAAGCCAGAGAGTCGTTGCCTGGCCGGGCGCTCGTCGACCTTGCATCGCGGGAAAAATCCGTCGACCAGCAGTTCGGCCACCGCCACTCGCTGGACATCGACCGAAACCGTTCCGCCGATCAATCGGCTGCCTCGACCCAAGACGGCGATCGGGTGCGACTCGGGCCCCTCGGGTGTCAGAAGCGTCTCCTTCGCATCGCGGCAGGCGTGCCACAGGGCGACCGATTGCCAAGGGTCAAGCTGCGTGCCCTGCTCGGCGAACCGCCCGGCCACGTGATGGGCAAGAGCCAGGTCCATGTTGTCGCCGCCGACCAGCAGGTGGTTGCCGACCGCTTTTCGCGAGAGGATCAACTCGCCGTCTTCCTCGGCCGGCTCGACCAGCGTCAGATCGGTCGTGCCTCCGCCGACGTCGCACACTAGCAAGCAATCGCCCATGCCCAGCCCTTCGCGCCATCGGTCGCCCATGTCATTGAGCCAAGCGTAAACGGCCGCCTGGGGTTCTTCGAGCAAAACCATGTCCTCGGGAAGGCCCGCTTCATGGGCCGCTTGTCGGGTGAGTTCCCGCGCGCTGGCGTCGAACGAAGCCGGCACGGTCAGGACAACTCGCTGTTTCTGAAATAGGGCGTCCGGAAACGCGGCGTTCCAAGCGGCGACTAGATGTTCGAGATATCGCCGCGCCGCTTCGACCGGCGAGACCTTCTGGACTTCGTCCGGCGCGTTCCAGGGCAAGATCGGCTCGTGACGATCCACCCGGCTGTGACACAACCACGACTTGGCCGCCCCGACGGTCCGGTCGGGCACCTCGGCCCCGCGCGTCCGCGCCCACTCGCCCACGGCCGACTCGCCGCCCGATTGCCACGGCAGATCAAACGTCCCTTGCCCCAACTCGTTCGGATTGGCCAGATAGAGAAATGACGGCAAGGCCGTTCGCACCTCGACCGTGCCCGGCGCGACAAGTTGCGGTATCGACAGTAACTCCACCCGCGGCTCGTCAGCCCCCAACCGAACGAAGGCCAACACGCTGTTGGTCGTCCCCAAGTCGATTCCGATGACGTATTGGGCATCCATGATTCGGTTTGTCCTACTTCAACTCGACCGTGGGTGGCACTTTCAAAACACAAGGGTGCCACTGCTGGCCTGTCCAGCAGTGCATAGCGAAGATGCCTGTATCTGCACTGCTGGACAAGCCAGCAGTGGCACCCCTGATAAAAACGGGGCTGTAAGAAATTTTGTGTCATGCGATGTGGCACGGCCATCTTGGCCGTGTTTTATCACGGGCTGGAAGCCCGTGCCACAAAATTCCTTACAGTCCCATAAAAACTCCTAGGGCAACTCCACTTCGACCGGAGCGATGACGCGGGCCGATTCGGAGCTGCCGGTGCGCCGGGGGACGTCGCAACGGGTGGCTTTCCAGCCGTGGTGGACCATGGTGCCCCGATAGGGCGGTTGGCCGGTCACGTTGCCAGTGAGCCGATAGCTGTTCGCGTCGAACCCTTCGGCCACGTCGACCTGGGCCCCTTCCTGTTCGGTCAGGACGGGCTGCAGGGCAAACATCCGCTCGAGCACTTTGCCGCAGTCGCGATGCACGTCGCGAACCGCCGCACCGATCTGCGCGTCCGAATAGCCGTCGAGCGATTCCTGAATGAAATCGATCAGTCGCGCCTCGCGCTGCAATGCCGCCAGCAGGGCCAACGCATCGCTGGTCGGCGAGGGCTGCGGAGTAGCCGGTTTTTTCGTAACCGGTTCGGGCACCGGTTTCTCCGCGGGCGGCCCCTCCAGCAGTCCACGGACCTGGCCAGCGGTGGTCCCGTCGAATAACACGCGGAAGAAGGCTCGTAGGGCAAGTAGGAGTCGCATGGCGATTTCTCGATAATTCGTGACGATTCGGACGGACCGGGAGAGTGCCGATGCATTGGTGCGAGCACCGGTGGCGACGACCGGAGTCGGGTCTCTTTTCTTCGTTTTTCTCCGCCCACATTACACCAGCCCCCTCCCAACCCCGTCAAGCCCCACACATACCTGGTCTCCGAGGGCAAGGACCCTTGATTTCGGCTTGCCCGGGGCCTTGCGGCGACTTACGATAGTGAGGATTGTGCTGCCTGCTTTTAGGGTAACCGTTCACACCCCGGGTAACGCGGCGGAAAGGGCGCCAGGCACCTTTTGTGCGAAGCACCCGGAGGGCCGTTCCGGCAAAAGGTGCCTGGCACCCTTTCCGCAGGCTGTGAACGGTTACCTTTTAGGTAGTTCTGCCCCTCCAATCCCCACCAACCGACGGGAGACGACCACCGTGAAACGAGTCAGCATGGTTGTAATGTTGTTATTGCTCGCGAGTTTTTTTTCACTGACCGCAACTCTGGCCGAGAAGACCGAAACACCGGCGGCCGACGATGGCTGGGTGTCGTTGTTCAATGGCAAGGACTTCGACGGCTGGAAGAAGTCCGAGCGGCCCAAGTCGATCAAGATCCAAAACGGCGTTATCGTGCTCAACGGCAAACGGGCCCACCTGTTCTACAACGGCCCGGTCGCCAACCACGATTTCAAGAACTTCGAGCTGAAGGTGGACGTGAAAACGGCCCCGCACTCGAACTCGGGAGTCTACTTTCATACCAAGTTCCAGCCCGAAGGATGGCCCGACTACGGGATGGAAGTCCAGGTCAACCAGACGCACCGCGACCCGATCAAGACGGGCAGCCTCTACAACGTGAAGAACATCACCGAGCCGCCGGCCAAGGACAACGTCTGGTTCAACATGCACATCCTCGTTCAGGACAAGCATGTGATCGTCAAAGTCGACGGCAAGACCGTGTTGGACTACACCGAGCCCGAGAACGTCGAACCACCCAAGGGCAGGCCGCACTGCCACCTCGGCCACGGCACCTTCGCCCTGCAAGCCCACGACCCGGGCAGCACTGTTTCGTTTAAGAACATCCAGGTCAAGGTTTTGCCCTAGGAGCCTATTTTTACTGTTCCAAGCTATCGACGTTGATTTATTCGTAATGGTGGCAAACGGTTACGTGCCTTGTGGTGATAGAAGCGAGCTT
>JAFGFF010000411.1 GCA_016931075.1 Pirellulales bacterium | reverse complement strand
ACCACGAACGCCCGCTCGTCTCCGGCGGCAAGGCCAAACAGCAGCGGGTCTGTATCGGGGCCATCCACTTCTCACTGCTCCCAATAAGGAAGAGTCGAGCTGCCTGACGTTTTGCCTAATAATGGATCTGTTTTCTGGAAAATTGCCTCCGTGGCCGTCCATTTCCCTAGACCGGCGGATGGACAGCTTGCCTACATTCCCGAAAATCCCAGAACACGCCGAACTTCCGCCGGGCTGGTAAGCCCCTCGTCAACAGCCTGACACGCACGTTCCCAGCGGCTTGTCATGCCTGCCTCCGTGGCAGACCGTTCAATATCGGCCGTTTCCGAGCGGGCGAGGATGGCCCGAGCCAGTTCACTCCGGGACAGCGTGAGCATTTCGACCAAAAGAAAACGTCCCCGATAGCCGGTCCCACGGCACTCGTCGCACCCGCGGGGTGTCATTGCCCGATCGACGGCCAGGCTGAGCCGGTCGTCGGGGTCGGTGCTTGGCGTCGCGCACGAGCACAATCGCCGCAGCAGCCGCTGATTGAGAATGGCCAGCAGCCCGCTGCGCAACACATAGGGTTCGATGCCCATGTCCAACAACCGGCCAACCGTTTCGGCGGCGCTGCCGGCGTGAAAGGTGCTCAGCAGGAGATGGCCGGTCAGGGACGCCTGGAGCGCCGTATCGGCTGTGGCGCGGTCGCGTATTTCGCCGACCATGATGACTTCCGGGTCTTGCCGCAAGAGAAAACGCAGGCCGTTGGCCAGGTCCAAGCCGGCGGGCGGATGCACCTGCGACTGAGCCACACCGTCCACCGCGACTTCGATCGGGTCCTCGATCGAGACGAGGCTCCTCGAACCGCTGCTTTGCCGGGCGATTTCCCGTAATGCGGCATAGCCCGTGGTGGTCTTTCCACTTCCAGCCGGCCCGGAAACAAGGATCGCGCCTGAGGTTTCGGACAACAAGAGCCGCAATGGTTGCGACACGTCCTCGGGCAGCCCGAGGTCGTCAAGATACTGGTAACGCTGCGTGCCGCCAAACAGCCGCACCACCACGCGCTCGCCGTGCAGCGTGGGAAACGTGCAAACCCGCATTTCCACGTCGTCTTCCGGCAACCGGATTCGGCCTTCCTGCGGCCGATCCGTATGGTAGGTGAGCAAGCCGGCCAGGACCTTCAGCCGGGCAACAATGTTGACGGCCGACTGGGCTGGAAATACGGAAATGGGCGTCAGCACGCCGTCCAATCGGTACTTCAATTCCAGGCCGTTGCCGATCGGCTGCAAATGGACATCACTGACCCCCGCTTTGCGGGCGGAGGCCAACACAACATCCACACTGCGTGCGGCATACTCCGGATCGGCCGTATTGAGACGGGCGAGCTCCTCGCATAAATTGCTGACCATCGACCGCGGCATGGCTGTTTCTCCCTCCTAAAGACCGGCCTCCCACCCACTGCCAATGTATCACGCCTCCCACCGCTCCTGCAAGCAACCGCACATGACTGGCCAGGTTTTCCATGCACCGCGTGTTGAAGTTGCTCAGGCGGTCGATCGTATTTGCCGAGAAGGATGAGGATCCTCATAAGTACGTCTCGTGGCAGGGCACGTCTACCGGCTAAGCTGCCAACCGGCTAGAGGAGGCAACCATTCACGGCCCAGCGACTGTCTCGTTATTCGGCCAAACAGCACTAATCTTGTACCCACGTGCAAACTGAATACACGGGACGGTCCTCTTGGACGTCCTCGTGGGCCGAATGGTGGCTGTTTGTCCCACATGTGCCTCCCCAAAAGGGATCGGCGACTCATGTTCAGCAGTGACGATCTCGCTGACGAAATGGTGGCGGTGGAGGGGGGCGTCATCGTTCGCGAGGTGGCGTGAAAGACAATCCTCAATCACTCATCGCTGGGCGGCTATACGTTGAACTGCTATACGGGCTGCGGCCATGCGTGCACCTACTGCTACGCGCGGTTCATGCAGCGGTTTCACCCACACGACGAGCCGTAGGGCATGTTCGTCGACGTGAAAATCAACGCCGTCGAAGCGCTCAATTGGACCGCCGTGGCTGACTGACAATCCTAGCCGAACGGGCAGACGTCCTGTTGGCCTAGGCCCGTCAGATAGACGTTGACACCGACGAGTTGATCGATCTGATCCGCCGACGAGAAACACGGTTACACAGCGGGGATGTCGCGTCTACGCGGGAGCGTGCAGGGTGTGTCACGCGTTCAGATGGGACATGACGATGCTCACCCCGATGCCGATCAGGATCACGCCGCCGGCAGCTTCGGCCCAGCGACCCCAGGCGACTCGCCACCGGGCGCCCAGGGTGATGCCCAACGTGCTGGCCGCGGCGGCGACCAGCCCGATGACCACGGCCGGCTTCCAGACCGACAGGCCGATCAGGGCTATGCTGAATCCGACGGCCAGCGCGTCGAGGCTCGTGGCGACCGACAGCCCAACCAACGACCAGCCGCGTGTCGGATCGGCCGCCAGTCGGGCCTTGTTGTCGCGGATCGCGTCGTCGAGCATTTTCAGCCCGACGCCAGCCAGGATGCAGAAGGCGATCCAGTGGTCGTACCGTGCAAGCACCTCGGCCAGCGACCAGCCGGCGGTCCAACCGATCACGGGCATCATCGCCTGAAACAGGCCGAAGTGGAACGCCAGACGGAAGACGTGACGGGGCGTAATTTCAACCAGACGCGTGCCGACCGCGATCGACACGGCCATCGCGTCCATCGCCAGCGCCACCGCAATCGCCAGAAGACTGGGCCAGTCCATTGGTCTCCGTCGGAAATTCAGCGCTACATTCTTGATTCTTACGAACGTGTCACGGGCCGAAGGCCCAACCGTTCTCCCAGCCCAGGGCACCGCCCTGGGGATTGGGTAGCCGTGGCGTTTTAAATGTATCGGCCCAACGGGCCAACCGGTTCTCGGTTGAACAGTTGGGCCGTTGGCCCGAAAAACGTGCGCGTCGCCTGCCCACATTCCCAGGGCGATGCCCTGGGCTGGGAGAACCAAGCCCCGTTGGGGCAGACGAACGATACCGGTTGCCGGCCCGACTTAGTCCCACCACCAGGACTTGTCGGCGGCGAGGGCCTTGGTCCGCTCGGCGTCGAGCGAGTCGCTCGTCTTGGCGTCTTTCAGGGCGTTGAAGATGTTGATCTGCACGCCGCCCGAGGCCGTGACGAGCCACTGGCCGTTGCCGCGGACCGCGTTGGCGATCGTCGGGACCTGCTTGGGGGCCGGGAAAGAGGCCACCTCGACGTCGGTCGGATTCAACAGGGTCGTCATGCTGTAGCCGGCCTTGTTGGCCAGGTCTTCCTTGACGATCAATGCGCCGACGATGGCCAGTTGCATGCAGTTGCGAAGGTCGCCGAACACCGGGTCGGCCTTGGCCAACTCAGGATACTTCTCGGTCATCAAGTCGGCCCAGTTCTGCGCAAGGCGGTCGACCTTACCCGTCACCTTGCGATCGCCGTTGGCCGCGAAGAACGCGCTCTCGGTCAGTGCCTTGACCGACGCGCCTTTGAGCTGCCAGGCCAGCCCGTCGGGGCTGTGCACGACCGACTCGAAACGCGGTTCGAGCCACCAGCGGGGCATCATGTTGTTCAGCCGAGCGCCCCGGGCCTGCAACATGCTCAGATAGCTGGGTAACCCAGCCACCGGCGACGGGTCGAAGCCCAGCGAGATACGCTTCATTCGGTAATCGGCCGCCACCAATACCCGGGCGAAATGGCTCGTCTCGGGCACACCCGTCAACGTGATCTTCTGCGCGCCCATTGCGTCTTCGAATCCACGGAGCGTTTGCTGGACGTTGCCCATGCTTCCGAGTTTGTTGCGGTAGCTCCGTAGCCGCTTGATGCCCTCGGGCGTCGGGTCGATCGAGACGCTGATGGCCTGATCCATCGCCCCGCGGGCCGAACGCATGGCGATGACCAGGTCGTCCAGCAGCATGACCGGCTGGCCGTTTTCGGCCCCGACGATCGCGCCCTTGGGGCTGACCTTCCAGCCCTGGGCCGGGCCGACCAGGATGATGTCCTTGCCCTGCGGATCGACGAAGACATAGTCGATCGACTGTAGCCCTGCCAGACAAAGCATGTCTTCCGGGATGGGTTTCTTCTGCGTGACCAGCTCTTGGATGGCCGCTTCCAGGCGGCGGAGCGAGACGCGGCGTCCGAGGCTCGTTTCGCCGATCGCTCCGGTCGCCGGTTGAATGATCTCGGCCAGTTTGCGTTGCAGTTCGCCCGTCTGATCCACGGTGGCGTTGGCCAAAATGCCTTCGGCGTTCACCATGACGCCGCCGACCGAGCTGTAACGCCCGAACTGGGCCGAAGCCGGCAGGCAACACAGTCCGACCAACACGACGGCCATGGAGGCCAAGCACAACACGCGCAGACAACGGGCTTCGAGGGGGCCACGGGTAGGCATAGCGGGTTCTCCTGTTTCGCGGCGAAAGGCACGCATCGGACACGCGCCGGGGCCTTCCACCGGGCCATCTGTGCTTCTGTTCCAGTGCTTCTGTCCTGGGCCGCCCGACGGACGCGGCGAAGAAGCCACCACGCCACTCCCTGGGAGGGCCGTGCGAGCAGACCATATACGTCATATAATCGTAACCCCAAGGCACGCTTTATGCAAGGACATTGGGGGGTAAGGGGATTGGGGATTGGGGATTGGGGATTGGGGATTGGGGATTGGGGGGTGCGGGAGCCGAGCGGGGGACGTTAGTCCCCTGTTCCATTACGGGACTCGGGGTTGGGGACTATAAGCGAACTGGAGGGACGCGCTCCGTCGCGTCCGTTTCTAGAGGGAATCGTCACTAATCGGAACTGACGCGGCCACAACAGAGCGTGGCCCTCCCTTTCCAGCCGAACAAGCTTCTGGCAGGACCAAACGTAGGGAGATTGCTGATTTAGGTCCAAAACGCCCAGCTTCACCCCCACGGGGGGGCTGGATGGTGACTTGTCGAATAGCCTCCTTCATGGATAAGCTGGAAGGAAGGAGTCGGTACACCTCACTTGGAGCCCATCTTGGGCAGTATGGGGTCCACCTTGTCGAATCTGGCCTATCTTGTCATCCGCGACGGTCTGAAATGGACCGACGTTTTCCGCCTGGTGCCCGGCCAGACGGTCACGATCGGACGCGCAGCGACGAACCAGATTGTCATCAAGGACGACCGGTGCAGCCGCAACCATGCCGAGATCTTCCTCTCCGAGGGGGAGTGGATCCTCCGCGATCTGGAGAGCCGCAACGGGACGTTCGTCGGCGATCAGCGGGTGGTGGGCGATTGGATCCTCCGGCCGACCGACGTCATTCGCGTGGGCAGGTCGCAATTGGTCTTCGTCCACCATCTGACCGAGGCCTTCAACGAACCCAGCACGGCCGTGATTCCCCCGAGCGACGTCACCTTGGACGAAGCGTCCGTCCTGGACGACGAAGAGGGGAGCGCGGTCGAGCTCTACCAGCCGACGACGATCACCCACCGCCGCGGCCAAACGAAATACCTCGAGGCCGGCCGGGTTGATTCGTCCGGCGAAGGCGGCGTCTCGCGCCAAGGCCAGGCCGCCGCGAAGCTCTGCAAGCTGGCCTTCGATCTGGCCAAAGCGCCCGATCAGGTCTCCATGGCCGAGTTGGCCCTGGCCGGACTGTTCGAGAGCACCCGGACCGATACCGGGGCCCTGCTGCTTTTGCCTCGCGACCGGAACAAAGAACCCGAAGGGGTCGATCTGGAAGTCATCGCCCAGGGCACGGTCGCCGACCAGCGCTATCACCGCGTGTCGCACTTCCTCGCCACGACCGTCATGCGCGAAGGCGAGGCCGTGCTGGCCCGCAACGTCATGAACGACAGCACGCTGGGCAGCCGCGACAGCAAGGGCGAGATCCACGCCACGAGCGTCATCTGCGCCCCGGTGCGCCAGGGCGAACAGGTGCTTGGCCTGATCCACCTCTACTCGACCGACGCCAGCCGGATCCCCGACCCCGAGGATCTCGAATTCACGCTGGCCGTGGCCGACACGGTTGCCGTGGCAGTGACCAACCTGAACCGGCGTCAGGAACTGGCCGAGAACCTGACGCAGATGAAGGACGAGAACACCCAACTGCGAAAACGCTTGGGTGTTCAAAGCGAAATCATCGGCCGCAGCGCGGTCATCCAGCAGATCACCGAAGAAATCGCCCGGGCCGCGTCGGCCGCCAATGCCACGGTGCTGGTCCGAGGCGAAAGCGGCGTGGGCAAGGAGCTGGTCGCCCGGGCGATCCACTACTCGAGCCCCCGTGCCCGCAACGTGTTCGTCTGCCTCAACTGCGCGGCCCTGTCCGAGGACCTGCTGGCCAGCGAACTGTTCGGCCACGAGCGGGGCGCGTTCACCGGGGCGACCGACCGGAAGATCGGCAAGTTCGAGGCGGCCGACCGGGGCACCCTCATGCTCGACGAAATCGGCGAGATGAGCCCCACGATCCAGGCCAAGTTCCTCCGCGTGCTCGAAGGCCATCCGTTCGAACGCGTCGGCGGCAACAAACCGGTCAAGGTCGACGTCCGCGTCATCGCCGCCACCAACCGCGACCTCGAACAGGACGTCGCCGACGGACTCTTCCGACGCGACCTGTTCTTCCGGCTCCATGTGGTCGAAATCCTCGTGCCCGGGCTGCGAAAACGGCTCGAAGACATCCCCGAACTGGCCAACTACTTCCTCCGCGAGTTCGTCAACGAAACGGGCCGGCGAATCGACGGCTTCAGCGAAGAGGCCATGCAGCATCTCCTCCACTACCGCTGGCCCGGCAACGTTCGCGAGCTTCGCAACGTCGTCGAACGGGCCGTCGTCCTCTGCCGAGGCCGGCTAATCGACACGGGCGACCTGCTGCTCTCGAAACTGCCCACCTCCGGCAGCACGGGCCAGATCAGTCCTCATGAGGCCGCCTTCCGTCCCTCGCCCCTGACCGACATCGAGCGCGACCACATCCTGGCCACCCTCGAATTCACCGGCTGGAACAAAAGCCGCGCCGCCGGCTTCCTCGGCATCGAGCGCTCCACCCTGGACCGCAAAATCCGCCGCTACGACCTGGCCGACGAATCGCCCCAACAAGGTCGGTAGCCCCGGATTCTCCGTAGACGCGGCGTCTCGCCGCATTTTTGAAGTAGACGCGGCGTCCCGCCGCGTTTTTGAAGTAGAAGCGGCGTCTCGCCGCGTTTTTGAAGTAGAAGCGGCGTCTCGCCGCATTTTTAAAGCGGCGAGACGCCGCTTCTACGAAGACGACCAGCGATCCGTTTTGGTGGCACTAGCGTCTCGCCAGTGCTGGCGCCAATAACACTGGTGAAACGCCATTGCCACCCATTAAACAGCCCTCTGCGGCTTCAACAAGAAGCGCCCAGCCGTCCCCCGCTCGGGTTTGAGTAAAATCCCGTCAAATTGAGCCACAAGGCTTGACCCGACGGGCGTATCTTTACAGACTAGAAACCTGGCCCGAACTCTTCACCAGGGGACCCTGCCATGCGGCCTGCTAGATTGCGTCGGAGTCGATATTCTTGCAGCGACAACCTCGTTCCTGTAGGAGGTGACTCCCGTCGCCGAACACCCCTTTCCTCCGGCCCCGGCTGCTCCTGCCGCCGCGATCCCTTCCACCGCCGGCTGCGCTGCGAACCGCTGGAAGACCGCCGGATGCTTTCCGTCCTGATGGTCGACGCCGATGCCCCCACAGGCGGCGACGGCCTGAGCTGGGCCACCGCCTACAACGACCTGCAAGACAGCCTGTCCCAAGCCGCCACCCTCAACGCCGACGCCGACCCGGCCAACGACGTTGATTCGATCTGGATCGCCGAAGGGACCTATAAGCCCTCGGCCAAACTCGAGCCAGGCGACCCCCGCTCCGCCTCTTTCTCGCTGGTCGACGGTGTTACATTCTACGGCGGCTTCTCTGGCACCGAGACCACGTTGGAACAACGCGATTGGTCTGCCCGCATCGTTACTCTCTGTGGTGAGTTTGGCACCCCGAACAGCCAATTCGACAACGCCTACACCGTCGTCTATTGTGGCGAAGACATCGAGGCTGGAGTTGACGGTGTTTCGATCATCGGTGGCAATGCCAATGGTAGCTTAAGCGGCTACAATCTCGAACGGAGCTACGGTGGTGGTCTCTTCAACGCCGGTACGCTGACGGTCACGAATTGTCAGCTTATGGGCAACGCGGCTAGCAACGGCGGTGCGATCGATAACCATTTCGGTACGTTGACGGTCACAAACTGCACACTCTTGGATAACACAGCGAGTCAGGGTGGGGGCGCCGGAATAAAGGACTACTCCGGCACTGTGACGGTCACGAACTGCACGATCTTGGGCAACTCAGCCAAATATACTGGGGGTGGGATTCGGACTGATTTGGGCTCACTAACAGTGACAGATTCCACGTTCTCAGACAACTCGGCCGATGTCGGGGGAGGAATCTACAACGGCTTGGGCACGGTGACGGTTACGAACTGCATGTTCTCGGATAACTTTGCCAGTGACAGCGGCGGCGCAATCGACAACGAGTCCAGTGTTCTGACAATCATGAAAAGCTCCTTCTTGGGGAACTCGGCTGGAGACAGTGGTGGTGGTATTCAGAATAACTCCGGTATCTTGGAAATCGCGAATTGCACTATCTCGGGCAATTCATCCAGATTCAGCGGTGGCATCCAGAATGATGGTGGTTTCTACAATAAACCTACTACACTGACAATAACGAACTCCACGATCTCAGACAACTCGGCCATTATAGGTGGGATCTACAATTTGGGCACTGCTTCAGTGGTGACACTGAACAACACGATTGTGGCTCGCAACAACGGAGCAGTACATCCGGACATTCACCATTTCTCAGGCACGCTTTCGGGATCCCATAATCTGATCGGTGACGGTTCAAGTCAGTCGGCTTTGGTTGATGGCGTCAACAGTAATCGAGTGGGGACTTCGCTTGCTCTAATCGATCCTTTGTTGAGTGATGTAACTCAATTCGACAATGGCCTATGGGGCTACCATCTCTTGCCCGGGAGCCCGGCCTTGGATACAGGTGACAACAGCCTGGCGATGGACCCCACAGGTCAGCCACTCACGGTGGACATCCGGGGAACCACACGTGTCCAGAACGGTACGGTTGACATCGGGGCCGTGGAAGGAGCAACAGAGGGTGGTCCTGCGCAGACCTACACGGTCACGAGCCTCGACGAGACGATAGCCAGCGACGGGGTGTTGACTATCCTGGAGGCGTTTGAGGCAGCCAACTGCAACCAAACCGTGGGCGACGCACCCGCCGGGTCATTCACCGAGCAGGACGTCATTGCGTTTGCCGAGGGGCTGAGCGGGACAATTCTGGTAGACGAAGGCGAACTCGCGGTCATGGGGGATTTGCGCATCGAAGGCCCCGCAGCGGAGCTTCTGACCTTCCAAGCAAACGGTCGAAACCGTGTGTTCTTGGTATGGCCGAGTGTGTCTGCAGACCTTGACGGAATGACGATCACAGGAGGCAAAGATGAGACGGGTGGTGGAATCCACAACTACGGTTCGCTGGCGATCACGAACTCGGTGCTCTCGGACAACTCGGCTGAAGACCTTGGAGGCGGAATCTATAGCTCGGGTACTCTAACTGCTTCGCACTGTACGTTCTCGGGCAACTCAGCCGTCGGATTGTACGGCAATGGCGGCGGGATCTGCAACGACTCCGGTACGATGACGGTGGCATGCACCACACTCTCGGCGAACTCGGCTAGCAACGGTGCCGGCGGGATTCTCAATGACTCTGGCACACTGATTCTAACCGAATCCACGCTCTCCGACAACTCAGCAAGCTATGGTGGTGGCATCTACAATATCTCGGGCACCCTGACGGTTGCAGACTCCACGCTCTCGGGCAACTCGACCAGTTACGGCGGCGGTGGCGGAATTCGCAACTCCTCCGGTACGCTGACGGTCACAAACTCCACGCTCTCGGGCAACTCAACTGTCGACGACGGTGGTGGGATTCACAACAAATCCGGCACGGTGACCGTCACAAACTCCACGTTCTCAAGCAATTCGGCCAGTGACTATGGCGGCGGGATTGCCAACACTTCCGGCACACTGACGGTTGCGGGCTGCACATTTTCAGAGAACTCGGCTGACGATTCTGGTGGCGGGATCTTCAACGCGGGTACTCTGACTGTCGGAGACTCTGTGTTCTCCGGCAACCTGTCCAGCGAGAGCGGCGGCGGAGTGTACAATTCCGACACCGGTATCATGTCGCTCACGGACAGCACATTCTCGGGCAATTCGGTCAGCAAGCACGGCGGCGGGTTCTGCAGTTACTCCAACACAGACTACAACACGCCGGCAGTTGTAGACTGCGCATTCTTGGATAACTCGGCTTCCTACCACGGGGGCGCAATCTTCAGCTATTCTGGCATGTTGACGGTCAGGGACAGTATCCTCTTAGTTTTACTGTTCCAAGCTATCGACGTTGATTTATTCGTAATGGTGGCAAACGGTTACGTGCCTTGTGGTGATAGAAGCGAGCTT
>JAFGFF010000049.1 GCA_016931075.1 Pirellulales bacterium | reverse complement strand
GGCGGCGGCGAACGCCACGCTCTCGCGCCGCGGCACTCCCGAGTCGCTGTCCAAGTCGGGCAGCATCCCCGACACGCCGCACAGCCCTCCGGCCAGCACGCACGTCGGCCAGGGCACGTCGAACCAGACGAACGCCGCCGCCCCGTAGCCGACGCCCAACAGTCCGCTGGTCGAGATGTGAGTCTTGAAATCAGCCATGCGATCCGCCCATCGTGCTACCCAAGGATTTTTAAAAAGAACAATTCCCCGAATTGAGGTCAACGCCCTTACTGTAGGGAACGGCCTCCGTGCCGTTCCATGCGCCGCGAGTATGGCACATTTTCCGTGGCCCGCGGAACGCCACGCAGCGCGTTCCCTACAGGTCGGGGATCTCCGTGAATGGTTGCCTGTCAGAACGCGGATACGAATACCCGAGATCGCCTATTTCTCCAAGATCAATTTCAATCTGGTCCCTGCCCGGCCTTCACCCCTCCGCCGTCTGACCGGACTGCTCTTCGGAGCCAGCCGGGTTGGCGGTATACTCCCGGGGCTTGTTTCCGACCTCTGCGATGCGAGGCGTCTGATGGAAATTTTGGGAATGCAGTGGTACGACGTCCTGATGTTGGCGGTCGTCGTCATGACCACCTTGTTTGGGTTCTGGAAAGGGATGGCCTGGCAGGTGACCTCGCTGGCATCGCTGATCGTCAGCGCGATGGTGGCCATCCGTTTCGGGCCGCAAGTGGCCCCGATGATCAGCGAACAGGAGCCGTGGAACCGATTCCTGGCCATGTTGATCCTTTATGTCCTCACGTCGTTGGGCATCTGGATCCTGTTCCGGCTGGTGGCCGGGGCCATTGATCGCGTGCGGTTGAAGGAGTTCGACCGGCAGCTCGGGGCGCTGTTCGGCCTGGCCAAGGGCGTGTTGCTGTGCGTGGTCATCACGTTCTTCATGGTGACCCTGTCGGAGCAGGCGCGTCAGGCCGTGTTGGGGACTTACTCGGGCCGGGGCATCGCCGTGCTGATTAAAAACGCGACGCCCGTCCTGCCGGAGGAAATCACCAACGTGTTGGGCAAGTACCTCGACGAACTCGACCGGAAACTCGACCCGGCGACCCCACCCGAACCGGATGGCCCGCTGGACGACGCCTCGCCCGAGGGCCCGTTGAAGCAGCTCAAAGACCAGATCAAGAACAAAATCGACGAAAAACTCGACGAACAGCTCGACTCCCTCAAGGAGGGGGCAAAGAAATCGTCGTCTCCCGAGACGGCGAACCAGGGCGGGGGAGGATCCTCGTGGTGGCGCTGACCGCCCTGCCGAGGTCGATTCTGGGCCGCCCTGATCGCGCCGGCCAGGCCGAAGGATCTGGCGGCGATTTGGACTTTTCGGCCGTTCTTCTTGCCGGTGTTTTGCTCGCCGCGCGACTGCTTGCGGACGGGGCGCGGCGAGCCGGCGCGCCGCCGATTTGGTTTATTCTCATCACCTCGGTGCTGGGAGAGAGCGGGGAGTCTCCTATTGGCCGCCAGCGTCTATCCCGGGCGTTTTGGCCTGCCTGACCGAACATAAGAGACATTATCGGACGTTCGAGGGAGGTGGCCTCGCCCGAGATGCTATTAGGGCATGCCCCACGGCCGCTTTCTTCCCCAGCCGACACGCAACGAATTTCATTGCACGTCGAGCACGCAGGCGCGGCGTCCGATTGACCGGGCCGCCGGACGGATCGCGCGGGCGCGAACGGGCGGACGAATGATAATCGGCGCGAGCGAAAAACGATCGTCGCGAGTGTCTCCGGCGCGCCCCGAAACGGTCCGAGGACCGGTCGCCAGATCGGCGTTAGACGGGGGAGACCCGAACGGCTGGCACGCGCCCGGAGGGAGTCATTCGGGGCCCAAACGTGGCTTGGCCACGAAAGGCCGGCAGCCCTCGCGCCGTTATAATCCCAACCGCACTTCAGCGGGGAAAGTAGAAGCGGCGTCTCGCCGCTTTTTTATAACGCGGCGGGACGCCGCGTCTACGGGGCTGGTTGTTTTTTCCGGGACTTGGCCTTGTCGACGGTCAGTTTGGGTTTGGCGTCCTGGAGCTGCTTCAATCCGGCGGGTGTGATCAGGTCGCCTCCGAGAGTCAGTCGGCCGAGATTCGGGATGGCGATGAGGTGGTCGACGGCCGCGTCGGTCAGCGGATTGTCCGTCAGGATCAGGTGTTTGAGGTTCTCAAGCGGCGCGAGATGCGCCAACCCGGCGTCGGTCACCCGCGTGTCGGCGAGGTTCAGGATGCTCAGTTGCGACATCTTGCCGAGCTGGGCCAGACCCTCGTCGTCGACTTGGGTCTCTTGCAGAAAGAGCGATTTGAGTTGACCCAGGCTGGTCAGGTGAGCCAGGCCCGCGCCGGTGATCTTGGTTCGGGGCAGCGATAGGGAAACGAGATGGGGCAGTCCGGCCAGGTGCCGGAGCTGTTCGTCGCCGATGTCGGTGTCGCTCAGGTTCAACGTGCCGAGCCAATAGAGCGATTCGAGTTGGGTCAGGTCCGTTTCGTCGGGAGTCTTGTTCCCGAACTGAATCGAATTGACGTGCTTGTCCATGTCATTGACCAGCAGATAGCCCTTCGCCCGGAGCGCTTCGGCGGCCTTAGTCTCAGCGGCCATGCGTCGGGAGTCGAGCAGCCAGCCGCCGCCGAAGTAGACGATTGCCGCGACCGCCACGACCACCAGGACGGCGATCATGATCCGCATCATGCTGGCGCATGGCCCGCCGGACGCGGACGGCCCACAACAACACGAACAGGTCGGCGACGTGTTTTGGGCGGACGAAGAATCGCAGGGCGGCGGGGGCGTTGTGCTCATGGTTGGTTTTCCTTCCGCAGTGAAGAGTAGAGCGTAACGGGTGCCATGGCCACGCTTGTGTGGCCATGCAATGTGTTTTGCGAGAAAACATGCCCACGACAAGCGTGGGCATGGCACCCAGATAATTGGTTGCGATGGGATAATCAACCGCGTGAGGGTTACGGAGCGGATTTGATTCGCGACTCGGCCGAGGAGTCTTTTTTTGCGCCGTTGCCGCCGTTGGTCTCCGGGCCGCTGTTGGTCTCCGGCGTCGTGTGGTTGGCTGGGACGGCGTTTTCCGCGCGTTCGAGGAACTGGCCCATGCGCCGGAACTTGGCGTACCGGGCTTCGAGCAACTCGTCGATCGGTTTGCCCACCAGCTCGCGAAGCTGATTGCGCAGATACATCTTCATCCGGCTGGCCATCAGATGCGGATTGCGATGGGCACCGGCAAGCGGCTCGGGAATGACGTCGTCGACCGCGCCGAGGCCGGGCAGGTCCTTGGACGTCAGCTTCAGGGCTTCGGCCGCCCGGTCCTTGTAGGTGTGGCTCCGCCAGAGAATACCGGCGCAGCCCTCGGGACTGATGACCGAGTAGTAAGAATGTTCGAGCATGGCAACGCGGTCGCCCACGCCGATACCCAACGCGCCGCCGGAGCCTCCTTCGCCAATGACCACGCAGATGATCGGCGTCGGAAGCCTCGACATTTCGAGCATGGACATGGCGATCACCTGGGCTTGTCCGCGCTCTTCGGCGCCGATGCCGGGATAGGCGCCGGGCGTGTCGAT
>JAFGFF010000410.1 GCA_016931075.1 Pirellulales bacterium | reverse complement strand
GTGTGGCAGGAGGCCTCAACTTCTCCAACCCCAACGCCTTAGCCGCTCCCAACACCCTCCAAACGTGGACGGCGTTGAGTGCCACCCGACGGGCAAGCGGAAACTGAAGCTGAATCCCTATCCAAATCAGGAGAAACGCCATGACCAAACCGGAAGACGAGTGTTGTCCGCGGTTCGATCCCCAGCCGTGGGACGGGAAGACGGTGACGTGGGAGGGCCGGCCGTTCGTGCAAGACAAACTATGGTGTCTTTTTCACATCCCGCTGAACTTCGGGCGGGTGATGCGGCGGCAGGTCGCACGGATCGAGGCGGCTGGGATGATGGACGAGCAGATGATCGTCCTGACGGCCAACGAGACGCTCTGGAGCGCCGATGTCTATATCAGCGTCGCCGGGGACGTGCCCGGCTCGCGGATGACCCGGCTCTCAGGCACGTTCCTGAGCAAGGTGTTCGAGGGCCACTACAAGGAAGTGCCGAACTGGATGCGCCAGATGGCCGACTACGTCGCCGCCCAGGGCCGCCAGATCAAACGCCAGTTCACCTACTACACCACCTGCCCCAAGTGCGCCCAGAAGTACGGCAAAAACTACGTCGTCCTGCTGGCCGAGGGAAACAAAAAGGTGACAGTCACCAAATCCAGGCAATCTGGGTTGAGATGATGCGATGTCATTTCCTATATTGCCCAGATTTGGTGACTGTCACCTTTTTTAATCCAGCCAGTCTTTGTCTTTCAGGCGGGCGGGGGTGTATTCTTCGGTGACGTAGCTGATGTCTTTGCTGATGAGGGCTTCGACTTCGAGCTTGAAGCCGTTGTCCAACATGCGTTTGATTTCTTTTTGCCAGGGCTTTTTCTTTTCAAACCAAGGGTAGCTGGCGATCTGGCGTGCCCGTTTGCGGTCGGTGTCGTTCAGGTCGATCTTGACGCTATCGGACAGGCCGCACTGCTCGAGGTCCTTGCTCCGCAGGCCGAGGAATCGGGCTCCTGGGATGGCCATTCGGCCCGACTCGAAGGCCAGGTTGATCGAGCCCTGCTTGATGACGCTGTAGATGTAGTATCCCCACGGGTCATTATCCAGCAGGCAATAGACAGGCAGATTCAGCTCGTTGTGCAGCCGGTACAGCAGCCGCCGCACGCCGCGCGGGGGCTGGCCGCCGCCGTGGGTGAGAATACAGTTGTGCTTGCGCCAGAACTTGTCTTCGTTGAACCGCTGCCAGACGGTGCCCTTTTCGACGTGCAGGATGAACTTGGCGTCGCACTTCTTGAACTGCATGACGGACGGCTCGACGATGGACGGGATCGCATAGCCTCCGGAGCCCATCCGGGAGCAGTCGATTTCGTCGCCGCTGTCCGTCAGGACGAGGTTGCCCACCATGGCCCCCTTCGAATCGGCGAACAGGTGGAGTTCTTCCCGCAGGCTGTCCAGCAGGACCTCGGCATCCTCGATGATCGGGTCGCAATCCGACTGAACGTCGAACGTGTGCTCGTTCGTGCCGGCTATTTTGCCTTTCAGGGCGTAGAACAAACCACGGATGCTCGTGTTCTTGCCCTGTTCGATGAGCTGCGCGACTCCCTTGGCCACCAACATGCTCTGCATGAAGCTCTTGGCCTGCGACAGGTTGAACAACTGCCGCCGGGTCGTGTTCTTGCCCATCTCGATGATTTTTTTTGACTGATTATACCGGACGTTGGAGAGCGCTCGGGTGGGGATATCCATATGCGGATCGCGCCGCTTCTGAGCCGCGTCGACCACCCCGTCGGCCAGCCCGACCAGTTGCCCCATCGTGCGTTTGTCACGCGTGGAGAGCTTTGCTTTCAGGGCAGGATTCTTGGAAGTTTTCTTCTTAGCCATGGCAGAATTGTCTTTAAGATGAAAGTAGGGAACCGCAGATGAACGCGGATGGACGCGGATGAAGGGAAAATAATTGGGGTTAGAGGTTGTGGACGATGCGTTTGATGCCGATCTTGGGTGTGCCGAAATTGAGGAGGAGGCAGAGTTTCAGGCTGGTGGCTTTCAGGTAGTTCATGCACTGGGCGAAATGGACGTCGTCGATTGCTTTAGCGGCTTTGACTTCGATCAGTACTGTGTCGTTTACCAAAATATCCGCCACATAGTAACCCACTTCAACTCCGTCGTAGAAAACACGGATGGACTCCTGCTGTTTGGCATCGAATCCCGCCTTCCGCAATTCATGGGCCAGGGCATTTTCATAAACCTTTTCGAGAAATCCGGCTCCCAGACTATTGCTCACCGAGAAGGCGCACCCAATAATCCTCTCGGAAATCCTATTGATTTCATCGCTGTGCCCCTCAGCCATCATGGTTCATGCCCCCGGGCAATCTCTCTATCTGTGTTCATCCGCGTTCATCTGCGGTTCCCTTCATTCCTCATTCTCTTCGTCTCCGGCCCCGTTCCCGTTCAGTTTGTCGGCGATGCGTTCGGCCGGGTCGACGATGAGGACGTTGGAGCCGAGGTCGAGTTGTTCTTCGTCGACGGGGCGGCCGCGGTCGTCGAGTTTGACGTCGGCGTCGGCCGTCTTCTTTTTGGCGACGAGAAGGAGCTGGTCGTGGAGGGCTTTGGGGTCGGTCTGGTTGATCTGGCTGACGGCTTTGGCCACTTCGCCCAGGTAGCGGAGGAACATGTTGCGGCGTTCGCCTTCGTGCTTGACCCGTTTGCGGCGGCGCAGGTACATGCCCAGCTTGCGGCCGACGGCTTGCAGGCCGAGGCGGAGTTCCTTTTGGATCTCCGGATAGGAAGCGACCGCTTCTTTCGATTCGCTGGTGAAGGGGACCCAGACGCTGGCCATGTGGACCATCACGGTCACCGGCCCACGGGGCAGCGAGCCGCGCGACTGGCCCAGGCCGTAGCTCCGCCAGTTGGTGCTCATGATCGTCTGGGTAATCGCGCAGCCGCCTGCTTGAAATTGCAGCGGCACGCGGTTGGCGTAGCGCAGGATGTTCATCGTCTGGCCGTCGTGTAGGTTGACGCTGCGCATGGCTTCGTGCAGGCGGTCGATCTCCTTGGACTTGAGTTTGCCGGGCGAAACACGGGTCTTGGCCTTGGCGTCTTGAAGAATCCGGTCGGCCGCCTCGGTGCCCAGGCCGTCGAACGTCGTGGCCAGGAACTGGCGAAGCGTTCGGGCGTCACTTTCAGAGAGCAGTTCGACTAGTTCGTCGCGCGTGACTCGATGGGCGGTCGAGCCGCCGCCGTAGGCCAGGCCGACCTCGATCAAAAACGGGTTGCCTCGATAGACCGACGGCGGTCGCGTGGCGGCGGCATAGAACTCGCCTGGCACGACCTGGTGCAGACCCTTGAGGATCAACTCCTCGCCGATGGGTGAGATGCAATCGGTCGACGGCGGGCGGATCTTGGTTTCCTGGATGGCCTGATAGATCAAGTCGGCCTCGTGTCGGCCCGTCTTGCGGACGCTGGCCCGGGTGCTAACGCCTGCCTTTTCGCAGATCTGCCGAGCGACGGCCGGCGAGACCTTCGAGAAGGAGGAGGTGAGGAACTGAGAAATGGTCGGGGCCTTTGTGTCCTTGAGCATGCCCACGAGCCGGCCCAGTTCGATGCCGTAGGGGTGCGGCTTGATCTCCCGCGGCTCGGCCGGCAGGACCTCGGCCACGGCCGTATAGGTCCGTTCGTTGCCATCCGGATCGAGGTAGTGGATCGTCACGTGGGGATTGGCGATGGCCGTCTGTTCGAGATACTCGTCGACGCTACCCCGGCCGCGGTGGTACTTGGCCTCGAGCTCGATCGTCACCCGGGTGCCATGGTCTGACTCGATCCACTCGATGCCGTGTTTATCGATCGTCTTCAGGCCGGCTTGGCCAGGCGGGATGTCCACGCCGTCGCCTCGGCCGTTGATGATCTCGGGCCGGTTGCGTTTGGTGTCGATCTGGATCTCATAGTAGTGGGCCGGTTTGCGGACCGAGACCTTAGACATAATCTTGACCGGCTTGCCCGTGGTCAAAAGGCCGTACATACCCGCCGCGCTGATGCCGATGCCCTGCTGCCCCCGGCTCATCCGCAGCCGGTGGAACTTCGACCCGTAAAGGAGTTTTCCGAAGATCAGGGGGATCTGCTTCTTGAGGATGCCCGGTCCGTTGTCCTGGATGCCGACTTTGTAGCGTCCGTTGGTGGTGTTTTCGATGTGGACCCAAATCTCGGGCAGGATGCCGGCCTCTTCGCAGGCGTCCAGGGCGTTGTCGACGGCCTCCTTGACGGTGGTCAGCAGGGCCCGGCGGGGGTTGTCGAAGCCGAGCAGGTGCCGGTTCTTGGCGAAGAACTCGCTGACCGAGATGTCCCGCTGGCTGGCGGCCATCGATTCGGCCGTCGCGCGGCGTCTTTTTGGCTTGGCTGAGGGTGCTCGGCCGTTTGCTTCAGCCCGTTGGACTCGTTTCACCTTTTTCTTCTTCGAGGATCGCTTCGTCGTAGCCACTGGAGGGGGGTTCCGTTGTTCGCAAACATGGGGGCAAGGTCGGCCGCGGAAGGGAGTCGTCCAGGGTGGGCGGCGTCGGCCGGGCGCGAAAGTGACGATTATACCGATTCTCCTGTCTCCAACCAGGCGATTCCACCCATTTTCCCGGTACATCCGGCATATAAAGACTCACCCATACTCCCGTCACAAGCCGAGGTTTTTCATGGGGACGGCTACCCGAACGAGCCCGTCTCGCCTGCCCAAGCCTGTCCCCTAACGAGTAACCGTTCACGGCCCGCGGAAAAGGTGCCAAGCACCTTTTGTGCGAAGCACCCGAAGGGCCGTTCCGGCAAAAGGTGCCTGGCACCTTTTCCTCCCACAAACCACTCTCCATCCCGAGCTTCAAGGAGTCCTGCGATGGTTTTGAAGACATCTAGTGTCGGCCTGATTGGTCTGGTGCTGCTGGCCGCGTTGGTGATGGTCCCGGATACGGCCGAAGCCGCCCGGCGCACCTCGCCCGACCTGTTCTACAACTACTACGTACCGCCGGGACCGTGCGGCGGCGTGGGGGCCCAGTTGTACGTCAGCCCCCGGCCCGTGCCCGAGCGGGTCGGCCACACCTGGATCACCTATCAGCCGCTGATGCCGCACGAATTCCTCTACACACACCACCGGACCTACTACCGCCGCCATGAGGACGCCCGGTGTACGAAGACGCACGTGAAGTGGAGCCACGCTCTGCTGCCCGACTTCACGCCGACCTATATTGACGCTCGGCCCCTGACGCACCTGTTTGGCAACTAGGTTTGGCAAAGAACGTCCTACCGCCGGACAACTCCCTAACGAGTTCTCACGAGGAAAAGACTGTCATGAAGAAGATATTCCTACCGAGCCTCCTGGCCCTGGCGTTGGCCGCGACAAGTCTGGTCGATTCGGCCGGCGCGTTCGAGCGAACCCTTCAGGGGGCGGTCGCCTACCACAGGGCACAGCGTTGCCCCTGGCACGGCGCCTACGTCCACCCGGCCTACAACATGCCGATTGCCCTAGTCGTCCCACCCACCGCCGAGAAACAAACACACTGGGGTTGGGGAGTGGGGAACACGCGGATCACGACGATTCGCCACCAGTTCGGCCGCAACTATCCGGGCCCCATGAGCTACGATGGAAGCGCCTTCCGGGCACGTCCCGGTTGGCCCAGCAGCACTGACGAGTCGGGCGTGTACTACGTCCGCGGTCCGTGGTAGCAGAAGCGTGCAACTCCCCACTGCCCCGTGGGTGGAAGGGCGAGGCCGTGCCGACTCCCCGTCCGGCAGACGCCTCGCTCTTCCGCATTTCTTGGGAAGGAAAGGGGATTGGGGGCTCGGGGCTCGGGCAAGAAAGTGAAAACGGCCGCAAACGAACGGTTTCGTTCACGGCCGTATCGAAGGGGGGAGAGTACTTGTAGGCACGTTCTTTTCGATTGGCAATCAGCGTTTTCGTCGGAATGCAACAGCAAGTCCGACCGCGGCCAAGCCCAGTAGCATTATGCTCGACGGCTCGGGAACCACGTTGGCCGTAATTCCCTCGATTGCATTGATGTCGAGCACACCGTAGTGCTCGTCGTCGCCCGAGTAGACGTCGAAGTTCGTCACGGCGTAGAGCTTGTCCCACAGGTGGCCGCCGTGACGCAAAAACTCGACGTGGCCGGTCGCGTCCAGGACAAATAGCTCGCTTCCGGTGGCATAGTAGCCGGTCAAGTCGAGCGGATTGGGAATCTGGCGGATACTGAAGATGATCTGATCGTGCTCTGCTTCGGGGCCATTTGGATTGCGTTGGAAGGTCTTGTCGTCGGGCACGACGTCGCGAACCATCAGGGCATCGAGGTTGATCAGGCCCACCTGCTGGCCTGGCAGGTCGCTTCCCAGCAAGGACGTCACCGCGGCAACGATCTTGCTGTGCTCGATGTACACGGTCCCATCCGCGTTCCAGACCGAGACCGCGTCGCCGGGCACGGGTCCACCGCCGGCCGGAAAGAAGCTGTCGTAGTCCACGTCCAGCGAGTACTTGTCCGCATCGGCTTTCTCGGCCGGCTCGGGTCCCCAGACTTCGACGCCGTCGATGTCCCGGGGAAGCGGTGAGTTGTTGATCTCGTGCCGCTTGGCCCAAACGCCTTGATCGGAAGGTGAGTTCACCCCGCCATAAACGCCCAGTTCGTACGACAGTTCACCGGCTCCGCCGATCATGTGGCCGTTGGCCAGCGTCACAGGCCCTGCCACGGGTAACACACCAGGCCCAGGCGTCGCGCCGGTGAACATCGTGAACACGTCGTCCACGGAGAAGATCAGGTGCGCGTCGTCTGTCTTGAGTTGGTTGAACAGAAAGTCCGCATGGTTGGCGATCGCATCGACTTCATCTTCTGGCAGATAGTTCTGACCGGGCGTGAAGTCCACGCCGTCCATCGTTCCCCCCGAGCCGTCCCAGGCGATCACTTGCAGCGGATCGAGAACCCCGCCGGCGCCCGTCGTGTTTTCGTCCAAATTGTGCGAATACTCCTTGCCCGGAATGATTGACGGCGGCGCCAGTCCCGGTCCGAGGCTCGGATACCCGGGCGTTACGCTGCCGTAGGGCGTGGTTGCCCATGCACCTGAGCACCACGTCAGCGCCAATCCGCAAACGAACAGACAACTCCATGTTTTCGATTTCCCCATCATCGCGATTCTCCTGTGTGAGATGCTGACACAAAAAGGGCGTCACACGGGGTAGCAGGTGCCGCAGGGAGTTGCCGATTCCAGCCAGCTTGTCTGAGCGCGTAAACTCCACGCAGCGCCCACACTCCGGGACGCCCAGTGCCACGCGGACCACAACCGGCCGTCCGCGTCGGCTGGCGATATGCTATCGGCCCGAATCTTTTTGTCAACTAAAGCTGTTAATAATAGAAGGCCGTGGTGGGTGACAAGGTTGGAGGAGATCCTCACCCGGCCTCTCTCGCCGCGCGCTCTAGAAGGAACAACCTGCGGCGAAACGGCAGAAAACAAGTAGCTTCACGTGCAAGAGGCAATCCTGATCGGGCTGTCAATGATTGAACCAATCAGGTCGGACAGCTCTTGTTCCGCGGACGACTTCGAAGCAAAGAGGACACCCGGTTTCCAGTGCAATGAGCGTGTTGACCAAGCTTGCCTACTCGACGCAGACGTCATTTTCGCGGACGTTGCATCCGGCAGCGTTCGAGAAGATCGAGAAACTGCTTCCGTTGAGCGTCGCCCCCCATATCCGGGTGAAGAACCTCTAGCAGCGTGATGATCTTTTCGGCCTTCTTTGGGTTGCCGAGACGGAGGTGGAGGTCGGCCACCGCATAGCGGGCACGGAACCAGCGATCGCTGCCCGACGGAGAACCTTTTTCAACGTCACGCCATCGGGCCAAGGCCTCGTCGAGCGTGCGGCGGTCGTTGTAGGATGCCAGGAGATCGGCGTAGCCCTCCTGAATCTCAGCGTCCCGAGGATACTGTCGGGCAAGCGATGCGTACCACCGCAGGGCCTCGGCCTTCCGGCCGGCGTCGCGCAGCGATTGGGCACGAACCCGGCCGACGGCCAGCCGTGACGTGGGATCCAACTGTTCCAGCCGGGTGTCGATCCGCTCTATCAACCGCAACGCCAACGGAGCCACCGCGCGGCGAACGGGCGGCTGCGCCTCCCGGGCGATCCGTTCCAAGGCGAGGAGCAGTCCGATTTGCGAGGGAAGGTCGGCCGTGCCGGCACGATCCAACAGGGCCTCCGCTTCGCGTCCGCGTCCCTGGCCGGCCAGCGACAGGGCCAGCAGGCCTTCGGCGTGTGACTTCCACTCGGCCGCCGGCGTGATTTCCGCCAGCACCGCGCGCAAGAGAACCTCCGCCCGGGCAAAACCCTTCGGTGGGGCTTCGAGCCAAAGCCGGGCCGCTTCGAGCGCGGCGTTGCGCGCGGCCGGGTCGAATTGACTGGGCAATCGGCCGTCCGCATCGGCAACGAGCGATTCGAACCAGGCGGCGGCCTTCGCGGCCAGCGGTTCGGCCGGCTGGCCGGCGGCTCGTTGCGCGGCCAACCAGGCCCGGTAGCACTCGCCGGTCGCCCGGACGGCGTCCGCGCGTCGCGCGTCGCCCTGCGAGATGGCCGAGTAGGCCGCGATCGCGCCAGGCCAGTCCTTTTCGTGCTGGCGCAGCCGGCCCATCCACCATCGGGCCTGGTTCGCGCTGGCCCCGCGAGGCCATGTCCGCACGTGTTCCTGCAACAGGTCGGCGTAGCGGTCCAGCCCGCCGCTCTTGGACTCCTTAGCCAAAGTGGCTGCGTTGCGAATCGCGTCCAAGTGGGCTTCACCGGCGTCGGGATGGGCAGACCGATCCAAGGCCAAGGCGCGAAAGCGTTCCAGGGCCGATTCGTACTTTCTCCGCTTCTGCTGGATCATCGCGGCGATCCGCGCCAGTTCAAACGCCTGTTGCGTGTCGCCCTGCTTCGTGGCCAGTTCGACCGCCCGATCGTACGTGGCCACCGCGTCGTCGGGCCGCCCAGCTAGGAAGGAGCTTTTCGCCGCGCGGATTAGCGTGTCGAGATCGCCGCTGGTCGAGGCTGCGCGGAAGTATCGGGCCAGCAGGCTCTCCGCTCGCCGGGTCCAATAGGGCTCGGCCCGGTGTTCGATCGTCTTGAGCGCATCGGTCGCCCGGGCTTGCCATGCGTCGGCCCCCGCGTTGTCCTTAGCGTCGGTCGCCCGTTGCCATGAGGCCAGGCACGCTTCGAGCCGCGCGAAGTCCAGCTCGGCCGAGGTCCGGCCACCGCGTTTGCGAGGCAGATCCAAGAGCGACTTGATATCGTTGTACTCTCCCAGCGCCAGTGCCAGACGCAGCCCTTCGGCTTGTGCTCGCAGGGCGACGCCAGGCGGTGGATCCTTGCCCATCAACGCGACCAGCTCGCGCCGCGCGTTCAGGCCGTCGCCCAAGAGCCGATAGCAGGCCACTCGGTCCAGCCGGCTCTTCCAGGCCAGCGGGTCGGCCGTGTCGAGCCGGGCGAGACCGTCCAACAGCTTGGCCGCCTGGGTCAGGCCGTGCGTTCGGTCGGGCGTGCCGGCGGCAAAGCACTGGGCCTGGTTGCGCCACGCCCGGGCACGCTCGTAGGTCACGTTCTTCTGCAGGCTCCGAAGCGAGTCGACCGACAAGCCGTCCGGCCCGCGGCCCGATTCGCGAATCGCCTGATCCACCCTCGGCTCGATGTCGGCCAGCCCACGGATGCCCGAGCGGAGTTCCACCCGAGCTTCATCCAACAGCGGTTCGGGATTGGCCGATAACTCGGCCTCCTGCCGGGCGAGTTCGCCCTGGCTGAGATGAATCATTGCGTCCTGCAGGTCCAATAACAGCCGCCGGGGATTCGTCGGCTGCCGCTGGAGATACTGGGCAATGACCGCATGGGCCTCCTGCCAGACCGGCTCGCGCCGCTCGCGCGGCAGGCTGACGGCACGTTGG
>JAFGFF010000048.1 GCA_016931075.1 Pirellulales bacterium | reverse complement strand
TATGTTACCAAGCGAAGCAAGGAGCCGGGCATCCGGGGCCGCAGGGTCCAGCCTGAAACCATCCGCAAGGAACTGGTCACGTTCGGCACTCTTCGACGATTTGCCAAGGCGCGGGGATGGTGTGACGGCGAAATCGACCGCAAGGCCATCAAACTCCCCAAAGGGACAGAGAAGCCGCCTTTTCAAACGTGGAAGGACATCACGGCGATCATCGAAAAGGGCGGCTTGACGGAAGTGGAACAACGCGATCTGTGGGACTGCCTCTTTCTCAGCGAGAAGGAAGTCCTGGATTTCCTCGCGCATGTCCAGAAGCAAGGCGCGGCCCCTTGGCTCTATCCGGCTGTGGCGTTTGCCGCCTTTACAGGCGTGCGCCGGTCGGAGATCATGCGGTCGGAAGTCCGTGACTTCGATTTCACGCGGGGCATTGCTACTGTACGCGAGAAGAAGAGAAAGCAATCTCGAAGCCTCAGCTATCGCACCGTGGACATTCACCCCCGACTTGCCAAGATTCTAAAGGGTTGGTTTGCGAATCATCCCGGTGGGAAGTTCACCGTTTGCGTCCAACCCAATGTTCCTATCACGCCCGACGAAGCCAACGAGACTTTTGAGCAAACGACGGCCAACGGCAAGTGGGACGTACTGAGGGGGTGGCACGTTTTGCGTCACTCGTTCGCTTCAATCTGCGCCATGAAGGGACTACGAGAAAGCACCATAGGCAAATGGATGGGGCATGAGACCGAGGCGATGAAGCAGCGATACCGACACCTTTTTCCCGAAGTGACAAAAGCGGAGATGGGTCGTCTGTTCGCTTAGAGGACGCCATGTGCGCGCAGGCCAACACGCCCGCAGCGCGTAACGAGGCGCTGCGGGCGTTGTGAAGGTCTGTGTGATGCCGATGCGTCTAACCGGCTTGGGCATACGACGGAGCAGAAGAGGCCACGATACTGGCGTCTTGCTTCCGAAGCGACGCAAGCGGAGATGCGGCGTCCGTCCGACTGGGCCGCTTCGGCAGCGTCGGCACGCCCTCTTCCTCCAATCGTGCCACTTCATCGGCCGGAATCTTCCAGCAACCGTCGTTGCCTTTGACGGCCCTGATCTGGCCGGAGTTGCACAACTGGCGAATCGTCCAAGGAGATCGACCAAGCCGTTCGGCCGCTTCCTCCACCGACAAGTGTTTCCGACTTGCCTTTGGAGCAAGAGCGACGAGGATTTCCGAATTCTGCTTCTCGATCCGTGTGAGAATGTCAAACAGTTTTTCCAATACGTCTTCCATTGGTTCATTCCTGAATCAACCAGGTTACATTGTTGTTATGGACCCCGATCGAGAAACCGAAGTCCTGGCGAATGTCGCGTTGGGCCTGGACCTGCCTACGGCAATGGTGGCCGCGACTGACGATGAAACGCCGCCGCGCCGATCGGGCTGCCTCATGGCAGTCCTGGTGATCGGCGGCGTGTTGTGGGCAATCGCCCAGTTCTGAAAGCAGGACTACCGCGCGTCCCTGCGCGGCAGGTCCCCCACAACGTTCAGACGTGATTCGGCAGAGCATTACGCGCTCTGCTGGATCGTCACGTCCGGCGCTCGTCCCGGGTGGCGATCGACGGCAACTAGGCCGGCGTTCTCCAGAGACTTGAGGCCACGCCTCGCTACACGGGGCGACATGCCCGCCGAACGGATTTTGGACGGCTCCATGTGAACGGTGCTCGACTTCTTGAGTCCACACAGGTGCCAAACCACCAAAGCCACGGCCAACGCCTTGCCTGGCAACCGCATCGCCTTCTCAAGCCACGACCACGGGATCGGACCTTTAAGAAACAGATTGCCGGGTTTGTGGCGAGGGGCCTTGGGACGCTGTGGCGGGCACGGCAATTGCGGGCCAGCCATCTGAAAACGACGAGCATCAAACGCATCAACGGGGGTCATTCTATAAAGACTCCTTGAGTAGAGAGAAATAAGAATGGACAGGTGGGCCACGGACGGCCCTAGACCAGGGCCGTCCGTGGTCCTGTCCACAACCAGAAATGGACCATGTTTAGCGGCCGAGGATCGACATGACCTCCTGCCAGAACCGCTCCCCACGCGGGTCCATGTAACGCTCGGGGTAGCGGACAACCTTTGCCTCCGTGCGCAACTCGAAGCCATCCAGCACGATCCGGCTGGCTTCTGCCATGATGCTTTCCGTTTCGGCCACGGCACGGTCGATGTCGTCGATCGTGGCTTCAATCAAGAGGGCGTCATGGACCGGAGCGCAAACTTTGATGCCACGCTCCGTCGCCATACAACAGGCCAACCGGAGCATTTCGGCACCGTTGCCCTGCATGGGGAAATTGGCAAGGCTTCGGGCATTGGCGTCTCCCTCGACGTGGACACGCCAGCCGAACACCGTATGCAGCCAGCCCCACAACATGGCATGATCGACGGCCGCGCCCGACCATTTCCAATAGGTCGGATAGGTCTGCTGGTGCAGCCGCAGCAGTTCACGGGCCTGACATTCAGGCTGGCCAATCCGTTCAGCCAGTGACTTCGCGCCCATGCCATACTGGACGGCCAACACACAAGCCTTGAACAGATCACGTTCGTGCTTGTGGGTTGCCTTCGTGGCATCCTCCGGCACTGCGCCGGCTTGCTTGGCGAAGGCCAAATACGGATCGCCCGAGGCGTAGGCCGCTTGCATGGCCTCATCCTTCGACAGTGCCGCCGCAATCCCGAACTCCTGCTGCTCGTAATCGAGATAAGCGACGGCGTGGCCTGGCGGCGGTTGGATCAATCCCCGCAGCCACACCGAAGGGCCAAAAATGAACTTGCTGTTGGACGGCTGGTTCCGCCCCGTGCGGGCCTGAAACGCCGACAACAGACAACGATTACGGCCGTCCGAACCGACCGCCAATTCCGACAGCCTCAATTGCGACAGTGCATGGCGCAATTGGCTGATCGGAGCAACCTCGGCATGGGAACGAGCCATCTCTCGAAAGGTATCTTCCGAGAGATCAAGGCTGCCCGTTGGCAAGGTCGGCCACGCAATGCCTTTCCTTGTCAACCAGGCGACAAAGCGATCGGTCTTGAACGTGCGGCCATCGAAGATGCCGTAATCACGATCAATAGAGGAAATCAACTGATCCTGAATGGCCTCCCAGTTTGACCGCAACACGCC
>JAFGFF010000409.1 GCA_016931075.1 Pirellulales bacterium | reverse complement strand
GGGCAACGCGGCGGAAAAGGTGACAGTCACCTTTTGCCGGAACGGCCCTTCGGGTGCTTTGCACAAAAGGTGGCTGTCACCTTTTTCGCGGGCCGTGAACCGTTGCGATTTTCCTCCGGCCACCGACGTCCAAGGGGTGTCTCACCGGCGGCGATACACGCCCCGGACGTCAGCGACCAAAGGCGCCGTCCCCCCTGATCCGCCCACACGCGAACCGGGTGCGTCGGACACAATGATGTCAGACACGGCCCCGCCCCGGCGGGCGTCGGCATGTTTTGTATGATTCGGGTTCAACCCGGGGGGTACGACGTTAGGGTGTCAAAAGACGGATTGTCGCGCGGCGCCGAGGTTTCCCGGGGGGATTATCCAACGCGCCTGGAGCCTGTTGAAAAAGTCTGAGCTCGGGATTCTGGGTGCCACTGCTGGCTTGTCCAGCAGTGTTTTCGGGTCTTTCCACTTTGCACTGCTGGACAAGCCAGCAGTGGCACCCAAATCGCTACGGCTGGCCCGGCTGGGCGAGCGCTGCCCGCTGTTCCAGGGCCCGGGCTTTCATGGCGTTCGCTTCATTGCGGAGCTTGAACTCCGAGCCCGCGGGGAAGTACTGGGGATCGTCCGTGATATACCACGGGCTGGGCAGGGTCTGCCCACCGATGTTGCTCTGGCATCCCACGGCGCCCGACAGGCTGACCGCAAGGGTCAGGCCCAACAGAACCTTCCGCATCGGACGCCGACGCTTGTCCGAGCCGCTCATCCGCCACCTCCGTCTTGTGGATGATGCATTCGCTGTTGCCGGCCACCCCGGGCGGAATGTCCGTACACAACAGCCCTGCACGAATTGACACAATCGTCACAAACGTTATCGTCCGCCCTAACCGTCAGACTTTAACCTGGAGCAAGGATTCAGCTCCCCGCGACGGGGGGTGTCCGGCCGGAAGGCGCGTTTGGACTCATGGTGTATGATGTAGGCGTGGTAGACGGGCAGGACGATTCTCTCCCCCATTTCTCCGACCCGGGACAGGAGACATGCGATGGACACGGCAAGAGGCACAAGGCTAATCGTCCACACCTTGGGGCAACGCGGCGGAAAAGGTGACAGTCACCTTTTGCCGGAATGGCCCTTCGGGTGCTTCGCACAAAAGGTGACTGTCACCTTTTCCGCGGGCCGTGAACGGTTACGCACAAGTTGGCGAGCGGCCCGGTGGATGGTCTTTCTGGCGGTTGGGACCTGTTTTTGTCTTGGGGCGGTCTGGCCCGGCGCGGCGATGGCCCAACGGGGACGTGACACGATCCCCTCGTCGCGACACATTGCGGCCGTGCAGTCGTTCTCCGACGGAGACTACCGTGACTTGCTGAAGACGTTCCTCGCCGAACGCCGCGGCGCGATCAAGACCGCGCAGTCCGCCTGGATCGATTCGATCTGCTACCACGCCATGGCTGGCGAGTGCTACTACGAGATGGGCCAACTGTCCGACGCCATGGTCCAGTACACTGACGCGATTCGCCTCTATATCGCGTACGCCAACTGGATGCTCCGTGTGCAGTTCCCGGCGCTCCGGCCAGGCACGCCTCCAGCGGGCCGGGCCGTGGTCACCTGGGGCACGAGCACGCGAGGGTCGGTCCCGGCGTCGTTTCGCGGCACGATGCTCATGAGTCGAGGGGAACTCGACCACACCGACACGATCAAGCAAGGGGGCGTTGTCCAGGAGGCAATGCTCTTCCCAGTCAACGCGGTGGAGATCGTCCGGTGCACGGCCCTGGCCATCCGCCGGCGGACCGAGCTGCTCGGCCCGGCTTGTGCCCACGACCCGCTGACTGGCCAGTTGCTCACGGCCCTGCGTCAACCGGTCGGGCCGCCCAACCAATGGTCGGACTGCTGGGTCGACGTGCAACGCGGGTTGGCCGAGGCGGCCGCGGGCAAGGACGCGCAGGCGCTGCGGAGCCTCGAGCGGTCGCTCCTGGCCGAGGGCCGATACGATCATCCATTGACGTGCGTCGCCCTGGTCGAGATGGGCAAGTTGGCGCTGGCGCAAAACAACCCGAAAGTGGCCGAGCGCCATTTCATCGAGGCGACCTACTCGGCCGCGTACTACGAAAACAGCATCGTCCTGGAGGAGGCCTTCCGTCTGGCGTCCACGGCCCACTTGATGCAGAACAGCACGACGCTCTACGCGCCGCTGGTCGAAGCGGCCGGTTGGGCCCGGCGAAACCGCTACCCGACCGTGGCGGCCTCGACTCTGATGTCCCTGGCCGAAGGGTACGCCACGCTCCGGCAGACCAAGCAGGCCGAGTTGATGCTGGGCCAGGCCCGGGCCGTCATGAGCCGGCGCGACATGGGCGCTGGCCGGTTCGGCGCGCGGCACTCGATGCTCTCGGCGATGGTCTCGTTCCAAAAAGGGCGGATCGCTGACGGCGACAAGGCGCTCGGCGTGGCGATGCAGTACATGCAACACGGCTCGCATCGGCTCTACCAGATCGCCCTTACCGACCAACTCTTCGCTGGCGGGAGCGTCACGTCACGGACGGCCTCGGATCTGTTCGCCGACGTGCTGCGCGAGCCCACGGCCCGCGATTGGGCCGTCGACCCGATGGAATCGCTGGCCACGTTGATCTTTCCCTATCCCGGCCCGCTGGAACGCTGGTTCGCGTTGGCCCTGTCACTCCAGCGGCGCGAGGAAGCCCTGGAGATCGCCGACCGGATCCGCCGGCACCGCTATTTTGCGTCCTTGGCGTTCGGCGGGCGGCTCGAATCGCTGCGATGGATCCTCGAAGGCCCGGTTGAGGCGCTGGATCCCACGTCGGTGCTCCGCCGGCAGAGCCTGCTGGTCCAATATCCCGACTATAAGAAGCTGCAAGACACGGCCCGGCAGATCGAAGACGCGTTGGAACAGATGCCCGTCGCGCCGGAAGACAACAAGGTGGCCGCGACCCAGCGGAAGCTCCTGGCCGAGTTGGGCAAGCTCAGCGCGGCGCGCGAGGCCGTGCTGCGCGAGATCGCCGTCCGCCGCGAGCCGGCCGAACTGGTCTTCCCACCGCGTCGAACGGCCAAGGAGATCCAAAAGGCCCTGCCCCCGGGCCACGTCATGTTGGCCTTCTTCATCGCGCAGGACCAGCTCTACGGATTCCTGATGGACCAGGCCAACTATGACGTGTGGCGCGTCGGGCCGATCGCGCCGGTCCGCAAGAAGATCGAAGAGATGCTCCGCGAGATGGGCCACTTCGACGCGAACCGGGTCTGCACCGTCAAGGAGCTAGGCGACATGAAATGGCGGACCTCGGCCACCGAACTGCTCCGCGGCCTGCTGGCCGACTCGAAGGCCGACTTCACGGCCGACTTCAAACAAATAATCATCGTGCCCGACGGGCTGCTCTGGTACGTCCCCTTCGAAGCCCTCCAGGTCGAAATCGACGGCCAACCGATAGCGCTTATCTCGCGCTACCAGATCCGCTATGCCCCGACCACGGGCCTGGCGGTCAGCGATGGGCGACGGCGGAAGAAGGGCGGCAAGACGGGCGTGGTCGTGGGCAAGCTCACTCCGCGCGACAAAAACGACGTGGCCGAAAAGGCGTTTACCCAACTGGCCGGGGCTTTGCCTGGCACGGTCGCCCTGCCGAACCCGATTCCCGGCCCGGCGTCGCTCTATCGCATGTTGCTCGACCGGCTGATCGTCTACGACGACCTGAAGGCGAGCCGCAGCGGTCCGTACGATTGGGACCCGATCCCCGGCGGACGCGGTCGGTCGGGCAACTCGCTGGCCGACTGGTGCATGCTCCCCTGGGGTGGCCCGGACGTCGTCATCCTGCCCGGCTACCACACGGCCGCCGAAGACGGGCTGAAACGAATCGGCTCGACCACCGCCGGCGCGGGCGACGAAGTGTTCCTGTCGCTCTGCGGGCTGATGTCGTCCGGAGCGCGGACCGTCCTGTTGACGCGGTGGCGAACGGGCGGACAAATCGGTTTCGACCTGATCCGCGAGTTCGTCCAGGAACTGCCCCACGCGTCGCCCGCCGCCTCCTGGCAACGGGCCGTGTTGCTGGCGCAGGAGTCACGCCTGAACCTCGAAGCCGAGCCTCGGGTGCAGCCTGGCCGGGAGATCGAGATCCCGAGAGCGGATCATCCCTTCTTCTGGGCGGGGTATATGTTGGTCGATCCCGGCGATCCCCCCAAGCCGGCCGACGCCCCGCCGCCCGTCCTCAAGATCGTCCCCAAACAGGCCCCGCCCCCGGCCGTGAAACCGTAAAAGTCTGTTGATCGGGTGGCACTGGCGTCTCGCCAGTGTCTTGATACCAGCACTGGCGAGACGCCAGTGCCACCCCGCTGCTGCCGGGTGCCATGCCCAGACGGCCGCTTTAGCGGCGGATGGGCATGTTGGCGAGGCCACCCCGTAGAAGCGGCGTCCCGCCGCTTTGCGAAACGCGGCGGGATGCCGCGTCTACTTTTGCGACGCCTAGGCATGGCGCCCCTGGAACATCGACGCCGCAGGCCCAATAATTGCCTAGACGCTGCCAATCTCGCATGGCGTATTCGCCCCGGACCGGGCATAATGAGACCGAGTGTTGACAAAGCAACCCGTGACTAGGATATGGAGACGTGAGATGCCGCGCATGAGGCGATTGGGATATGGTTTGTTGGTTCTGGCCTTGCTCGGACTGGCCGGCAACGCCGCGGCCCAGACTAAGAACGAAGGACTGGCCGATCTGGACAAGGCGATCGACGCGAAACTCAACGCCCAACGGATCGGCGATCTGGGCGAGGTCATCCAGCTCTGCCGAAGCGCCCTCAAGAAGGGCCTGGACGGAGAGGAAACCGTAATCGCCAAATCGCTCTTGTCCTCGACGCTGTTGCAACGGGCCGCGCTGACCAGCACGGCCATCTTCGGCAAAGGCCCTCCGCATCCCCTTTGGGACAACTACCGGCGGCTGGCGATGGCCGATCTGGACGAGGCGGTCGCCCTGACGCCCGAGTTGCCCGAAGCCCTCCTTCTGATCGCCAAACTGCAACTCCTGCCCGACGGCAACGTCGAGAAGGCGACCCAATCGCTCGACGCGCTGCTGAAGATCGACCTCCAAAAGGCCGGCGAAAACGCGGCCGAAACCCACTGCAACGCCCTGGTGCTTCGCGCGGGCTTGGACAAAGACGCCGAGAAACAGCTCGCCCGGCTGGACGAGGCTGTCCGGCTCATGCCCGACAACGTCGAGGTGCTCCGCGCCCGGGGCCTGCTCCAATTGGACCGGGGGAAGTCGAAGCTGGCGATCGAAGACCTGAAACGGGTGGTCGAGCTCGAGCCCGAAAACGGGTCGATCCTCGAAGCGCTGGCCATGGTCCAAGCCGACCTCAAACAGTATGACGAGGCGCTGGCAAACCTCGAAAAGGCCCAGCGGCTCCAGCCCGACTCGGTCACGCCCCTGACCGTCCGTGCCCAGATCCACGTCCAGCAGAAAGAACTCGACAAGGCACTGGCCGATCTGAACGAAGCCCGGACCCTCCAGCCGAACAACCTGATCGTCCTACTCTTGCGAGCCAGTCTCTATCAGGAGATGGACAAACCGGACAAAGCCTTGGCCGATTTGGATCGGGCGCTCCAACTAAATCCGAAGTTCGATCGGGCACGCCGGCTGAAGGCCGTCTTGCTCATGGCCGACAACCGGCTCAAAGAGGGCATCCGCGAACTCGAGACCCTGGCCAAGGCCTCGCCCAACGACGTGGAGCTTCAGGTCCAACTGGCCATGCTCTACTCGGCCGACAAGCAGCCCGGCAAGGCGATCGGCATCTACACCGACGTGCTCAAAGAGCATCCCGACAACGCCTCCGCCCTGACCGGCCGGGCAAACGCCCTGTTGGGCGTCGGCAAACACGCCGAGGCGATCACCGACTACAACAAGGCCTACAAGCTCGAGCCCGACGAGTCGGGCATGCTCAACAACTTCGCCTGGGTCCTGGCCACCTCGCCCGACGACGCCCTTCGCGACGGCAAACGGGCCGTCAAGCTGGCTGAGCGCGCCTGCGAGCTGACCAAGCACGCCGAAGCCCACATCCTCAGCACCCTAGCCGCCGCCTACGCCGAAGCGGGCGATTTCGACCACGCCGTCCAATGGTCCAAAAAAGCCCTCGAACTGGGCAAAAAGGAAAACCAACCCCCCGACCTTCAAGACGCCCTGGCCAAAGAACTCGAAAGCTTCAAACAAAAACGCCCCTGGCGCGAACGCCTCGAAGAAGGTCTTGGGCCCCAGGTGGAGGAGAAGAAGGGGTCGCCGTAGGACGAATTCAGCTATTGAAAACCAGATCCGTGCAAGAGAGGTTTCAAGGCCGACAGGCAAGGAGACCTTGATGACAGATGATCGGAGGAAGCCGGATTCGGCCGATCAGATTGTTCGAAAGCGGCGGTTCCGTCTACCTCGATTGCGTTCCCTGGCTTTTCTTCTCTTAATAATTGCTATCGTCGTTGTTCTTGTCCAACAAAGTCCCTATGTGCAGATGTCACTTGCAACGAGGGAAGCCGTTCACAAGATAATGGACTTGGGCGGAACGGTTGGTTTCTCGGACGAGTTCGACGACTCGGGGGCTCCGCGGTTCGGTCCATTTGTTCCGATTCCGCCCACTCCTGTTCCCAAACCGGGTTTCAAAGCCCGCCTTGCCAGTTGCATTGGGAAAGAGTGGTTCTACGACATCCGTTGCGTTGACCTTCAAGGCTCACAAGTCACCGATGATGACCTGCAACTGCTGTTGCTTGTCCCTGAACTGCGGAACCTCGACTTGGATGGAACAGCGGTTACCGACATGGGGCTCCATCACGTCATAAATCTGAAGAAGCTGCGGTTCATTGGACTGTGCGAAACCAACGTGACGCAAGAGGGTTTTCATGCGTTGCAGCAGTCAATGCCGTCCCTGGCCACCAACCGCGCTTTCGAGTTTGAGCGGTTGAAAAAGCTCATCGAATCGATCCTAGCGAACGAGGGGGACACGGAATTGCCACACGAGGACGTGGTTTCCTTCTGAAGCAAACGGGCGTGCTGACCCACCCTCGTTCTCAGCGCGAATAGTTGCTTCTGAACGGGTCGATTCCGAGATCCCGAATGCCCCAGATTAACTCATGGCGGTCGACGCATGGGTGGCCGCGATAGCTGTGCTATCGGGGGGCTGTAAGGCACGGGAGGAGTTTATCACAGCCACCCGGCCGTTCACATAGTCTGCTACATGCCCATCCGCTGCTAAAGCAGCTTCTGGGCATGGCACCCGGCTCGCGCTCGGAAGGCGGGAGTGGCCCAAAAAGTGCTTGACAATTGCAAGTCGATATGTTACTGACCTTCGCAAAAGTAGTGAACTGACTTCCAGGTTATGTCGTATGGATGTACATGAACAGGACATTAGGAAGCAAGACCGAG
>JAFGFF010000408.1 GCA_016931075.1 Pirellulales bacterium | reverse complement strand
GTCAGCTTGACCGTCACGTCGCCGTTGGGCGTGGCATAGCGGAAGCTGACGAGGTGCTTTTCCTTGAACAGCTTGTCCATGGCCTTGTGACTGACCGGTTTGTCGTAGGTCGGCATCCGGTACGGTCCGTCGGTCGAGCTGACTTCGATCGGGCCCGACTCGTCCATGCCCAGGGCGCATTGGATCTGGTCCAGCCCATGCGCGCCCCAACCGGTCATCTCGCCGCCCGAGAACGGCCAGACCGAAATCCAGCCCGGGTTCGCCCGCGGCGTGAAGATGTCCTTGTTGAATGGAATCAGGGGCGCTGGGCCGCACCATTTTTCCCAATCGAGTCCCTCGGGCATCGTTTGCTCGGGCAGCTTCATCCGCCAGGGGCTGGGATAGGCGCAGCCGATCACCGTGTGGACGCGGCCGATCGCGCCGTCGCGGATCAGCTTGCAGGCGCGCTGGTTGGCGGCCATCGAACGCTGCTGGCTGCCGACCTGCATGACCCGCTCGTAGTGCTTGACCGCCTTGGCGATCTGGCGTCCTTCATGGATCGTCAGCGTGAGCGGCTTCTCGGCGTAAATATCCTTGCCGGCCTGACAGGCGTGGATGCACTGGATGGCTCGCCAGTGGTCGGGCGAGGCGATCACCACAGCGTCGACGTTTTTGTCTTCCAGCAGCTTGTGATAGTCCGCGTAGGTCTTGAAGCCCTTGAACTTGGTCCGCTTGGCCACATGCTGGGCCCGGCCTGGAGCGACGTCGCACGCGGCGACGATGACGCCCTCGCGCGGCAGCTTCATGAGCTGTTGGGCACGGCGTCCGCAGCCGAGGTAGCCCACGCCGATCCGGTCGTTGGCCCCGGCCTGCGCCTCGGAGGCCAGCACGTCGCGCGGAACAAAGTAGGGAAGCGCCGCCGCGCTGCCCAGCACGGCGCCAGAGCGTTTCAGGAAACGTCGGCGAGACAACGATTGGGACGATCGCATCGGGACCTCCAGTTCAAGGCAGAGCCATTTTTCGACAGGGACCAATGGAAGGCAGGAAAGAAAACGGCGGGCCCGTCGGGACGGACAAGTCTCCCGCTTGCCTTGCCCAACGGTAACCTCATTCTATCACGGCGCCGCGCCGTCAAGAAGTCACGATCCACACAAACGTCGCCGAATTGAAGATCGCAAAACGGTTCTTCAACCGCCGTCATGCGGCCTGGCAGTGAGAAGAGACGACCTGTTGCACAAACGCGGGTGTCCAGTAGAAGGTGTCTACCAATAACAGGCCGCACAGCCAAGCACCGCGGCGGCCAAGAGGTAGTAGGCGGTGGGGATGAGGGTCTTGCGGATCAGAGAGCCTTCTTGGCCCAGCAGGCCGACGGTGGCCGAGGCGGCGACGACGTTGTGGACACAGATCATGTTGCCGGCCGCGCCGCCGACGGCTTGCAGGGCGACGATCAGCAGGGGCGACAGATGGATGCGCATGGCGACGTCGAACTGGAATCCGGAGAAGGTCATGTTGCTGATTGTGTTGCTGCCGGCCACGAACGCGCCGATCGCCCCGACCACGGCGGAGAACGCCGGCCACGCCCGACCGACGAGGTGCTCGACCGCTTCGGCCAGCGCGGTCGGCATGCTGGCGAGGTCGGCCGCATTCACCTCCGAGTTGAGAAACACCTGAACCATCGGCACGGCGAAGACGATTGCGATGGCCGCGCCAACCAGGGCGCGACCCGATTCACCCAACGCCGCCTTGACCGCCCGGCCGCGCATCCGGAACAGGGGGATACACAGGAGCGAAACAAGAATGAATACCGTGCCAGGCAATTCAGCGATCTTGACCGGTTGGCCGATGCCCGTGCCTAAGAAGTCCTTGGTTCGCTCCCATCGCAACGAAAGGAGCCATCCATTCAGCACCGGCTGCAGACGAATGAGCACGAGCAGCCCGCCGACGAGAAGGTAGGGCGCCCACGCCAGCCAAAGCGGCACCCGAGCCGGGGCTTCCGACTGATCGTCAGGTGGAAGGTCGCCTTTCCACTCAGGCTCCCAGGCCGTGTCGGGTGGGAAATCCCACGGCTCGCGCGGCTGGAAGACGCCCAGCCGGGCCGCTAGCACGGTCACGCCCAGCGCCACCAGCCCGCCGAGCAAGGACGGGAATTGCGGGCCCAGGAACACGCCCAACAGCACGTAGGGAATCGTGAACGCCAGGCCGGCGAACAGGGCGAACTTCCACACGGCCAGACCCTCGCGCCACGACCGATTGGCTCCGAAGAACCGCGTCAACAGGCAGACCACGAACAACGGGATCAGTGTGCCGATCACGCCGTGCAGGATGGCCACCCGGGCGGCGATCATGTACAGCAGCCCATCGAAGCTTTCCGGACCGCCCGGCGTCCCGAGAAAGTTCTGAACCACCTCCTGGTTGCTCAGCCCGTTACTCACGCCGATCAGGATGGGCGTGCCCACCGCGCCGAACGAGACGGGCGTGCTCTGGATGGTCAGCGCGGCGACCACGGCCGCCATGGGCGGGAATCCGAGGATCACCAAGAGCGGTCCGGCCACCGCCGCAGGCGTGCCGAACCCGGCCGCTCCTTCCATGAACGCGCCGAACGTCCAGGCAACGATGATCGCCTGAATCCGTCGGTCGGGCGAGATGTTGCGGAACCCGTCCCGAATCGCCGCCACCGCGCCCGAGTGTTTTAGGACGAACAACAGCAAGAGCGCCCCAAAAACAATGTAGAGCAACTCGCCCGCGATGAGGAGCCCCTTGAGCGAAGCGGCTGCGATCCGGATCGAGGGGACGTGCCAGTAGGAAAAGGCCAATATCGCCGTCAGGACGTAGGCCACCGGCATGGTCCGCTTGGCCGACCAGCGAAAGGCGACCAACAGTACGAACACTACCAGAAGCGGTGTGATCGCAATCAGAGCAGACATCACAGCCCTCTGAAGAAATCGATCTAGCGAACAACGACTCCCTCGTCGCTTCGCAGGGCAGTGTACCAGAACCCTGTCGGCACGAACAGCCGGGCAGGCGTGCCACTATCCGACCATGCACAACGGGTGCCACTGCTGGCTTGTCCAGCAGTGTCTGAAAGAGGTGAACACCAAGAAACACTGCTGGACAAGCCAGCAGTGGCACCCAGCACCGGAGAAGATTGTAACGAATCTACACTTTCGTTCCGAACGGAGCCCGCTGTTTGCGTCGCATCAGGGCGTTGGCCTGGTCGTCGCCGACGAAGCTGTGTTTTTTCGGATCGAAGTTAAGCTTTCGCTTCAGGAGCATGGCGATGTTGGCCATGTGACAGGCGTCGACGGCCCGGGTGTGAGTGAAGACGTCGGAGATCGGCTCGGCTCGGTCGCGGACGCAATCGAAGAAGTCGCGCATGTGGTCGCCCGGCTTGCGACCCTTGCAGAGCTTGAGGACCTCGGCGTCGAGCCAATCGCGCTCGGTCGGGCTGCGGTCGATGTCTTCGATCGGCTTGCCTGTCAGGCTGTTGCGATTGACGCGGATTTTGCCCTTTTCGCCCTCGAGGATAAGTTCGTTCTTTTGGCTCAGCAGCCGGATCGTGTTGCCGTTGGGCAGCCGCATGTGGCAATCGAACGTTTGGGCCGTGTTGTACAGCGGCGGGATTTTGGCTTTCCCGTTGAGAAAGTCGAACAGGTTCAAGTCGGCAGGCAGTCCGGGGAACGTGCCCTGTCCTTCGACTTGGACAATGCCCGTGGTTTCACCGCCGAGTGCCCAGAGGGCGATGTCCGTGTGGTGGACGCCCCAGTCGGTGACCATTCCGCCGGCGTATTCCAGCCACCAGCGGAAGTTCCAGCCGACCCGGTTCGGCGTGAAGTCGACCACCGGGGCCTGGCCGAGCCAGCGATTCCAGTCCAGCGTCTTGGGCACGGGCTGCGGCTCGAAAGGCCCGCCGACGGATGACTGGCCGACGGAACTGATGGCGTGGAGCTTTTTGCCCAGCCGCCCGCTTCGGGCGATCGCCACGGCCTTCAAAAACATGCTCTTGTATTCGGTCCGCTGTTGGGTGCCGACCTGGAACACGCGGCCGGTCCGCTTGACCGCCTCGCGGATCTGCCGGCTCTCGTCCATCGTCAACGTCAGCGGCTTCTCGCAATAGACGTCCTTACCCGCGGCCATCGCGTCCAGGGCGATCTTCGTATGCCAATGGTCGGGCGTGCCGCAGGTGATGACGTCGACGTCCTTGCGATCGAGCAAGCGGCGATAGTCGTTGTGGATCGAGCACTTTTCTTTCTGCTTGATCGTCTTCCTCAACTTCGCGACGAACCTGTCGGCGTTGCGTCGCTCCACGTCGGCGCATGCGACCACGTGGCCCAGCTTGGCCGCCTGCAATCCGATCACCGTGCCTCGTCCGCCCACGCCGATCACCCCGACCCCCAACCGGTCGTTGGCCGACTCGGCCTTCGCTTGAGCGCTTGTCCAGAAATACGGCACGGCGGTGGCCAATGCGGCCGTTCCGCGAAGAAAGTTTCGACGCGAGAAGGATTTCATCCGTGTGCTCCTAGGGTGGGGAATAGGGAGGAAGATCGGGGAAGGAACTCCGTTGACATCGGAAGGGCCGACGTCCACCCTTCCAGTGTAATACCCTTTCTCCGCGACAAGCAACCGGTTGCCCGGGGCGTCGCACAAGAAACCCCGGCAAACGAGGGGACCGGCGGCGGCGAACCGAACCATTCCTCGCCGTGTCCTGCTTGCCAGACGCCATTAGTAACGTCAAAATAACAGATTCGGATAATAAATCACCATTCCGCGTCGGTTCGGTCCGAGTGCCGGGTGCCATGCTCCACGCTTGCGTGGGCATGTCTTTGCAGGATCTTTCAGGTTTCCACATGCCCACGCAAGCGTGGAGCATGGCACCCGAGTTCGATAACGACTCTCTCTTGACCGGCGTACAACTCAAACCCTACGGACTCACGCTCATGCCTAGCTGTGTACTTGCCTATTCGGGCGGATTGGATACGTCGGTCTTGTTGGCCTGGTTGCGAGACGAAGGCTACGAGGTCCATGCGGTCTATGTCGACGTCGGGCAGCCGTGCGAGGACCGCGAGGCGATCATGGACAAAGCCCGGCGGCTCGGGGCCAAGTCGGCCCGGCTGGTCGACGTCCGCGACGACGTCTGCCGCGATCTGGCCTTCCCCGTGCTGCAGTTCCAGGCGAAGTACGAGGGCGTCTACCTGCTGGGCACGTCGATCGCCCGACCGCTCATCTCGAAGGTCTGCGTCCAGGTCGCCCGCGAGGTCGGGGCCGACGCGTTCGTCCACGGCGCGACGGGCAAGGGCAACGACCAGTGCCGGTTCCAGTTGGCCGCCGAAGCGCTCGACCCGAACATCCGGGTGATCGCCCCCTGGCGGATCGAACGGTTCCGCAACCAGTTCCCCGGCCGGACCGAAATGATCGCCTACTGCGACGAGAAGGGCATCCCGGTCAAAGCGTCGGTCGCCAAACCGTACAGCTCGGATGAAAACTGTCTGCACATCAGCTACGAGGCTGGGCAGCTCGAAGACCTCGGCGTCAACGGCGTCGACCTGGTCGAGTTCGGCATGGTCACCAAGCCGCAAGACGCACCCGACAAGCCCGAGCGGGTGACGATCGCCTTCGAGTCCGGCGTGCCCGTGGCGGTCAACGGCGAGACGCTCTCTCCGTTTGGCGTCGTCCAGGCGCTCAACGAGATCGGCGGCCGCAACGGCGTGGGCCTGTTGGACATGGTCGAGAACCGTTTCGTCGGCATGAAGAGCCGCGGCGTCTACGAGGCGCCCGGCATGACGGTCCTCTACGAGGCCCATCGCCTGATCGAACAACTCACCGTCGACCGCGACCTGGTCCACCTCCGCGACCGCCTGGCCCCGGAAGTGGCCGAGATGGTTTATTACGGTTTCTGGTATCACGCCAAGATGGACGCCCTGTTGGCCTTCATCCGCGAGATGCAACAACCGGTCACCGGCGAAGTGTCCCTGGACCTCTACAAAGGCAACCTCCTCGTCTCCGGCCGCACCAGCCCGGGCAGCCTCTACGACGAAGGCATCGCCACTATGGAAGGCGGCGGCCCTTACAACCAAACCGACGCCGAAGGCTTCTTGCGGATTCAGGGCCTACCGAGCCGCGTGCAATCGCGGGTGCGACCGCGGGAGTTCTAAGGCGCTATCATGGAATAAGTTACCGAATATATTCTGTAGGGAACGCCCTCCGTGGCGTTCCGTGAACCGCGAGTATGGCCCTTTTCACGGCCCGCGGAACGCCACGCAGCGCGTTCCCTACAGTGACGGCGATGACCTCAATTCGGTAAGTTATTCTTCAACAAATCCTGAGCAACCGGGTGCCATGGCCACGCTTGCGTGGCCATGCGGAGTTGGTGAAGCGAGCGCGAAATCATGCCCACGCAAGCGTGGGCATGGCACCCGTTTTTAAGGCGCATTCTGATCAACCCTTACTCCGGCACCCGCCGAGCGGCGAAAAAGGCGAGCTTCTTCCCATCAGGGCTCCAGGCGGGGCTGAGGTAGGAGCGGGTTTGGGATTGCCAGTCGAGGCGCTTGGGCTTGGCTTGGCCTTGGGCGTCGACGAGGAAGAGTTGGGTGCGTTTTTCACCTGGGGGAATCATGGTGACGATGATTTGTTTGCTGTCGGGGCCCCAGGTGGGGTTGTTGTGGAATCGGGCGTCTTTGGACGAGTCGCGGGAGAGGAGGACGCGGAAACCGATGCGTTGGCCGCCGACGTGGACGACGGCCAGGTCGGTGCCGCCGTCGCGGGAGCCTTTGAAGCAAATCCACTTGCCGTCGGGCGACCAGGCCATGCCGTAGTAGACGTATTGATAGGGCGTGTCAAGCAGTTCCTCGGACGTGTTCTTGTCGAGGTCGTGAACCCGGATGTTGCCGCCGCCGACCGTGTAGGCCACCTTGTTGCCCTTGGGACACCACTCGATGGCCCAGCCGTTCTCATCGAGCCGATTGCGGTTGGTGCCGTCGGCGTTCATGGTCCAGACGCCGCGGGGTTCGTAGGACGAGTAGCCGATCTTCTTTCCGTCGGGCGACCAGGTCGGCATCGCGCCGATGCCCATGTCTTTGACGTTCTTGCCGTCGGCGTCGCAGACGATCAGGTGGGCCCAACGCGAGCCCTGGCCTCGGTGCGACTCCCAGGCGTCGAAGGCGAACCGACGGCCGTCGCGCGACCACTCGGGCGAGCCGCCGGAGGTGAACTTCAGGTCGTCGAAGATGATCTTTGACTTGCCCGTCTTGAGGTCGGCCACGTAGATGCACCGGCCAAACGGGCGGAGGACCAGGTCGCCGTCGCACTTGTCGCCAATTTTATCGGGCCGCTTCTTGCCCGGCTCATTCCACGAGATTTGCAGCCGGCCGTCGCGGAACTTGTAGAGCCCGAGCGATTTCTCGCCCTCGTGCGTGATGTCGATCGTGGCCGGCTTGGCTTTCGGATCGATCGTGTAGTCCATCTTGGCGATCAGCTTCGATCCGGCGCGGAGCGTGAGCTTGTCGTTGGTGAACAGGATTCTGGTCTGCCGCAGGTCCTCGGCCGGCGTGGCCTTTCCTTCCGAGACCATGTCGACCACCTGCCACGGACCGCGCAAGGGCGAGCGGGCCGATTCCTTTTCTTCCTTGTTCTCCTTATCCTTCTTCGGCTTGTCCGTCCTGCCAGCAACTGGACTGAAAAGGAGCCATCCGGTCAGCGCGATCAGCAACGCGAGGATCATCGAGCGTTTCATGGGACCTTTCCTTTTTTTCGAATGACGTTTTGGAAGGATGCCACTCCGTCCTCATTGTAGGAGGCGACTCCTGTCGCCGAAATCGCCGGTCTTCGTGGCCATCGGCGACAGGAGTCGCCTCCTACAAGATTGAATATCGGGTAACTACGGCCGTACGCGGCGCAATTCGACTTCTATTTCTTGGTTCATTTCAACGAGCGCATAGCTGCCCGTGACGGCGGGCCCACAGTTGACGATGGTCGTGGGGCCGTGGCGTTGGACGCCCCGGGCTTCGTGGATGTGGCCGCAGAGGACCAGCTCGGGCTTGGCCTGATCCAAAAACGTTCGCAGCGACGTGCTGCCCACCGAGCGGCCCAGGGCCGTCTGGTCGAGCAGCCCGCGTGGAGGGCAGTGCGACAGGAGCACGCGGCGCGGGGCCTCGGCGACCTGGGCGCGGCCCGACTCGAGCATGGCCGCCAGCTCGGGCTCGGTGAACTGGTACATCCGCGGGAGCCACGGCGGCATGGCCGGCAGGCCGAAGAACCCGGTTCCTTCGACGACCACGCCCCGCCCGGCCAGCGAGACGCCCATCGTCTCCAGCCGAGCGGCGATTTCGGCCGAATCGCAGTTTCCGGCCACGGCCCAAACGGGACGGCCGGTAGCCAGGATCGTTTCGACCAGCGCGGCGACGTCGTCCGGCGCGCCGAAGTTGGTGATGTCGCCCCCGAGCAGCACGACGTCGACCGAGCCGGCGTCATGGAGGATCCGCTCCAGCGCTTCGCGGCTTCCGTGCAGATCGGTCAGAGCAAGCAATCGCATGAGAGGCCCGAAGTCAACCGGATCGACGCACGGCCACCCTTCATCCGACCGGGCCACCCAAGCCCGGCCCCAGAGTCCACGAACATCCTACCGCGCTTTCCGGGGCGTGACCAGTCGCCGGATAGGCCGACTTCGTAGAAGCGGCGTCTCGCCGCTTAGGAGGACGTGGTGGCAGTGCGTTACGAACTCGGTGGGACGCCGCGTCTACTGATTCGGAAAAATCAACCGGCCCTTGATTCAGATCAAGGGCAACGGATGCCGGAAGGGCTATGATAGTTATAATTAAGGTCGTACGAAAACGGCTGTCTTCTTTCCTCCTTCGGAAGCGGGGGGCGAGGCCCTTTTCGTAGAAGCGGTGTCTTGCCGCTTTTTAGAGGAGGTATAATGGGACGCGATGTCCAGGAAGATCGTGGGCGGGCGATTCCCGAAACGCGGCGGGAGGCCGTATCTACAGAACTGAAGAACCAACAACGCTTGGCGGCCCGGACGGATGCCGCCGATGACCGAAAGGAACCGTGGATCATGAACATGTTTTGTTATCAGTGCGAGCAGACGGGCAAGGGAACGGGCTGCACGGCCCACGGCGTTTGCGGAAAAGACTCCGAGACGGCCGCGTTGCAGGATCTGGCCGTTCACGTGGCCGAAGGCGTCAGCCAGTACGCCCATCGGGCGCGCAAGCTGGGCGTGATCCACCGGCCCGCGGATTTGGCTGTCGTCGAAGCCCTGTTCACCACCGTTACGAATGTGAATTTCGATCCGAAGCGGGTAGCCGACGTGATCCGCCATGCCGCCTCGGTTCGCGACGAGATCAAACAGGCGTATGAGTCGGCGTGTGAAAAGGCCGGACAGACGCCCGAGCCGTTGGCCGAGCACGCGGCGATCCGGCCGGCCGACGACCTTGACGAAATGATCCGACAAGGCGAACAAGTAACCGTTCAGCGGCGGATCGACTCGCTCGGCGACGACGTGGCCGGGCTTCAGGAACTCATTACCTACGGTCTGAAGGGCATGGCGGCCTACGCCGATCACGCGCGCGTCCTCGGTGTGGAAGACGATGGCGTGTATGCCTTCATCCACGAAGCCATGGACTTCCTGGCCGGCAATCCGGGCGAGGTGAACGCGTTAGTGGCCATGGTCTTGCGGGTCGGCGAGGTGAACCTCAAGGTCATGGAAATGCTCGACGCGGGGAACACGGGGACCTACGGCCATCCCGAGCCGACCGAGGTTCGCGTGACGCCCGTGGCAGGCAAGGCGATTTGCGTCTCTGGCCATGACCTGAAAGACCTCAAGATGCTGCTTGAGCAGACGGAGGGCAAGGGCGTCAACGTCTACACCCACGGCGAGATGCTTCCCTGTCTGGCCTATCCTGAACTCAAGAAGCACAAGCACCTGGTGGGCAACTACGGCGGCGCCTGGCAAGATCAGCGGCAAGAGTTCGACGCGTTCCCCGGCCCGATCCTGATGACCACCAACTGCATCCAGAAACCAAAGGACAGCTACAAGGACCGCATTTTCACCACGGGCCTGGTCGCCTGGCCTTGTGTGACGCACATCGCAGCCGACGCCAGCGGCCACAAGAACTTCATGCCGGTCATCGAGGCGGCGTTGGCAGCCCCCGGTTTTGAGCGGGACGAGGAGGCCAAAACGATCACGATCGGGTTCGCCCGCAATACCGTGATGAGCGTGGCCGACAAGGTCATCGAGGCGGTCAAGGCTGGGAAGATTCGCCACTTCTTCCTGATCGGCGGTTGTGACGGGGCCAAGTCGGGACGCAATTACTACACGCAGCTTGCCCAGCAGGTGCCCGACGATTGCGTGATCCTGACGCTTGCCTGCGGCAAGTACCGTTTCAACAAGCTGCCCTTCGGCGACATCGGCGGCATCCCGCGGTTGTTGGATTGCGGCCAGTGCAACGACGCCTACAGCGCGATCCAGATCGCCGTGGCCTTGGCCAACGCCTTTGAATGCGGCGTGAACGATCTGCCGCTGAGCCTGGTGCTGAGCTGGTATGAACAAAAGGCCGTCTGCATCCTGCTGACGTTGCTGCACTTGGGCATCAAGAACATGCGACTCGGCCCGACGCTTCCAGCCTTCGTCGGACCGAACGTCCTGAACGTGCTGGTCGAGCAGTTCAACCTCATGCCGATCAAGACACCCGAGGAAGACCTGGCGGCCATCCTCGGGTGATCTGAATCGAACCTCTGGCCGGGCGTCACCTTCGGTCCCTCTCAAAGGGAGAGAGGGAGGGGAGTGCTGCCCACGGTTGGACTTCTTGCCTGGCAAAACCCTGCTTCCAGGCAATAACTGCCGGGTGGGAGCCCGAATCGGTTCTTGGCGTACCGGCAGTGAAACCCACTCCGACGGGGAGGGGTTCCCTGGCCCGACCCTCTTGCATGCTCCCCCACGGTGAGCGATGATGGAAATATTGACGCTGGGAGGGAAACCGCGTCTGTGCGCCGTGCTGATTCGGAGAGTTCTCGACCGATGCCAGACGATTTTGATCCCTATTATACGTGGCTTGGCATCCCGCCCAGCCATCAGCCTCCGGATCACTACCGGCTGCTGGGGATCCAGTCTGGGGAGAGCAATCCGGCCGTGATCGAGAACGCGGCTGACCGGCAGATGGCCCATCTTCGGACCTTCCAGACGGGCCGGCACAGCGAGGCCTCGCAGCGACTGCTCAATGAAGTAGCGGCGGCTAAGCTCTGTCTGCTCGACCCGATGAAGAAGATCGCCTACGACGAGGCCCTCCGGCGAGCGGCAGCCAAAGAGGCAATGACCACCACGTCCTCGGGAAACGGAGTGTTCCGTTCCCCGGTGTTTGTGGGAGCGGCCGTCGGCGGTGTGCTGCTCGTGGTTGCGGTGGTTGCGATAAGCCTTCTCGTCTCACCCCAGCAGCCTGAAGGACCAGTCGCGGCATCCGGTCAACCGGCCGGCGGATCGCCCACGGCGCCGAAAACCGTTTTGAAAGCGACCCCGACAAAACGGCCGGAGAAACACTCGTCACCTACACCGTTCGCCAACGAGCCGACCAAGCCAGTCACGGTAGCGCCACCCGCGCCTCAGCCTGGCCCCGGAGAGACCAATCCAAAGGTACCGCCCAATCAACCGGAGCCACAACAACCGGCTGTTTCACAACCGAACGAACCGATCAAGCAGCCGCCCGATCCGTCACCCCCGACGGTTGATCCGGCAACACCGTCCCCGTCACCAATCGGTAAGAGCCCGACTCCCGAGCCGGCATCGTCTGGACTTCCCAAGCCAGGGCCCACACCCGAACCGGCGCCCGATCCGGCTGGCCGCCGCCTAGTACCTGACGCGGCGACCCTTGCGCCAATTGTCCAACAGGTGGAAGAGAAGTTCCAACTGAAGTCGACTCAAGATCCGGCGAAGTCGATCTCGACAACGACGCGTCTATTCGACGCTACCCGGGCGGAGGGGACCTCGCCGGAGGAGAAGTACGTCCTGTTGACCACTGCGGAGCAATTGGCCCGTCAGGCGGGCGACGCGGTGTTGATGCTCGAGGCCGTTACGACACTGGGCGACGAATTTGCCGTGGACACGCTGGCGTTGAAGGAGCAGGCCTTGGGCAAGTTCGCCGCGGTGGCGACGGGCAACGAGACGATCGAGTCGCTTGTCCGGGCCGCCGACGCGGCGATCGACGAGGCCGTCGCCCAGGAGCGCTTCAACCTGGCGTTGAGCATGGCTGAACACGCTGCCCGGGGAGCCCGAAAATCGGTGGGATCCAGTCTGGTCAAGCATGTCAGTCGGCGCAAGAAGACGCTCGAAAAGCTGGCCCAGGAGCACCGGCAGGTCGAAGAAGCACTGGTCGTGTTGAAGTCCCGGCCCGAAGATCCGGCGGCCAACGGCCTGCTGGGGCGGTGGTACTGCTTTGAAAAGGACGATTGGGCGCGGGGATTGCCCTACTTGGCCAAATCGGACGACGACCGGTTGAAGGCCACGTCGCAGTTGGAGTTGGAGAACCCGCCTTTGAGTTGGAAGGACCAGGTGGCGCTGGCTGATCGATGGTGGATGATAGCCGACACGGCCCGAGGGCACACCCGCGATCGATTGCAGGCTCATGCGGCGAGTTGGTACGAGAAGGCGGCTCCAGGGGCCGCCGGTTCCCCGCAGTACAAGCGGCTTGTCCGGCGACTTCGGGGTTTCGCGGCCCGAACGGCCGAGCAAGACGACGGGCTGCCCTCCGACTCGGCGCCGTTGGCATGTCGCCAGCCGCGCCATCGCGCGGCGCTTTTGGCCCGATATGGAGGCACGGCCGAGAGCGAAAAGGCCGTCCAGGCGGCGTTGAAGTGGATCGTGTCGGTGCAGTTCCCCGACGGCGGCTGGAGCTTTGCTCACCAGAAGCACTCGTCGCGGGGTGGCAATGGTCTCAACCCGGGCAAGGAAGTGAAAGCCTGGAATGCGGCAACCGGCTTGGCCTTGTTGGCGCTGATGGGTTCGGGCAACACGCACCGGTCGGGTGAGTACCGAAATAGCGTCGAGGCAGGCCTGCGGTTTTTGACAAGGTTGCGGATGAAAATCGATCCGAACGGGGGCGGGGGCTCGCTACGCGAAGAGCAGGGAACCATGTATTCTCATGGCCTGGGAACGATGGCCCTTTGCGAAGCTTATGCCATGACCGGAGACGCCAATCTGGATCTGGCCGTTCGCCAGGCTGTCCGTTACACCTGTTATGCCCAAGATCCCCAAGGGGGCGGATGGCGTTACAAGCCTCGTGAACGAGGTGACACGTCGGTGACGGGATGGCAGCTCTCTTCCCTCCACACGGCGCAACTGGCCGGACTGAAGATCCCGCCGCTCGTGACTACCCAAGCCGGCCGGTTCCTGGACAAGGTCCAGTTCGACGGCGGAAGTCGCTACGGGTACGAACGCGCCGACGGAGGTTCCACGGCCACCACGGCCGTGGGTCTGCTCTGCCGGATGTATTTAGGCTGGAAACGCGACAACCCGGCCCTGGTCAAAGGAGTGAAATGGATCCATAAGCAGGGGGTTTCCGACAAGGATATTTATGGGAACTACTATGCCACCCAGCTCCTGTTTCACTACGGGGGTGAAGCTTGGGACGACTGGAATCCCGCCATGCGCGATCTGCTCCTTCGGTCCCAAGAGATGAACGGCCTGGAGAAGGGAAGCTGGTATTTCCCTGGTGTCTCGTACAACGAGCGAGGCGGCCGCCTCTACTGCACGGCCCTGAGCGTACTTATCCTGGAGACCTATTATCGCTACGACCCGCTTGATGTGAACTAGTCCTCTAGTGTTTCCCCCTGGTCAGGCATGATTTATCTTTTATGTGAGGGTGAGATTGGACCGCTTTTCTCCTCTCTCGACGAAAACACCAAGGTGTGGGAGAGCCCTGTCCAGGCGGTGCCCGGTTTGTGACTCAGGGAACGAATTACGTTGGAATGCAGGACTAGCACAGTGGACCAAATGTGCCCTACTCCATGAATTGATACTACAACACAGCCTATCACACGACTGACAGAGGAAACCATAAATGTCGGGTTCGCTCCAACAAGCTATCGACGACAAATCGGCCAAAATCGGAATCATTGGGTTGGGATACGTCGGGTTGCCGCTGGTCCGGGCGTTCGTCGGGGCCGGATTCCGGACGCTGGGCTACGACGTCGACCAGGCCAAGGTCGACATGCTCCTGGCCGGAAAAAGCTATATCGAACACATCTCGCCCGAGTGGATCACCCAATGCATGCAGCAAGACCAGTTCGAACCGACGGCCGACATGACGCGTCTGTCCGAGGCCGACGTTCTACTGATCTGCGTCCCCACGCCGCTGAGTGAAAGCCGCGATCCCGACCTCGGTTACATCGAAGACACGACCCGGCATATCGTCAAGACCCTTCGGCCCGGCCAATTGATCGTCCTCGAGAGCACCACCTACCCCGGCACCACCCGCGACGTGATGTTGCCGATCCTCGAAACGAGCGGCCTGACCGTCGGCAAGGATTTCTTCCTGGCCTACAGCCCCGAGCGGGAAGACCCAGGCAATCCCGATTTCTCGGCCGAGGGCATTCCGAAGGTGGTCGGCGGAATTGATCCCGAAAGCCAGCGGCTGGCCGAGTCGGTCTACCGCCAGGCGGTCGTCCGCGTCATTCCCGTCTCGAGCTGCGAGGTGGCCGAAGCCTGTAAGATCCTCGAAAACACCTACCGATCGATCAACATCGCCATGGTCAACGAGTTGAAGATGCTCTTCGACCGGCTGGGGATCGACGTCTGGGAAGTGATCGACGCGGCCAAGACAAAGCCGTTCGGATTCCACGCCTTCTATCCCGGCCCGGGCTTGGGAGGGCACTGCATCCCGATCGACCCGTTCTACCTGAGTTGGATCGCGCGGAAGCACGGGATGCCCACCCGGTTCATCGAACTGGCCGGCGAGATCAACACGAGCATGCCGCAATACGTCATCCATCGGGTCATGGACGCCCTGAACGATCACCGCAAGCCGATCAGCGGGAGCCGGATTTGCGTCCTGGGCGTGGCCTACAAGAAGGACGTCGACGACCCGCGCGAAAGCCCGTCGTTCGTCCTGATGGAATTGCTCCAGGCCGCCGGCGCGGAACTGAGCTATCACGATCCGCACATCCCGCGGCTGCCCAAGATGCGCCACCATAACGTCGGCGAAATGGCCAGTTCGGAGTTGACGGCCGAGTTCCTGGCCGGGCTGGATTGCGTCCTGATCGCCACGGACCACAGCTCGGTCGACTACGCCTTCGTCGTAGAGCACGCCCCCCTGATCGTCGACACCCGCAACGCCACTGCCTCGGTCGCCACCGGCCGCGAGAAGATCCGGAAGGCCTAGCCCGGATTAACAGGGTGAAGGTCGGGGCGAATGTACCGCTGCCGCTCGAACTGACTGAGATGGGCCTGTCCGTGGGGTTGAGGGCAAGGGTGGTGGCTGTCGAGCCCGGCCCGGCGATCCAGCCCGGGCAGCGTCGTCCTGACGACGGTCAACCATCTCATCACGTATGTCCTGGAACTGACAGTCCGTGACTCCTCAGGCCGCGAGTTGACCTTCCGCCCGACACCCTCTCGCCCGGCGAAAGCCTCGCCGGCAAGCAGGGCCCCCTGCAAGTCAGCTCTTCGTCCGTTTTCGGACTTCTTCCTTGATGCGTTGGATGTGCCCGCGGCCAAGCGCCTTGACCTCGCAGCCGAGTTCGAAGTAGTTTCGGATCGCTTCATCGGAGAGAATCCCGAAACAATCAACCACCGCCAACGGCCCGCCAGCCCACTTGACGACGTCCTTCGGATCGAGATGCAGATAGGGCTCGTGGGGCACCGCGAAGATGACGGCCTCGGCGCCTTGCAGCGCCGCCTGGAGGTCGCTTTGGACGCGGGTATTGACCAATCCGTCCTGGCTGCGGAAGAATCGGGCCCAGGAATGGCCCGGCGCGGGATAGACGTCTTGGTTTTCGAGTTCGTACCAGTGTTCGACGTAGGGGTCGTGCACGCGCATCTCGGCGCCCATTTCGGTCAGTTTGCGGACGACCAACTCGCTGCCGCTGTATCGAGTGTCGCCGACGTCCTGTCGGTAGCTGGCCCCGCAGATGACCACATCGGCGCCGGCGATGTATCGGCCCATGTTACGCAGCGCGTCGCGCGTCAATTCGGCCACGTGCAGGCCGCGTGTGTCGTTGACGTCGATTGCCTTAGGCGTGATTTTGAAAACGTTGTCGCCGTCCTCGAAGCCCAAAATGTGCCGATAGGCCCAATAGCCAAGTCCGCCGTCTTTGGGCAGGCAGTAGCCGCCGATGCCCGGCCCGGGGAAGAGGATATTGCTGTGGGTCGGCCGCATCTTGATGGCCTTGATGACCTTGATCAGATCGACCCCGTTGCGTTCGGCGAAAAGGCTCCATTCGTTGAGAAACGCCAGGATGGCGGCGCGGTAGGAGTTCTCGACGATCTTGGTGGTTTCCGATTCAATCGGCCGGTCCATCACCGTAAGCGGATAGTCGACCGTGTTGAGCACCTCGCGCAGGAATTTTTCGACGCGGCCGCGGGCCTCGGCGTTGCAGCCGGCGCAAACACGCCAGAAATCCCGAATGCTGGCCACGTACTCGCGGCCGGGCATGACCCGTTCGAAGCTATGGGCCAGAATCGGCGCGGACTTGATGCCGCGTTCGGCGAAGGCCTTCTTCATGATCGGCCAGGCGACGAATTCGGTTGTCCCGGGCGCGACCGTCGTCTCGATCAGAGTGAGACAGTTTTCCGGGATCTTCTCGCCGATGGTCCGCATGGTCGCTTCGAGAGCCGCCATATCGGCCTCGCCGGTTGCCATGTTGCCAAGATCGTTCTTGGCATAATCGCATTGCACGTCAACCACAACGCAGTCGGCCAGTTTCAGGCAATCGCTGTTGTAGGTGGCCACGAGCGACTTCTTCTGGACCACGCAACGTTCGATCATCGCGTCGACCTCGGGGTCTTCGGCCTTCACCGGCGACTCACCCCGATTGAGCATCGGAATTTTCCAGTAGCTTCGCGTGCTGGGTCGCTGGCAACCGATGACGAACTTCGACGGCTTGCCGTTTTCGTCCTCCGTGTCGGCCACGATGGCGGCCATCACGGCGCCGACGAACCCCACGCCCATCACCACCACGACTTCCTTCCCCTCCTCGCGGGCCTTCTTGGCACGCTGCTCGAGGCTTTGAAACTCGGTCGCGTACTCTTGTGGTTGCGGGATGGCGAACTTCTCGCCGGTCGGGCTTACGGAGTATTCCACGATATTGTCGGTGGTTTTCGAATCAGCGATTGTCTTTGCCATCGAACGGCTACCTCCAGAGTAAAGCTTGGCGAAAATCAGAACGTGTTGTTGTGAATGGTCGGATGGAACACTCGAGAACTCTCTTTCATGACCGTCCGGTAGACTCTCTATTATAGGATGTTTCGACGCGCCCCCAACCCATAATTCCGGCCCCCTGCTGAGTCTGTTCCCGTAAAAAAGGTCCTTGTCTCTCTGGAATTCCTCGAGTCTTAGCCCTGGTCGTCCGCCGGAACTTCGCGGAAGCGGGCAAAGCGACGAATCCAATACGATGCCCGAACCGGGCATGCTTGAAACACCGCCAGGCATGGCCGGAGCAGCGTTGCCGTGGCAGCGGCCTTGGAGACTCTGACCGGCATACCCGCCCCCTTGGTCGGCCCGGTAAGGTGCTTCTCCGGCCGGCAAGTCTCCTCAACTCGTCGTGAGTGAGCCACCTCGAGAAACCACCGATTTTCGAAATTGGTGTGTCGCCGACAGGCTGCCCAACCGTCGTTGATGCGATGTCTTTAGCATGGCAGCCGGCCACACCTCCTGTGGCTGAACCACGCCGGTTGTTCAAAAACACCCCGCGGCGAATCTGTAGGGCCGGGACGTGCAAGGCTTGCTCGACCGTCTTTCGTTTGGCCAATCCTGCAGATCAAGTGAACACCTAAGCACTGGCAGAACAAAGGCCATCGTTGACATTTCTTTCGCCCGAGTTTAGTTTGAAAGTTACCGGGGTAAGAGAATTTCACGAGATGATCCCCTGCGACGGGGTCATGTTGCGCCCCGTCGCAGATTTGTTGTTCTTGGCCTTGTGTGGCCGGTGCGTCATAGGCCGTTTGGGATGTGTGTCGCGGACAAGCAACCGGAAGCCAAGGGCAGCAAGGGCATTACAGCCGCGGGGTCCTGCTTGGCCCTGGGATAGGGAGGATGGCGATGCGAGATGTTTCGAATTTGTTCGGTCAGGATTCTCGTCGACAACGCCGGGCGTTTACCCTGGTTGAACTGCTGGTGGTGATCGCCATCATCGGCATTTTGATTGCTTTGCTACTTCCGGCAGTGCAGGCAGCCCGGGAGGCGGCGCGCCGGATCAATTGCACCAACAACATGAAGCAAATCGGCCTAGCGGCCGTGCAATACGAGAACGCATACAAGACGTACCCACCGTCGCAGGTCAACGTGCGTGAAAGCGGCGCTATGGCACGCTATCACAACGTGTGGCCGCTGTTGCTGCCGTACATGGAACAACGGCAGCTCTACGATCTGTATTACTTCGACGTGCCGTGGTACAACGCCAAAAACCGTGGAGTCGCCGAAGCCGCCGTTCCCAATCTTCGGTGCCCTAGTTCACCGGGGCCGGATACCGTGACATACACGGGGACGACAGCCGGGACCTATGCGGTCGCCGACTATACGACGGCCCACTCGATTCCGCAGGGGGGAGATTTCTACAACTACCTGGTCAGCAAGGGCATTATCCCGTCCGGCACGCCCCACATTCAGGCGTTGCTGCGCGACATCACAGGCAACCTGCCCACCTCGCTCACGATCAAGCGAGTTCGGGTGGCGGACGTGAGGGACGGAACGTCGTCGACGATGCTTTCGATCATTGAAGACTGTGCCCGACCCGAACCGCACTCCTTCGATGGGCGGACCATTCCCAGCGTCATTTCTGGCGCGGCTTGGGCCGACTACAACGCCGAAATCGCACTTCAGAACATCTGCCTTGGCAGCAACGGACGTGTGATCAACTGCACCAACGCCAACGAGATTCTCTCCTTCCATCCCGGAGGCGCGGTGTTCCCGTTCGCCGACGGATCGGTTCACTTCCTGTTTAATGAGATCGATCCGGCCGTCTTCGTCGCCCTGTTTACGGCCGACGGCGATGAAACGGTCGACGTGAGCGGAATCTGACCAAGTCGACCGAGCGGTCTTCAGACGGCAAGAGAACCCTGAATTGGGTCGATCGAGGCGAGCCGGTCTTTCACGCCGCGCGGCGGCGGGGGTTTTTCAGGAGCCAGGTTTCCTCGTCTTCGACCGCGTGGGGCAACGGGTCGCCGGCGTGGACGGCGCGGATGCGGCGACGGGTGGCGCGACGCATGGCGCGGTGATAGCCGACCGAGGTGGTGAAGAGGGTCAGCAGGTCCAGGAACCGGCCGTTGGTGGCCAGCGAAGGTTCGTGGACACGGAGGTAGGCGTTGTAGCCGAAACCGATCAGCTTGCCGTCGATCTCGCCGATCTTTCGGCCGCCCGACTCGATAGTAAAATCGGCGCCGATCGAGATCCACTTGCGTTTGATGTTGATGTACCACATCCGATCTTCGTCTTCGTCGTGGAACGAGAAGGTGAAGATCGACGGGATCCGGAACGTCCGGTGGTTCTGCTGGACGTTTACGAGGTACTCGTAGCCCGGCAGGATCACGGCCAGGGACAACACGGTGCGGCGCGAGCCGATCGAGTTGTGGATCTCGCGGGTGGTAATCTCTTCAACAGTGCCGACCCAGCGGATTCGCTCGCCGGTCGTTTTAAACATCTTCAGCACGAGCCGGCGGTGGGCGTCGGCGGCCCAGGCGTCGGCCCGGATGCCCACCAGATGGGTTTTGTCCCAACCGCGCGTCTTGCCGTCCTTGGTCGAAACGGTGCCGCAGACGTCCATGTTCGTGCCGAATTGCCGGTCGTCGGCCGACTTGAGCCGCTGGAGCAGGTCGATGTTGGTCGGGTGCATTTTCAGAAACGCCCACATGTCGATGTAGCGTCGCACGGCCGGACCGCCTTTCTCTCCCTTCTTCTTCGCCGAGCTGAACATGATTCCTCCTCCGCGACACCCATGCCCGACATGCCCAGCCGGGCCGAATCTCTGTCACATACCTCTGTATCGGCAGATGTCGGCGCGAATCGTACCGGCATCCCCCATGCGGGGCAAGGGCAGCTTGGAAATGGTGAGAATGGTGACGCATTTCCACACGTGAGCCGGCACCGGTTCGATCGACATGCCCAGGTGCCGAGAATATAGTGAACGCAGTGTTTCAAGCCGGATTCCTGCCTGAATTGTCCCGCCGAAACACGCTTTTACCTGCCGATTGCCCTCTTGGAGGAGCCCCCTATGGTTGCTGGCCGATTGATGGGCTGGAACTGCCTTCTTGCGATCCCCGTGGCATGGTGTTTGATTTTGGGGGACCAGGTCCAAGGGGCCGAACCATCGCCACGGGAGCAGGTAGCCGCTGGGCCAGTCGACATTGGGGCGTTTGCCCGAGTGGTGACGTCGAACCCGAAACACACCCAAGGCACCTCGGCCACCCGGCTCGAAGCATTTCCGGCCGAGGACGTCTTTTTGGACACGGATGTGAAACCGGCGGATGACGGGAGCTATGCCGTGCCCACGATGGCCGAGGGGCAAGGCTGCATCGGGCTGCGTTGGAACGAACCTCGGCTCCTGCGACGCCTGGAGTTGATGTGGGCCGATCCGACTGCGGTGCCACCGGTCGAAGCCGTCCAGTTGCAGTATTGGGTTGGCGAGTCACCGTGGCAGGGCGAGTGGAAGGTTCTGCCTGCCCAACTTAATCGATCCAAAGCCCGCTGGAGTTGGACGATCAACGAAAAAGAAGCGCCGCAGCGCACGCTCCGAGTTCGCTGGATAATCCCAACGCCCAAGGGCAACGGGACCAAGCCAGGCCCGTTTGTGTTGAAACGCATTGCGGCCTTTGGGCGGTTGTCATGGCGAATGGCCGACTTGCAGGCAACATGGTGGCCTTCAACCGAAAGTGCAAAGTCTCCCATCGAACCGGCCCGGGTTGAAGTTTACAACGGTGTCTTGATGTCGCCGTCGGGATTGCGTCGGACATGGAGCCTTGTGGATCCTTTGGCCCTGAAGGTCCGTTACAGCGAGCCGGCCGCGATCAAGGCCGAGCGGACCGTATTGCGGTTCGAGATGCCCAGGCGGACGGTCAGCGTGGCCGTCGAGGACGTCCTCAAGCATGGGTGCGTTTATGTGCCCAGTTCCGAGCTTTTCGTCAGCGGCGGACCTCGCCGAAAGACGCCGGCTGAATACATGCAGCAAATCGCCGGCCGGCAGACCGTGCTTGAGGAAGTCCGTGGCCGGCCCGACCGGACCCTGGCCGACGCGATGGCCACGGTACACAACCCGATTCAGAACTGGGGGCCCACGCTGTTGAGCCTGGCCTGCGATAATCGCAAGTTTGTAGCCCAGCGGGATGGGGCGATTCGTTTTCGTCTGTACGACGCGCCCGACGCCGAGTATCGGTCGCTCATTTCACGCAAGAAGTACAAGCCCCACTACTCGCCTCACCCCAAGCTGGTCGCGCAATTCGGCCGATGCAAGGGCCGGTTGACCCGACGACTCGACGGCGGGTGGCTGCCCAAGCCGGTCATCACGGTGAGCGAGAATGGGGTGAAATACGAGCAGTGCACCTATGTGGCCCCGGTCGACTCGAAACCGCCCCAGGGCAGCCCAAGCTGGTATCGCAATCGGGCCGTCTGCGTGGCCGATTACACGATCGAGAACACGATAAACAAAGACGTCGAAGTACTGCTGCAAGTCGGGCTCGAAATGAGCCAGCGCGGGAAGCTGCCTCTGGATGCGTTCCACCAGGTCGACGGCGGGCTGGTCGCCGTGAAGCAAGGACGCGTGGTTGCCCTATTCGAGACGGATGAGACAGGATCGCTGCGGATGTCGAAACGAGGCGAGAGCGTTGTTCTGACAGGCAAGCTGCCGGCCGAGAAACGGGCCCGGTTGGTCGTCTACCTGCCCGCCTGGCCCATCAAACCGGCCGACTATGCCGTGCTCCGCGAGCCCAGTCAATGGGCCACGCAGTTCAAACAGTATTGGACCGATCTGTTGGCCGGGACCATACGGGTGGACGTGCCCGACCCGTTTTTGAGCAACGTGATCCGCGCCTCGCAAGTCCATTGCCTGATTGCTGCCCGCAATGAGAAGAAGGGCCGCTACGTGGCGCCTTGGATTGACTCGATGCTCTACGGACCGCTGGACAGTGAAGCGCAAGCGGTGATCCACGGCATGGACCTGTGTGGGCATCCCGATTTTGCCAGGCGGGGGCTCGAATTCTTCCTCAAACGATACAACGCCCAAGGTTTTTTCACCACGGGCTACACGAAGATCGGCACGGGCGAGCATCTCTGGACGCTTGCCGCGCACTATGACCTTTACGGCGATCGAGAGTGGCTCAAGGCCGTTTCACCCACGTTAGCCCGGGCAGGCAAGTGGATCGCCTCGCAGAGAACAAAGACCAAACGCCTCAACGCTGACGGCAACCGCGTGCCCCAGTACGGCCTGATGCCTCCGGACGCGACGGCCGACTGCGGGCGTCTGTGTTATCGGTTCTTCAACGAAGCTCAATATTACTTCGGCTTGAAACAGACGGCACTAATCCTGACCGACATCGGGCACCCTGATGCGCCGGCCCTGCTGGCCGAGGCGAAAAGCTACCACGAGGACCTCCTGCGGGCCTACCGTTGGCTCGAAGCCCGATCGCCGGTCGTGCTGCTGCGCGACGGCACTTGGATCCCCAATCCCCCTGCCGATATGAACCTGCTGGGCAACGTCGAGGACATGCTCGTCGTTTATGAGCCGGACAAGATGATGATCTATAACGCCGAGATCGGGCCGAACCACCTGATCACCGACGGAATCCTCGATCCACGTTCTCCCAGGGCGGCCGAGATCATGGACTACCTCGAAGATCATCAGTTCCTCCGTTCCGGGCACAAGGATTTCCCCGAGCAAAAGAACCGCCAGGACGCCTTCGCCTTTGGCGGATTCGGCAAGGTCCAGCCCTACTACGGACGCAACGCCGAGGTCTGTCTCCTGCGAGACGATCCCAAGCCGTTTGTGCGGTCCTACTTCAACGCGATGAGTTCGTTGGTCGGGACCGAGAATCTGACCTTTTGGGAGCACTTTCGCAACACGGGCGGATGGAACAAGACCCACGAGACAGCCTGGTTCCTGGTCCAAACGGCCAAGATGTTCACGGCGGATCGCAACGGTGACCTGTGGCTTGCCCCGATGATTACCAATCGATGGCTGGAAAACGGCAAAACGATTTCCGTCCGCAACGCGCCCACCCGATTCGGCAAAGTGAGCTACTCGATCACTTCCTCATCGGCCGCCGGGCATATCGACGCGGTGATCGAGCCTTTGTCGAGCGAGGACTCGGCCCGTCCGACGCCCAAACGCATCGTCCTTCGTATCCGTCACCCCGAAGGCAAGCCGATGCGGGCTGTCACGGTCAACGGCAAACCGCACACCGATTTCAACGCCGGGAAGGAGTTGATTCGGATTCCTCCCGCTCAGAATCGTGTCCAGGTGCGAGTCACGTACCATTGATCCCGGAGTATCCCATGAGAACCAGCACCGCTGTTCTATTCGTTTTGATTCTGGGGGCGACCGCGCTGGCTGCCGCGCCTGATCGTCCGGTTCCGACTCATGCCGACGTCGCTTACGGTCCACACGCCAGGCAGGTTTTGGACTTCTGGAAAGCCGAGGGCAAGGGGCCGCGTCCGCTGTTGGTCTATATCCATGGAGGGGGCTGGTATCAGGGAGATAAAAACGACCGACATGCGCCCGACTATCATCATTTTCTAAAAAAGGGCATCTCGTGCGCCGCGGTCAACTATCGCCTGAGCCCCAAGACGCCTCTGCCCGCTCCTGTGCACGACGCGGCGAGGGCCGTCCAGTTCCTCCGCTTCAAGGCACGGGAATGGAACATCGACGCTTCACGAATCGCCCTGACCGGCGGCAGCGCGGGAGCCTGCACGTCGATGTGGATTCTCCTGCACGACGACCTGGCCGACCCGAAATCAAAGGACCCGGTTCTGCGCGAGTCGACCCGGGTGACGGCCGCCGCTGTGCTGAATGGCCAGACGTCAATCGACCCGAAGGTCATGGAGCCCTGGCTGGGGCGCGAGGCGGCCAAGCACCCGATGATCTTTCGGGCTGTCGGCGAGAAGTCGCTTGAAGATGTGCTTGCACGCTACACGCGGCACCGCCCGTTGTTCGTCGAGTTCTCGCCCTACAACCACCTCGACCGCGCCGACCCGCCGTTGTATATGTATTACGACCAGAGCATGGATCTTCCATCAAAAGACATCCACCACGGCATTCACCATCCGGTCTATGGTGTGAAGCTGAAGGAGAAGGCCGACCGGCTGGGACACGAGTGCCATCTGGAGATCAAAGGAGTCGTAAAACCGAAGGAATATGCGAACCTCAACGAGTTTCTGATGAAGAAGCTTCTGACGCCGAAGCCTCGTTCCATGAATGCCGTTCCTTCGCCTAAGTAGCACGCGTTGTGGCGAGGTTGACTGGGACGGGTCGGGCCGCCATACTGGTCAGATTCGTATGGCGGTCCGACACAATACCAGAAACCTCTTCCCATGACGGCTCCTTCCGCGGAAGTTGACGCTCTGCACGAGAATCCGACGGTGAGCCCATCGGTCCGGGCGGTGAGCGTAGCCGGGCTGGGGCTGGCGGCGGCGTGGGTGGCGGCCGGGTCGACGGGTTTTCTGGCCGGGCCGTTTCGCGGCGCGCTGGCCGGGGGACTGCTTCTGGGAGCCATCGTGCTGGGGCTCCGCCGAGACGACGTGCCGGTGCGACCGTTCGTGTGGCTCTTCGCGCTGGTCGTCGTAGGTGCGCTGGCGGCGAACGTCTGGCTGCCGGTCGGGCCGATCGGCGGCGTGCTGGGTGTCGCGGGCGTGCTGGGGATGCTGGCCTGGCGCGAGTCAGGCGTGAATCGCCGGGCCGTCCTGCTGATCGCCTGGGCGGCCGGGGCGCTGGCGCTCTATCGACTGGCCTGCTGGACCAGCCCGACGGTCTGGGCCGCGTCGGCATGGCTGAGTCAGGCAATGGGGCGACTCGTCTCTATCTTCACCAGCCGTCCGCTGGACATCGGGCCGAGTTTCGGGGGGCTGGACTTCCTCGTGCCGATGGTTGTCCTCTACGTCGGCTGGCTGTGGTGGACCGAGCGACCGCAGTGGACGCGTGCCCTGTTCGCGTTGGTGGGCATCGTGATCGCACAGGGTGTCTACCTGGTCGTTCTCGCCCGGGCGAACGACCTGGCGGCCTTGTTGCCCGACGCGCCGGTCCTGCCGCTCGACCCGGACGACTACCGCCCTCCCGACTGGACGCCGGCGTTCTTGGCTCGGGCGGCCCTGCCGTGGAACGTGCCCTTGGTGGCGGCCGTGATACAAACGATCGTCGCCGTGCTCATGTTGCGTTGGGCCCGATGGCATGTGAAAGAATCGTCCGGTTGGACGCCGCCGGCCCCACGCCCGCGCGGCGGCCTGTTCGCGGGCGTGGCCACTGCATGCGTTGCCATGGCGTTGGCGGCTACCATGACCTTTTCCTGGATCGAGCCGGATCTGGCGGGCAAGACGATCGTCATTCACAACCACGCGAGTCTGAATTGGACTCAGCCCACGCCCGGCGACTACCGGCCCGGGGTGGCCGAAGGTTTTGGCATGTTGCCCAGCTTCGTGTCAAGCCTGGGCGGTCGCACGCGGGTTTCGACCGATCTGACCGAGGCGGATCTGGACGGGGCCGACGTGCTCGTGCTGCTCGACCCGAGCCAACCGTGGACAGCCGACGTGCTTGGGCGGATCGAGGCGTTCGTCCGCGACGGCGGATCGTTGCTGGTCGCGGCCGGACCGGTTACCGAGGAGACAAAGAGCCGCGGCCCGGTCGACGACGTGCTCGAACCAGCCGGCATGGCGATCCGCTTCGATATGGCCCAACCGGCCGCCCCCGGCTGGCAAGACGCCCTGACCGCCACGACCTGCCCGGCCGCGCTGGGGCTGAACGACCGGACGATCCGGCTCGGGTTGCGGCTGGGCTCGTCGATCGACGCCCGCTGGCCCGTGCGGCCGATCCTGATCGGCACTTGGGGCTACGCCGACTCGGCCAGCGACGCGCTGACGACCATCGCGCCGCGGTTCGAGCCGGGCGAACGGTTGGGCGATCTGGTCCTGGCGGCTTGGCGGCCGCTGGGTCGCGGCAAGGTGGCCGCCGTGGCCGACAGCTACTGCTTGTCTAACATAGGCACACTGCACGCCTGGCCATTTACCGGGCGGTTGCTGGCATTCCTTGCGCATCCGTCCAGTGATCCCCAAGACGTCTCTCGTCAGGTCCTGGCTCTGGTCTTCGCACTGGTGCTGGCATGGCTGGTCGTGTGGCAGAACCGGCCGCCTCGGGTAGCGGTGGCGGCGTTGGCCCTGCTGGTAGGACTGGGCACGGCGACCTGGATCAGTCGCACGGTCGGACGGGTTGTGCCCTTAGGCGAGTCGGACGCCACGCGGCCGATCGCCTACATCGACGGTTCGCACCATGAGGCCTATTCAACTGACCCCTGGAGCAACCGGGGTCTCGACGGTTTGATGATGTCGCTGGCCCGGGCCGGCTACTTTCCGCTGGTTCTGCCCGAGTTGGACGAAGACCAACTGGACCAGGCCGCCGTGTTCATCTCGATCGGACCATCCGAATCATTTCCCAAATCAGAACGGGCGATGGTTGCACGGTTCGTGGACGAGGGAGGACTGTTCGTCGCCACGATCGGCGCGACCGAGTCGGCCGCCAATGAGGCCCTGTTGGACGATTTCAAGTTTCAGGTTCTTCCATCGCCGATCGGCCCGGGCGCAACGACATATGACCCCGAACCAGTGGGAGACTACAATGCCGAAGCGTTGGGCCACATCCGAATGCCCTATCTCAGTGTGGCCGACCCCGATCGAGGCGATTACTCTCTGTACGTCTGGCTCTTTGCCGGCTGGCCTGTGCAATGCACGACCGACGATGCCCAAATCCTGATTCCCGGATCGAGTGAGTGGCCGGTTGCCGTCGGACGCGATCTGCCTGACAAGGGGGCCGTGGTCGTGATCGGCGATACGTGCTTCGGGCTGAACCATAACATGGGTTATCACAACGGGCAGGCCATCGCCCAGGAGGGGTTAGTTGGAAACGACCAATTCTGGCGTTGGATGCTCGGGCGGATGACCGGACGGGAAAAGTGGATCCCGCCCAACCCGGCGCCGCCCCGGGCGCCTGCCGATGTCGAGCCGTCCACCGGGCTTGAATTGCCCAAGCTGAATGAGCCGGTCGCGCCTTCCGACGAGCCGCCAGGCGGGGAGGACGGCCGATGATTCGCACGTGGATCGGCGTGGCGATGCTGGCCTCTTCGTGGACGATCGGGTTGGGCTACTACCGGCCCGCTTCGTGGTGGTTCTGGGCGTTGACCATCGTACTGGGCACGCTCCTGCTGGACGTGCGAACCGTTCGGCTTCCGTCGCGGCGCGAACGGCTCGTGGCGGGCGTGGGCCTACTGCCCGTGCTGGTGTTGGTGCCCTGGCCTTGGGCGATTGCAGTCACGTTGTTGGTGCTCGGACTGTTGCTCGGACTGACTCCGATTCCTCGTGCGTGGCCCGAGCGACTGGGGACGAAAGCACTGGTGGCTGGCGCGGTGCTCACGGCCCAGGCCGGGGCGATGGCGGCCTATGCCCATGCGATGGCCCGGTCGCACGACCTGCCGGGCGCGGCGACGTGGCTGCTGGGCCAGATCGCCCGACTGACCGGAGCCGACGTGGCCGTGCATCAGGAAACCTTGGCCCTGCGTGCCGGCGATCGAGTCGAGCGGCTGGCGGCCACGTGGGACCTGCTGGTCGATCCGGCCACGCTGCTGTTTCTCGTCGGCGGATTGGTGGCCCTGGCCCTGATGCTCGGCGTGCAACCGACAGAGCGCTGGCGAAGTTGGCTCCGTCGGGCAGGCGCGTTGCTTGGGGCGGTGGCCGTTTGGCTGCCGATCCGTGCCGCGTTCATGCTGGGGGCCTATGCCCAACGGGCCTTGCGGGCCGAGCCGGACGTGGCCTCCGCGGCGATGGGCGTGTTTCTGAGCTGGTGGGTGGCCTTGCTCCTGTTGGCTGGGCCTGTCCTCTTGGCCGCCTGGTGGGTCCGCCGGCCTCGAGCGCCAGAAGACCCGTCACCCGACGAGGCCGTGACACCAGAGCTGATTCCCTTGCGTCGGCAGGCGATCGCATGCGCAATGGTGCTGCTCGGCGCGGGCGTGGTCGTCTTCTTCGGGATCTGGGAACCAGTGGGACAGCCCAAAGGAGGACGGGTGATGGTCGTCGAGCGACACTCGAAGTGGGAGCCGACCACGAACGAGTACGACGAAGACCACTACGGCGAGCCGAACAGCTACACCTACCGGATCATCTACGACTACGCCGGGCGGCGGTTTGCCATGTCGCGACTGATGCCCGACAAGCCAATCAACGCCGAGACGCTTGCTCAATGTGACGTGCTGATCGTAAAGATTCCGACCGCCCGCTTCTCGCCCGAGGAGGTTGGGGCGATCAAGTGGTTCGTCCAGCACGGCGGGGGCCTGCTCCTGATCGGCGATCACACGAATGTCTTCCGGTCGACGACCTATTTGAACGACATCGCACGGCAGTTCGGGTTTGCCTTCCGCAACGATCTGCTCTTCCGCGTCGGTACGCCATTTCAACAACATTTCGCTCCGCCGTCGGTGCCACATCCGTCGGTGGCGCACTTGGATGGCGTGAACTTCGCCGTGTCGTGTTCGATCGACCCGGGCACGAGCCTAGGTTGGGCAGCCATCCAGGCGCCCGGGCTGTGGAGCATCCAGGCCCAGTACGAAAATAGCAACTACCACCCGCCTGCCGAGTATCGACCCGAGATGCGCTACGGCCCGTTCATCCAGCTTTGGGCCGCCCGATGCGGGACCGGCCGGGTGATGGCGTTTACCGATTCGACGATCTTCTCGAACTTCTGCATCTTTCAGCCGGGCAAGGCCGAGCTGTTCGTCGGGATGATCGACTGGCTCAACCACGAAAGTCCGCTGGATCGCGAGTCGACCCGAGGGCTGGTTGTCATCACGTCGATCCTGACCGGGCTGGCCTTGCTGATCGTGGGAACGGCCGTCGGTCGGGGGCGGATGAATTGGGCCGTTCTGCTGGCCGCCGGGTTGTTGGGGGCGACGCTCGGCGCCGCCACGGCCGCCGCCATGCATCGGGCTGCTATGCCCGCGGTGCGGCCGGTCAACCTCCAGCCCGACGACAAGATCGACGTCGTGTTGGACCGGACCCTCTCCGACGTGCCCTTGTCGCTCGGCGCGTTCACCCAAGGCCAGGGCGAAGGTTTTGGGCTTTTGGAACAGTGGATCCCGCGGCTGGGATACTTTACATCGCGTGCCGAGGGGCTCGACGTCTTCTCGGGCGACGCCCTGGTAGTGATCCAGCCAACCGGCTCTGTTACCCAGGCGTACCGCGACAAGTTGCTCCAATTCGTCGAAAAAGGTGGCCGGTTGGTCGTCTTCGTTTCGCCCGAGAATGGCCGCTCGACCTCCGGCGGGCTGCTTTGGCCCTTTGGATTGAACGTCGACCGTACCTCGCCCGTGGAGGGGCTTGTGACCGACGGCCAGACGCCCGAGACCGACACGGCCACGCGGCCCTCGGTGCAGGCCTGTCCTGTAACCGGCGGACGGCCGATCGCCTGGGTGGGCGACGTGCCCGTGGCGGCCCAGGCCACCTTTGGCCAGGGCATCGTGACAGTGATCGGCTTCGCCTCGGCCTTCAACGACGCCCAGATGGGCCAAAGTTGGGCCACGGTGCCCGACACGGCCCTGCGTGCCCGGTTCGATCTGCTCTATCGACTGCTACGCAGGGCGATTGAGCCGAAGGTTGATTTGCCCTGAGAATCCGTTAAAGAACAATTATCCGAATTGAGGTCATCGCCATCACTGTAGGGGACGCCCTCCGTGGCGTTCCGTGAACCGCGAGTTTGGCCATTTTTTCCGCAGCTCACGGAACGCCACGGAGAGCGTTCCCTACAGAGCAAAGTCGGTAAGTTATTCCTTGATAGCGCCGTGTGCCACTGCTGGCTTGGCCAGCAGTGGCACACGAGGTTTAGAGGATGAATATCCTATTGCCCTCGTCGCCACCGGACGAGTTTCGTGGCGGCGCGGCAGGCGGTCCAGGCGAGGCGGCCGGGGAGCGTGGGCGGGGCGAAGGTCAGCCGGGCGATGGGGTAGGAAGAGGTCGTCCAGGCGTCGATGGCTTCGGTCCGAGGGCCCTGATAGTCAATCGCCCGGACTTCAGAATCGTCGAACAGGGCGCGGAGCAATTGTTCGCGCAGCAGGTGGCCGGGTCCGAACTTGCGATAGGCCGGGTCGTAGCCCACCTTGAACGAATGGTAGACGCCGGCCCCCATCCAACCCAAGTCGAAGGCCAGCAGCTTGTTGTTCTGGCGGAGCGTGGCCAGACGCAGGTCACCCCACTCGGCCAGCCGCCGGGCTTGCCGCGAGTAGAAATCGAGGATGCCCGGCACGGCCAGCACCGATCCGCCCGCCTCGCCTTTCCAGCCGCGATGCTCCATCTCGAAGACCTCGCGGAGCGACGCCTCGACGTCGTCGAAATCGCGTTCGAGGTGAAAGGCGATCGGCGCGGCGTCTTGGGCCGCCAGTTGTGAAAAATCCTTGCGGAGACTGCGGCGGAGATTGCGGGACCGGGTTTCGAGAAACACATCGAAGTCGCCCTGGGTCTCGGTCAAGCCGACTTCCCAGCGGGGATGGACTTCCATCGACCACCCGTGGCGCGACAGGGTCTCCTGCATCGCCTGCCAATGGGTCGTCAGATGAGGGGTCATTTCGAGTCGGAACAAGGGCCAGCCGAGCCTCCGGACGCCTGCCAGGAGCCGGTCGAGGACGGCCGGGGCGTCGGCCTCGGGGTCGAGCAGCAACTCGCCGTTGGGTGACCAGTAGTTCATCGTCAGCCCACCGACGGTCGCCAGCCGGCCCACGCGGCGACCCACCAGCGGCAAGGCGGCCACGAGCCGGTCCTCTTGCCGGACGAGCAGGGCCCGGAACTTGGCCTCGGCGGCGAACCATTCGACCCATTGAGCGACCAGTTCAGCCCGAGCTGTCGGGATGGTCACGTCGCTCCGCTGCCAGAGGGCGTCCCACTGTTCGGCCTCGCGGCGCAGCCGGTCGGGCGTGTCGAACTGGACGAACTCGAAGTTGGACACGTGGCCGTCTCTCCTCAGAGAAGATATCCGCTAAAGCGGGGTGCCATGCCCAGACGTCGTGTCAACGACGGATGGGCATGTCTTGCACCCAGCCTTGCCTACATGCCCATCCGCCGCTAAAGCGGGCGTCTGGGCATGCCACCCGGCGCTATTGATCGGGGTTGGCCTTCTTCGCCTTGAGCCGGGCTTTGACGGTGATCTGTTTCCGGTCGCGGAAGACGACCATCGTGACTTCCTTGTCGAGCTCGGTCAAGCCGATGAGGTTGACCAGGTGGTCATCGTCGTCGACGGGGACGCCTTGGAACCGGAGGATCACGTCGTCGACCCGCAACTTGGCTTCGGCGGCGGGCGAGTCGGGGATGACGCCTGTGACGTGACCGCCGACCGGGGTGGGCAACCCGATCTCGGCCGCCTTGGTCGGCCCGAACCGCGCGTCGATCGTCACGCCCAGGAAGGCCCGTTCGACGTTTCCTTTTTCGATCAACTGTCGTGCGATGTTCATGAAGAGCGCTGAGGGGATGGCGAATCCGATTCCTTCGTTGCCGCCACCGCTGCTGGCGATGGCCGTGTTGATGCCGATCACCTCGCCCCGCAGGTTGACCAGGGGCCCGCCGCTGTTGCCCGGGTTGATGGCCGCGTCGGTCTGGAGGAAGTCCTGGAACTCGACCCCCTTGCCACCCAGCCGCAGGTCGTGGCGGTGCCTGGCGCTGACGATCCCGAAGGTGACCGAATGGCTTAATCCAAAGGGGCTTCCGACCGCCAGGACGAAGTCGCCGATCTCGACCGGCTCACTCCGTCCGATCCGGGCGGCGACCAGGTTGGGCGCGTCGACGGCCAGCACGGCGATGTCGGTTTTTGCATCTTCCCAAACCTTGGTCGGGCGGATCGTCCGCCGATCGGCCAGGTGGACACGGATGGCCTCCGGTTCGGCCCCGAAAACGACATGCCGGTTGGTCAGGATATAGTGCTTGCCCTTGTGCTCGATGATGACGCCGGAACCCGACTCTTCGACCTGGCCGGTCTTGCCATGGCGAAGGCTCCGCCGCTCGCTAACATCGGCTTCGATGTGGACCACGGTCGGCCCGATGAGCTTGGCCACCGTCTTGACCAGGTCGGCCTGGCGCTCGAAGAACGTCGCCTGACGCTCCAATTGGGCATAAAGGGCCGTTCTGGCGTCCGAGTCGGCCGGAGGTTCTGCCCCCGCCAGCCCGGGCCATCCTAGAAACACGCTCAGCAGCACAAAGCCCAGCAGACCGGAGCGAAACGGACGGGCATGGCAGTCGGAAACGGTAACCACGTGGAGTCTCCCGCGAAGACACAAGACGGCTCAACCAGCCGGCAAACGAGTCTACCATCCCCCCAGGGGAAGATCAAGCAACGGTCGGGGGACATGCCCCCGCCGGAAGCACTTCCGCCGATGGAGTATGCCGCGAATGGAGCATCCGGCAGTCGGTGACATGACCTGGGCAAGGAGCACTGCTGGACAAGCCAGCAGTGCCATCCCGTTGCTGGAAGGCGACTAGGAGACGTCGATTTCCAGGTCGCTGATCGACAGGTCGGACCCGCCGTCGCCCGAGGTGTCCAAGAGACGTCCCCAGTCGGCGTCGCCGCCACCGGCGCCGCCCTCGAGTTCTGCCTCGCGTTGGCACTTGATGCAGAGGGTCGCGTAGGGCAACGCGCTGAGTCGGGCCATCGGGATGTTGCAGCCGCACGACTCGCACGTCCCATAGGTCCCGTCGCGCATCCGCTCCAGGGCGTTTTCGGTTCGAGCCAACTCGCGGCTCTCGACCTCGGCCAACTGCGAGCTGATCTCGTCCTGGACGCTGTCCAAGGCTGCGTCGACCACGTCGCCCGATGCTTGGGAGCGACGAAGTTCCTTGAGTGAACTCAAGTCGCCGGCCAACACGCGCCGCAGCGCGTCGCGGCGGGTGATCAAGACTTCTCGAAGATTCAGGATCGCTTCTTTGCGGGACATGGTGTTACCTTCGTTGTCCGACCCTGGCTTCGCTGAAGGTTTGCCCCCCTTCAGATGAGCCGATGACGAACCCTCTCATGTTGGTTGACGTGAACTGGACTACTGACCCGTCGGCCGTCTCGTGCGGCCTTGCTCAATGTGGTCACCATCCAAACTATAGTACGCTCCCGGTCGAGGGAGGTTCAAAATCGGACGAATCCTCAAACTCGCGGCCGAGCCGCCCTCAACTTCTTTGGAAGGAAGGGGTTGCGATAGCACACGCGACGGCGTTTCCCAACCGTCCGGGCTGACCGTTCTACACCCTCCGACCAGGACACTCACGCGAGTCGCGTCCCGTGCGAATCCACCTCCCGAGGCGGTCCATTCGGGTCCGTCTGATCCGCTAACGGATAATCGACAAAACCGGCAGAGATGTGCAGCCGTTTTTGGTAAACCCGACCGGTTCCGTAGACCTGTAATTCCCCGGCTTTTGACTCGACTTCGTGCATAAGCTAAACGCTCTATAGGACTTGTTGACGTCCGCGCCTCCGACAACCCCCCGGGGCATGGTCGACACCCCTGATGGCCGGGCCACGGCGCATGGAGCGCTATCCACCTCGACGTGCGGACCTCGACAGCGACTCTCCCCTTCCAAGGTGACCTACCATGGTGCAAACCAGCTCGCCAACCGCCGTCCCCGCCAGTCGCATTCCCTTGGACAGCGTCACCGGGCAACTGGTTCTCCAAATCCGCGGGTCGAGCCGGGACGGCCAGATCGTGCGTCTGGGCTCCCCAAAGTGCACGATCGGCTCCCATCGGCTTTGCACCCTGCGGCTGAGTGCCCGAGGCGTCCAGCCGGTCCACTGCCTGATCGTCCGCGGCTCCAAGCAAACGGTCATCCGCCGCTGGAGCCCCGACACGCTGCTCAACGGCCGAGCCTTTTCCGATGCCCCGCTCAACGTGGGCGATCGGCTGACGGTCGGGCCGATTGATTTTGAAGTGCTACAGACTACCGGTGGGTCCTGTCCTACGCAATCCCCCGAGAGCCAGAAGTCCGAGAATTTTCCGAAGTCCAGCCAGCTTTCCAAACACCTGGCCGACCAGCTTCAAACGGCCCGGCGGCAGGGGCGCGAGCGTGCCCGTTGGGTGATCGGCCAGCTCCGCCAGGTCCAGACAGAACTTGCCAAGCTCCAGGAGGAGCAAAAGAAGAACAAAGCGATCCAGGGCACTCAACTGGGCACCCAGAAGGAGGAGACCCGGCAGGCCGACAGTCAGCTCGAGGTCCGGCGTCGCGAGCTGGCCGCCCGACAGGAAGCCTTCGAAAAAGACCTGGCCCGGTGGCGGAAGGAGCAGGCCGACGCCCAGGGTGAATCGGCCCGGGCGGCCAAACAACATCAGGCTGAACGGCGAGAGTGGGAGGCCCTGCGCGACGAGCAGCAACGCGACCAGGACCGCTGGCGTCACGACCGGGAAGTCCAGGAGACGGCAATCCAAAAGCGAGAGACGTCGCTCCAGAAGCGCGAGGCCGAGTTGGCCGCTCGCGAAGTCTCATTGAAGTCGGCCCAAGCCGAATTGGAGAAACAGCTTCGTCAATCCCAGCAGCAGCGTGAGACGCTTGACCGACAAGCGAAGGAGCAGGCGAAGGAGATCGAGGACTTGCGTCGCCGGGCGGATGCTCGCCAGGGCGAATCACAAACGGCGTCGGCGCAGGCTGCCTCAAAACTCGAGGCCGAACGTACCGAGCTGGACGCGCGTCGTCGGCAGTTTGCCGAAGAGCGAGAAGAGTGGCGCAAGCAAAGCCAGACCCAGGAGTCCCAACTCCGCCAGCTCCAAATGGACCTGGACGCCCGCGAGGCCCGGTCCGAGAAACAACAGCGGGAATTGGACACTCGACTGCAACGCTTCGAGACCGATCGAGTCGAACTGGACAAGGAACGCAAGGCCTTCGAGCAATTGCGCGACCAGTGGCAAGCAGACCAGGATAACGTGTCGACCACTCAAACAGGCGAGTTGGAAGCCCAACAGACCGAGCTGGACGACCATCGCCGTGAGTTCGAGCAGGAGCAGGCCCAATGGCGCAATCAGAGCCAGGCCCAGGAGACGCGGCTTGCACAACTCCAAGCCGACCTGGACGCCCGGCTTCAAGAGCACGAAACCCAGATGCGGGAGCTTCAGATCCAGCGCGAGGCGTTCGAGCGTCTCCAGACCGAGTGGACGGCTCAGCGCGAGACCCAAGAGGCCGAATTGGCCGAACGGGAAGAGATGCTTGCCCAGCGGGAAACCGAGTGGGAAGAACGCGCCTCGGCCGAAGACGATGAGCCCTTGGTGGCAGTAACCGCTTTGCCTGAAGACACGTCCCCGCCGGTCGACGCCAGCAGTGTGCTGAGCCGACTGGGTGTGACGCCCCTGTTGCCCGACGACGAACTGGAATCTCTGGCCGACGAACCGAGTCGGCCGGCGGCTGCCGAGCCTTCCCCTTCGCCGTCGACCTCCCGGCCCGCGTCCCGGTCGTCGGACTCGGAGGACGAGTCGATCGAGGACTACATGGCCCGGCTGATGCAACGGGTGCGTTCGGTGGCGCCAGAGTCCGACCAGCCGAAGTCTGCCGCCGACCCCGGGACCAGTCCACAGCCTGTGCCCACGACGCCGACGGCTGCCGAACCGGAGCCTGCCGAAGCGGTCAAGAAGGCGCCGCGTCCGAAGGTGAAAGAGGACCCCAACCAGCTCATGGCGATGCGGGCGTTGGCCTCGGCCACGGCCAGCTCGGCTATCGATCAACACGCCACGAACATGCTACGCCGCTCGACCTATGAGAAGCTGGGTGTGGCCGCGATCGCCCTGCTGTGTGGGGCCGGTATGTTGACGGCCTGGTCGTTGTTGGGCCTGAACAACGTCATCTACTTCGCCGGTCTGGTCTGCATCCTGGTCGCCGTGGCCTGGGGCATCCAGTACGTGATCCTCACCGGCCGCCTGGTGATCAAGACGAAGCGGAAGAAGCGCGAGGTCCAGTCGGAGGAAGAGGCCTATCTGCAGGAGCACCCAGAGCCCATGCAGGAAACCACTCTGCAGCCGTCCGACGCACCGGACGCCCCGCTGGCCTAGCCCATTGGAAGGCAGGGCCAGTCATGCTTCGTCGTTGTTGAGGGCTGTCAGAATCCCCGTGCGGCCTTCACGTCGTCGAAGTCGCGGAGGTGGTAGTCGATGTCGACGTAGTCCAGCACGCGGCAGAGACCGCGCAGGGCGACGCCCATGCCGTCCGGGCCGCTGAATCCGCCGAACTGGCCGCCGCCCTTGACGTGCGGTTCGAGATCGACGAACACGCCAGGGATCCCACGGCGGCGAAGCTTCCGTTCCAGCTTGGGCAACACCCGGGCAAACTCGCGCAAGATCTGTTCGTGGGCCGCGTCGCCCAGGTCGGCGGGCACGAAGTTGGCCAAGGCGTCCTCGTCGATCGGCTGGCCTCGCGTGATTGGCTTCGGATGGTGATAGTCCTTGATGTGCAGCCAGCCCAGGCCTGGGGTCATCGCGCGGAACTGGTCCAATATCTCGTCGGCCGTGTAGCCTTGGACGACAATGTTGGCCGCGTCGAAGATGAGAACCATAGCCGGGTGGTTCACTTTGCGGTAGAGTTCGGCCAGCAGGTGGCCTGTCTCGCCGATCAGGTTGGCCTCGACCTCCAGCCCGAAGGTCAGGTCCGAGCGGTGACACGCCTCGGCGATTTGGCCCAACTGGTCGGCCGCCTGTTCCAGGTGATCGTGCGGATCGCTTCCTCGCGGGTGATAGAACGAAAAACCGCGGATGAGTTTGCTCTCCAACGCGTGGGCAAGCTGGCACGCCTTCTGGACGTCCTGGGCCAGGTACTTCTTGAATGGGATGTAGGCGTTCTTTGTGCCGTCGTCCACGTCGAGCAGCTTTACTTTGCCGATGGGTGAGCCGATCGACGAGACGTTCAGGCCGTATTCGTTCTGCAGCTTGCGGACCTTCTGGATCTCGGTCGTGGTCAGCTTCATCGCGTTCTTCGGTCCGCTGCCCACGTCGATGAACCGGATGCTGTAATACTGCATCCCCAACGCGGCGAACACGGCGAACTGCTGCTCGGCCGTCTTCTGGCTCTGGTCGACCGGATGGGCCGCCTCGTCCGCAAAGCCGGAAAGGATCACACGAGGAGAATCGGACATTGGACAGTTTTCCTTTCAAGCGAGGCAAGACGAAGGACACGCCTGGCAATCTTGGCAACGTCGGCAAGCAACGGACCGACCGATATTGCCACCAAAGATATGAAATCCAGGGCCCCTTATTGTCCAGTCCAACAGACCTCCATGCAAGGGGGGGTGAATGTTTCAGAACGTGCTGTAAAAAGGGTGCCACTGCTGGCTTGTCCAGCAGTGTAAACCGCGTTTTCCCGAAAAAGCACTGCTGAACAAGTCAGCAGTGGCACCCTCGAAACCAGCCGGGGCAACTTCAAAACACGTTCTCGGCGCAAGCGCGGGCTGACCTTGACGCAAGACCTCCGGATCCCTATGATCCCGCCCTCGTCTTTATCAGCCAAGGGTGGGGTCGCGGGGGCGAAGCCCGTGGTCCGCCTTGCTCATCGGCTGCGGCTTCGGCTCGACGGGAGCTTCGCCCTCCCGTCGGGGCCGAGTGCCATGTGGTCGCCAGAGGAGCCGTCGATGCGTCTTCACCGACAATTACCCTGGCTGGCCGTCCTTTTCTGCTCGACTTGGGTCGGATGCGCGAGCATCAGCCCTCGGGCGTTCAATCCGGTCGCGCGGCTGGAAGATTCCGTCATCTTCCAAGCGACGCGCTATCCCAAAGGCAACTGGGCGCCTCGTAGCCTGGCCTACGAAGACGCCTGGTTCAACGCTTCCGACGGCACACAACTACACGGCTGGTACTGCCCTTGCGTGAATCCGCGGGCGACCGTGCTCTTCTGCCACGGGAACGCCGGCAACCTAAGCGATCGGACGAACCTGTTGCGGCTGCTGCACGACCAGCTTCGCGTCGCGGTGATGATCTTCGACTATCGTGGCTACGGTCGGAGCGAGGGTCTTCCGCATGAAGCGGGCGTGTTGCAGGACGCCCGCGCGGCCCGGGCGTGGCTGGCCCGGCGCGAAGGGATCGCCGAGCGGGACACCGTCTTGATGGGCCGGTCGCTGGGCGGGGCCGTGGCCGTCGACTTGGCCGCCGAGGACGGCGCTCGAGGCCTGGTGCTCGAAAGCACGTTCACCTCGCTGCCCGACGTCGCGGCCAACATCCCAAGCGTCCGGCCGTTGCGTCCGCTGATGACCAGCCGGTTGGACTCGCTCTCGAAGATCGGCCGCTACCACGGCCCGCTGTTGCACAGCCACGGCAACGCCGATCAGCTCATCCCGTTCGAGCAGGGCCAGGCCCTGTTCGCCGCGGCCAACGAGCCGAAGCAATTTATCCTCATCCGCGGCGGCAACCACAACGACCCGCAGACCTGCGAGTACTATGAAGCGCTCGACCGGTTTCTGAGTGAACTACCGCCCCCGTCGACCGGAGTGCAACACGTCTCAGTCACCTACGACCTGCCCGCCGGGCCTGGCCGGTAACTTTCGTGATCGATTCCCACCCGATCACTTCCCTTTGACGGCCGAAACGACGGCGTCGGTCGTGCCCATCGAGTCGATCTCTTTCTGGAGCATCATCAGGACGACGTGGAGGAACGTCACTGCCATGGGCCCGACGAAGATACCGATCGGGCCCAGGACCTTCACACCGCCGAGGATGCTCAAGAGGGCCAGAAGCGGGTGGAGGTTCGACCGGCCGTGCAAGACCATTGGTTTGATCAGGTTGTCGATCAGCGAGACGACCGCCGCGCCGTAGATGGCCAACATGATCGCCGCCGCCGTTCGCCCGTCGTGGAAATAGAGCCACAGGCAGCACGGCGCCCAGACGCCCGCCGCACCGATGAACGGGACCATCGCCAGGAGCATGGTCAGC